>NC_017506.1:3790209-4106060 GCF_000166295.1 Marinobacter adhaerens HP15
AGTTTTTCCAGTCTATCGATTTGTTCTTTTTCATTTGGGGTCCTTTCGTTAACCACCGTGAGCTATTCGGTGTACCAGGCGGAGCTTCTCCACCACCGGAGCCGCAAGCACGAAGGGGTAGGCGTCCTCATGCCCCATGCTTCGGTTAAGGCTGTTGAGCGCAAGCGTCAGGGGTAACCAGTGCTTGATCAGTGCATCGAAATCGTCGGCCTGGTAGGGATCAAACGCAGGGTCTGGTTCGCTGTTCATTACCGGGCGCTGGCGGGCATTCACCCGCATCCCGAATTGCCAGGCAGTCTCTAATGTATCCACCATATGCAGGTAATGTGCCCAGGTCTCGGCCCAGTCTTCCCAGGCATGGCTGCTGGCATAGGCGCTGATGTACCAGCTCTGCCAGTCACCGGGCGGGCCGTACTGATAATGCTGGTCCATGGCCTGCCTGTAGTCCCTGGTGTCGTCACCAAATACTTCCCGCACCGGGCTCAGCCAGGGCCCGGACCGCACCAGCAGGTCCCAGTAGTAGTGGCCGGATTCGTGGCGAAAGTGCCCCAAAACAGTGCGATAGGGCTCGGCCATCTGGCTGCGCATCCGCTCCCGTTCCACCGGGTCGGCCTCGGCAATGTTCATGGTGATCACACCATTGGCGTGGCCGGTTTTTACTTTCGCGCGTTCGTCGAACATCGCCGGCTGGTCAGCCAGAAAATCAAACGCCAGCCCGTACTGGTCCTCATTACGGGGTTCGCAGGGCAGCTCAAGGCGCAACACCGAATACACCAGACGCCGTTTTTCCTTCTCCAGACGCCGCCAGAGATCGTTGTTCTTCGGGATGCTGAGATCGGGGATGGTGCGGTTCAGTCGGCAGGCGACACAGAAGGTGTGGGAGTCCGGAGAAGGGATCAGCCAGTTGCAGGCACCCTGGTTCTGATAGTTGCCACAAAGCCTGTAGAGGTCGCCCCGGGCGACGGCCGCCCAGGTGCCATCATCGTTTGGCTCGATAGCCAGCAAGTCCATGACATCCGGGGCAAAGCCCAGTCCAGACCCACAACTGGTACAACGACTGTTTTCAAAATACAGCAGGTTGGCGCATCGGCCACAGTGAAACAGCTTCATCAGGGGACATCCTTGGCCGAGAGCGGCAAGACCATCCTTTCAGTATTGGCCAAAAGGGCCAAAACGCAACCTGGACACGCCCGAAAGCTGCCCGAAAGTCCCCTGCTGCCAACCGTTAAACGGCCAGAGCCGATTCGCTCTCGCTAACCCCGGATTCTGGTGCACGAACCAGATATTGAGCCGCATCAAAGCGTCGTGTCTGCTGACGGAACTGCCAGGTGAAGCCTGGCCATAATGTGGTGTTCTTGCCGTTTTCGTTCACGTACCAGCTCTTGCAGCCGGTCTGCCAGACTGAATCACCAAGCTTTGCATGAATGGAGGCGTTGTAGCGGCTCTGGGCGTCCTGCCTCACTTCCAGGGTGCTCCATTGATGCCGCTGTTTTTGCTTGAGGGCGTCCAGCACATACTGAATCTGGCTCTCAATCATGTACACCATGGAGCTGTGGCCGAGGCCGGTATTCGGCCCCATCAGCATGAAGAAATTCGGGAAGCCACTGATGGTGGTGCCTTTATAAGCTTCGGCGCCATCCTTCCAGGCGTCCAGCAGATCCTGACTATTACGGCCAAAGATCATGCCCGCGGGAATCGGGTCCTGGGCTCGAAAACCGGTGCCGTAGATGATGCAATCCACTTGCCGCTTGTTGCCCTGGCCATCGATCACGGTGTTGCCCTGCACCTCACGGATACCCTCGGTCACCACATCCACATGGTCTTGGGCCAGCGCCGGATAATAGTTGTTGGAGATCAGCACTCGCTTACAGCCGAAGTGGAAATCCGGGGTAACCTTTTTGCGCAAGGTCTTGTCCGGAATCTGGTTGCGAATATGCCGGCGGGCCTGCAGTTCACCCAGCTTCAGAATACGCGGGTTGCCCACAAAGCCCAGTACCCGCGCCTCAAGCGACCAGTAAATACTCTGCCTGAACGCATTGAGTGTTTGTGGGAACATCCGGAACAGCCGCTTCTCCACTGGCCGGATGGCACGGTCCGGCTTGGGCATGATCCACGGGGGTGTGCGCTGGTACAGGTCTACTTTTGCCGCCTGCTTCGCCACTTCCGGAACAAACTGAATGGCCGACGCGCCGGTGCCAATCACCGCTACCCGCTTGCCACGCAGATCGTAGTCGTGGTCCCAGTCCTGGGAGTGGAAGCGCTTGCCCGTGAAGGACTCAATCCCTTCGATTTCCGGATACGCCGGCGTGCTCAATCCCCCCATTCCGGAAACGAGGATATCGGCCCTCAAGGTAGTGAATTCCGGCAGCCCCTTATCGGTTCGATCCAACCGGTCGCCCGGCTTCACGCCTCTTTCCTGCATGTACGCCCAAAGCGACGGACTATCACAGGTTTCAACAACCCACTGTTGATGGTTCTCATCAAATCGCGCTCCCGCCACGTGGGTGTTCAGCCGGATGTGCTTCATCAGCCCGTATTTCTCGGCGCAATGTTTCAGATACGCCTTGATCTCGTGCTGCTGGGCGTACATCCGGCTCCAGTTCGGGTTCTGCTCGAAGGAGAAGGAGTAGAGTGCAGACTGAACGTCACAGGCACACCCCGGGTAATGGTTCTGGTGCCAGGTGCCGCCGATGTCGTCGCTCTGTTCAAAGATCACGAAGTCGTTGTAACCGGCTTCCTTGAGTTTGATGGCCATGCCCAGGCCGGAGAAGCCGGTGCCGATGATGGCGATCTGTGTGTTCTGTGTCATTGCTGCACTCCTGCGTTGGCCTGCCCGGCCTTGTCTGTTGTTGTCCGGCGGGTCATCATGGCCGGTAGACACATGTATACACAGGTGGGTATACAGCCGTATACCAACGGAGCAGTGAATGGCCTGCGTTGACTCATACTTGGCCCCGCCTGCAGGCCCAACCTCCAAAAATGAGAAAAAGATGAGCGTAATAACCGGCGGAAAGCTGAAACTCATTCAGGCTGCACTTCGGCTGATTACCGAAACCCGGAGCCTGACATCGCTCGGACTGCGGGAGCTTGCCCGGGAGGCGGGGCTGAATCCGAACACGTTTTACCGGCACTTCAAAAGCCTCGATGAATTCGGGCTAACGGTACTGGGTTACATTGCCGAGGAGATGAAAGCCGGAGTACGGGATCTGCGCCAGATGGCCGATTCGTCGGAACAGGCGTCCCGGGATACCGTGGCCTTCGTTTACCACTATTTCCTGGCCAATCCGGCGGCCACCACTGTCGCTGTCCGGGAACTTCATGGCCCCTCGCCGGTACTGCGCAGGGCGCTCGAATCCCAGCTGGAAGCCAGCGCCCAAGAGATGGCCGAGGATATTATCGAGCGTCAACTGGTCAGCGACGTGCCACCGGAGACCATTCATGAAATCTCCCGCATGACCATTCGGTACATTCTGTTCCGGGCGATGGACTACATCGAGAAACCGGCACAGCGGGAAACCATCCAGGCCGAAACCGAGCGTTTCATCAACCGACAATTCCGGGGCGCTATTCTGGACGGCCTGTCGGAATCGTCGATTCAGTCTCTGCGCCACCGCCTTCCCTAGCCTTCGGTACCGTCATTTGACCGTAAAGGTTCTCATTTAGGTATTTCTCAGCAAATCTGATACCATCCCCGGCTACGTAAAAACCGAGATATCCATTGAGTCGGTCGTTCCGGAGGACGCGCTTAACATGAAAATCGGTATCCCCAAGGAAATCTTCGAGGCTGAGAGGCGGGTGGCTGCAACGCCACCCTCTGTTCACAAATTAGTCGGGCTTGGTTACGACGTCATCGTGGAAGGAGGCGCCGGCGAGGCTGCGAATTACTCCGATGCGGCCTATGAGAAAGTGGGCGCAGCCATCGCAACAGACACCAGTTCGCTCTGGAAAGAAGCCGACTTCATTCTGAAAGTCCGCGCGCCCATGGAAAATCCGGCGCTGGGTAAACACGAAGCGGATCTGATGAAAGAGGGCGCGTTTCTGGTCAGCTACATCTGGCCGGCGCAAAACCCGGAACTCCTGGAAAAGCTGGCCGCCAGAAAGATTACCTCTTTTGCTATCGACAGCCTGCCCCGCATCAGCCGCGCCCAGAAGATGGACGCCCTCAGCGCCATGGCCAATATTGCCGGCTATCGGGCGGTGATCGAAGCGGCCAACCATTTCGGGCGTTTCTTTACCGGCCAGGTCACGGCTGCCGGCAAGGTGCCACCGGCCAAGATCATGGTGATCGGTGCCGGCGTTGCCGGCCTGGCTGCCATTGGTGCTGCCAACAGCATGGGCGCCATCGTGCGGGCCTTCGATACTCGCCTGGAAGTAAAAGAACAGGTTGAAAGCATGGGCGCCCAGTTCCTGGTGCTGGACTTCGAAGACGAGGACGGCAGCGGCAGCGGCGGCTACGCCAAGCAGATGAGCGACGAGTTCATCAAGGCGGAAATGGAATTGTTCGCTGAGCAGGCCAAAGAGGTGGACATCATCATCACCACCGCTTTGATTCCCGGCAAGCCAGCACCGAAGCTGATCACCGCAGACATGGTGAAATCCATGAAGCCCGGCAGCGTGATTGTGGATCTGGCGTCCGAACGGGGCGGCAACTGCGAGCTCACCGAGCCTGGCAAAGTGGCGCACGAGCACGGCGTAACCCTGATCGGCTACACCGATTTGCCCAGCCGTATGGCCAAGGTGGCCAGTGAGCTCTACGCCACCAACCTGGTGCATCTGCTGACCGAGCTGACACCCGAGAAAGACGGCAAACCCGTGGTGAACATGGAAGACGATGTCATCCGTGGTCTTACCGTGGTTCATGAGGACGACATCACCTGGCCACCACCACAACCGGAGGCACCGGTCAGTCCCAAGCCGGCACCGGGTACGGAGGAGCCGTCGGCCGCTGACAAGGCCGCCGCGAAGAAAGAGGCCGATCGCAAGAGCCTGATCGGTAAAGGCGTCCTTCTGGCCGTGACCGCCCTGGCACTCTACGGGGTTGGCGCACACGCGCCGGAAAGCTTCCTGCAGCACTTTACCGTGTTTGTTCTGTCCTGCTTTATCGGTTGGCAGGTCATCTGGAATGTCACGCCTTCCCTGCATACGCCTCTCATGAGCGTAACCAACGCGATCAGTGGCATCATCGTGATCGGTGCGATTCTGCACCTGGCACAGGCGGAGAACGTTGCCGTCGGGATCATGGCCTTTGTCGCGGTGCTGATTGCCAGCATCAACGTAGGGGGCGGCTTCCGGGTCACCCATCGCATGCTCAAAATGTTCCGCAAGTAGGAGACGCCCGATATGAGCACAGGACTGGTGAGCGTGGCCTACGTGGTCGCAAGTATCTTGTTTATTCTCAGCCTTGGTGGCCTTAGCCACCAGACATCGGCACGACGGGGCAATCTCTACGGCGTCGCCGGTATTATCATCGCCGTGGGAGCAACCCTGGCCAGCGTTGACGGCGGCATCGTCTCGATCCTGGTGGCCGTGTTGCTGGGTGCCGGCATCGGCATTGCTATCGCCAACAAGGTGGAAATGACCCAGATGCCACAGCTGGTGGCCCTGCTTCACAGCTTTGTGGGCGCGGCAGCCGTGTTTGTAGGCTTTTCAGGCTACATCGAGCCTCTGATTGCAACCTCCGGCGCGGAGCACACCATCAAGCTGGTGGAGGTCTTCGTTGGCATCTTCATTGGTGCGGTGACCTTTACAGGTTCGCTGGTGGCCTGCGGCAAGCTTGATGGTCGCATCGACAGCAAGGCCCTGACCCTGCCCGGCCGGCACCTGATGAACCTGGCAGGCGTTATCGTCTGTGTTTTCCTCGGGGGCCTGGTTCCTGGGTACCGACAGCATGGCCCTGGGCATCGTGGCGCTCGTTCTGATGACCGTCATTGCCTCGGTCCTCGGCATCCATCTGATCATGGCCATCGGCGGTGCCGACATGCCTGTGGTGGTCTCCATGCTCAACAGCTACTCCGGTTGGGCCGCAGCCTCCATCGGCTTCATGCTGGGCAACGATCTGCTGATTGTCGTTGGTGCCCTGGTGGGCAGTAGCGGTGCCATCCTCAGCTACATCATGTGCAAGGCCATGAACCGCTCGTTCATCAGCGTGATTCTCGGCGGCTTTGGCCAGACCAGCAGCAGCTCGGCTGCCGCCGATGCTGACCAGACCGTGCATGAATCCAGTGTGGATGAGGTCTGTGAAGAGCTACGCAACGCCCAGTCGGTGATCATCGTGCCCGGTTATGGCATGGCGGTCGCCCAGGCGCAGAACGGCGTCAGCGATATGACCAAGATCCTTCGGGACCGTGGCGTAAACGTGCGCTTCGGCATCCATCCGGTGGCCGGCCGCCTGCCAGGGCATATGAACGTACTGTTGGCGGAAGCCCACGTTCCTTATGACATCGTTCTGGAAATGGACGAAATCAATGATGATTTCCCGGATACCGACGTGGTGCTGGTTATTGGCGCCAACGACACGGTGAACCCTGCGGCAGCAGAAGATCCCGGTAGCCCGATTGCCGGCATGCCGGTGCTGGAGGTCTGGAAGGCTGGACAGGTTGTCGTGCTCAAGCGAGGCATGGCCACCGGCTATTCCGGCGTAGAGAACCCGCTGTTCTTCAAGGACAACACGCGCATGTTGTTCGGCGATGCCAAGGACAGCATCGACAAGCTGGTAGGAGGTTTGCGGGGCTGAAGGCAGCCCCGCGCCTGATCTTTTGCCAGTTTATTCCGTGGTGTTGTAGACGTAAGACGAGACCGTGCCGTCCTGGTTGAATCGAACAACCAGGTCGGTGGTTTCTGCATCACCAAAGGCAGACCACTTGTACTTGCCATAGGTCCAGGTGCGTTTGCCGTCTTCGATCCCGGTGCGCCACGGCTCGCCGAACATCTCCTGGATATCCGCCCGTGTGGTTTCACCAATCTGGATCTGGTCCACGTTGTGGGTGGCGAAGTCTTTCCCAACGGTCGCACAGCCCACGATGGCCGAGATCATCAGAGCCACAGCCAGTGTTTTGATTGAACCCATCATCGACATGCTGATCCCTCTTACTTCAGGTGAGTTTCACCCATCATAACGTGTCTCTGATCAGACGCGATTACGAAGACGACAGATTCACCGGGCACAAAAAAGCCGCAGGCCCGAAGACACTGCGGCAAGTTTCGATCGTCCGATCGAAAGGGGTTAATCAATAAAGCTTGGCGAGGGACTTCTTGGCGAAAGATTCCACCTCGTTCAGTCGGCCTTCTTTCACCTTGATCAGCCATTCCGGATCCTGCAGAAGTGCCCGACCCACGGCGATCAGTTCAAACTCGTGGTTGTTCATTCGCTCCACCAGCTCATCGATCCCGGCTTTCTCAACGGCTTCCTGCTTGCTGGCAAAGGTGCCGCTGATGAAATCTTCCGTCAGCCCGACACTGCCCACGGACATGGTCGGTTTACCGGAAAGCTTCTGGGTCCAGCCTGCGAGGTTCAGATCCGAGCCTTCAAACTCCGGCTCCCAGAAACGGCGGGTGGAGGCGTGGAAAATGTCGACACCTGCGTCCACCAGAGGCTTCAGGAACCGCTCAAGTTCCTCAGGGCTATTAACCAGTTTGGCCTCGTAATCCTGCTGCTTCCACTGGGAGAACCGGAGCATGATCGGGAAGTCCGGGCCAACCCGATGACGCACCGCTTCAACGATCTCCACCACGAACCGCAGCCGGTTCTCCAGGCTGCCGCCGTACTCATCGTCGCGCTGGTTGGTACCTTCCCAGAGGAACTGGTCCAGCAGGTAGCCGTGGGCGCCATGGAGCTCGACACCATCAAAACCCAGGGCCTTGGCATCCTGGGCCGCATCGGCAAAAGCGACGACAACATCCTCGATGTCTTCTTTGCTCATGGCCTTGCCGTTGGGCTTGCCCGGTGCGAACAAGCCGGAAGGGCTGTATCCGGGTACCGAAGGATCCGGCGGGGTGCCCTCCTTCCTGACCGCGCCCACGTGCCAGAGCTGCGGGAAAATCGCGCCGCCGGCCTCATGGACCGCGTCGACCACATGCTTCCAGCCCTCAAGAGCATCGGTGCCGTGAAACGCCGGTACATTCGGATAGCCGTTGGCGGCCGCGTGATTGACGGTCGTGCCTTCGGTAATGATGAGGCCAACGCCTGCTTCGGCCCGTCGGCGGTAATAGGACACCACGTTCTCTCCCGGAACGCCATCCGGCGAGAAATTACGGGTCATGGGCGCCATAGCCACCCGGTTTCGCAGTTTGAGGTTGTGAAGTTCAAACGGTTCGAAAAGCGGGCCAAGATTCATGCTCATGGTAGTATGCAACCTCACTAATTTGGTTTCGTAAAGCAACCCTATTAAATCTGGTTTTAAAATGCAACCCTATTCGGTACACTCCCGTCATGGCCAGAAAACGTTTTGATGACTCCAGCTGTTCCGTCGCCCGCGCCCTCAATGAAGTGGGCGACTGGTGGTCCCTCCTGATTGTGCTGCACGCCATGTATGGCACCCGCCGGTTCGTGGATTTCCAGCAGGAACTGGGCATTGCCAAGAACATCCTGTGTGATCGCCTCGCACGGCTGGTGGACAATGAAGTGCTGCGCAAGGTGGATGTGGGCGAACATGGGTCACGCTTTGAATACCGCCTGACCGAAAAAGGCAGGGATCTTTTCCCGGTGGTTATCGCTCTTCGCCAGTGGGGAGATAAGTGGAACCCTGCTCCGGACGAGCCTCCGCTCGATTTGCGCGACCGCGCCACCGGCCGGCCGATACACACGGTGGAAGTCCAGGACGCCGATGGCCAGGCCCTGTCCATCAGAGACGTGTTTGTCCCGGACGAGAGTCTGCCCGTGCGGAAAAAGAACTCTGCCTGACTATTCGCAATAACCGCAGCAATCGAATCACCGTCAGTTTTTTTGAGTTGAATCAATCCGCTGATCAAACGCGCTCGCCTGCCCGGGCATTCTTGCGCTAAATCAAGTTTCCATTTCCCGATGTCATTAATCTGCAGTCATCAACGATTCAGGTTAAGGAGATGGATATGTCCCGTACATTCAAACTTGGTGTTCTGGCTGCAGCGGTAATGGCTGCTGCTCCCGCTGTTCAGGCGTACGAAGCTGGTGATTTTATCGGCCGCGTTGGTGTGGCAACGGTTGATCCGGATTCTTCCAGTGGTAACTTGAACTCCAACGCGCTTGGCGAAATTGATGGCGCCAAGGTCAGCGTCGATTCCAACAGCCAGTTGGGACTGACCGCAACCTACATGCTGACCGACCAGATCGGGGTTGGCGTGCTGGCGGCAACCCCGTTCAAGCACGATATCAAGGGTGACGGCGCAGCTCTGGGTGGCACTGGCAAGCTGGCAGAAACCAAGCACTTGCCGCCGACCATCACACTGCAATACTTCCCGATGCCCAGTGGTAGCAAATTCCAGCCATACGTCGGCGCTGGCGTGAACTACACCAACTTCTTTGAAGAGAAAACCACTCAGACACTGACGAACACCTATGACGCTGTAGCCGGAAACCCGGGTATTGACGGTACAGACATCAAGCTGGATGACAGCTTTGGTCTGGCAGCCGAAATTGGTCTTGACTACATGATCACCGAAAACGTGGGTATCAACGCTGCGGTCTGGTGGATCGACATCGACACCGAGGCCACCATTAACGCCTACGCGGGCAATGCGGTAGCCGATACCAGCACCATCGACGTGGATATCGACCCCTGGGTCTACATGGTAGGCGTGTCCTACAAGTTCTGATCCCCGTGCCTCCGCCAGTCGCCACGGTCTGTTGGCTGGCGGAAGGTGCGTTTTCCTATGCGGGGCTTCTCCGGCCCCGCCTTTTTATATCGATACCCAATCATCAAACGGCTCTTCCCTGAGCCTGTCATCAAATCCTACTGAACCTCGAAGCTGAGCTCGGCCATAACCTCGGCGGGCGGTGGGTTCAATCTGGCGATTGTCTGGAACTCATCAACCCATTCATGCTCTCCGTGCAAACCATCAATAAAAGTCGGGCGGATAGACTGGTAGTAGAGAGTCGCATCCACTTGCAGGGGCAAAGCCACAGCCGCGCCAACCGGAATCCGATAGTGGATGGTGTCCCGCCCTGCATTACCAGCGTTAAAATCGCTATCGTCATTCAGCCCGATCGGCCGGACATCTTCTGGTACCGAGGCAATATCGAACCCCTTGGGAGGGATACGATTATCCTTCAGTGGGTTAGCGGCGTAGAGCAGAATATGGGTAATTGCGCCGGTGGTTGAGCCCAGAACAGTTTCATAAACCGGCACATCGTTTTCGGACGATACCTCATTGAGATGAGCCTGATAGCAGACCGAGGAATCAAAATCGGAGGTCTTCTTCGCGGCTAGACAGGCCTCCGAAGTAAACACCGCATCCATTGGCAAACGATAAGACTCATCCGGGAGCCCGCCGGCAAACACCGTTGCGCCATTGGCATCACGCACCCGGGTTCCTACCCACATTCTCCGAGCGGGGAAACTGGTGGGTAACTTGTGGCCGGTTTCGTTCTGAATGGTCAGATCAAAGGCCAACTCGCCAGCTCCCAGGGTCTGCCCGTTTACTGATAACGTGACAGCCGTTTTGAGGAATTTCCGGGTCAACTCTGCCGTTGCCGCAAATTCTCCCGCCTCATTGATATCGCTGCGACCGAGTTCCTCCCTGAACAGCTCCAGGGTTTCAAGCAACCAGGTATTTCCGCCAAGCATCACATGAGGTGAGTAAGGCTGCCTCTCGGGCCAACTGGCGTTTACCGAGCCGTTCGGTCTGACCGCCAGACGGGTTAGGAAGTCCTCAGTTATCTCTTCACGCGCCATATGGCACTGCTGGCAGGAACGGGGTTGCTGCCATTGGGTCCGAAATCACTGTTTGCCCACTCGGTGTAAGGCGTCTGTTCAGGGTAATCCTCACCGTTGGGCTGATCCGTCTCCATATCGATGGTCGGGGTGTAAAGTTCGTGGCAGCTGGCGCACTGCCGGGAGTCCGACATATGCAGACCAAAGACTGGCGTGTAACCGACCTGATTCTGCATCGCCTGCCCCTGCGGGTTCTGGTATGGCCCATGGATCGTGAATGCGTCCGGATCACCCTCGGCAGGAATCTCGAAATTGCCGGAGTGCACGCCATCGGGGTAGGCATTACCGTCCAATACACTGTCGGTTATCTGATGGCAGGCTGTGCAACTGACCCCCTCTCGGGCATGGGGGTCAACAAGGGCCTGTTCGGCCCGGTAAAAACCATCATCGAGACCTGACCCCGTCTGGTGAGCATGCGTGGTCGCCATGGGGCTGTGGCAGGTCAGGCATTTATTCTCAATGAAACCTGCCAGATGGGGGAATGTCTCCGACTCATGCACCATGTTCGCCCGGAAATAAGGATCGGTGAACGCATTCGCCATCACCGTGCTTTTCCAGTCTGCGAAGGGACTGATGTCATCACCCTGGGGCGAGGGCTGGTTCTCCGAGATCTGAGCATCTGGCGCCCGCAGCACCGCGGGGCTGTCACCGGGCTGACTGGCAGTATGGCACTGGCCACAATCCGCCGCCGCCAGGAAAACGCCGGTCGGACTCCAGTGCTCTATCTGGGCAGTTAGCGAGGGTAAAACCTCTTCATGGGCGGAATCCGGCTCGGTCTCGCCATTTGCGTCTCCCGAAGACCCGCCAGTATCGCTGCAGGCCGTTAAAAATATCGACATGAGCGCAACATATCGCCATGGAAACACACTTTTCGGGAGAAAAGTCTTCATAACCGCCCTCGAGATTGCCGTGATATTCAGGCTGATACACAAGCAGAATTCCGGCTTTGACACTGATCAACTTTTGACCACACTCCGTCACCACCAACGCGTGACCCGGCATTAGTTATAACGTAATAGCCAAAAGAAATATAGGGCGTGCTGCCGTGGGGCTATTTACAAATGAAACTGGCGCTCAAAAACTAAGATACGTCTGGCCCAAGAGGATCGAAAAGTTGTACGTGGCGTGCAAAATCACACAGGGCAGCAGCGAGTCGTGCCGGTCCCGAAAATACCCGAACACCAGAGCAGGAAGGAACACCAGCCAGGCCATCAGATCGGTTCGATAAACAAGATGCCAGGCGGTAAATAAAAGCGCAGCGATCAGATTTGCGAAGGACAGGCCGGCAAAGCGTTTCTGACCCACCGGAGTGTGAGCTAGCCAGCCCTGCACCACGCCGCGAAATGCCAGTTCTTCGATGATAGGCGCCCAGAGTACCAGTGAAAGAATCGACAACAGGTCGGCATCCTGCCAGCCACTGCCTCCGGCAAGCACTGTCAGCAACATCCCGATCAGACAACCGATAACCAGAGCGAGCACAAACTGACCATCGGCCATGGACCGTGTTGGTCGGCTCAAGCCCAACTGTGCCCGTAGAGAGCTGGATTGATGCATAGGCGGGAATATCCTGGCCGGACTGGTTTCAGACCCTGATACTAGAGCATCCATCCTCAAAAAGTCAGGGCACCAGAAACAGAAAAACGGAGCCGAAGCTCCGTTTCTCATGACTGCCAATCAGCCTTCAGGCACTCTGGCGCTGGGCCGGACGACTCCGCTGACCACCGCCATTCTGGCTACGGCCACCGCTGCGACCACCCGGCTTGGCGCCGAAGCTCTTCGGCTTTCCGCCGGGACGACCATTGCCACCGCCGTTACCATTGCGGTTGCGGGCGCGGCTGGGGTCTGCCTTGGCCTTGGGCTTCAGCGGCAGGTTGTTGGTCGGCTCAAAGCCTTCCACTTCCGTGCGCGGCAGCTGCTTTTTAATCAGTCTTTCGATACCGGCGAGCATCTTGCCCTCATCGGCACTGACCAGAGACAGGGCGTGACCACTTTCACCGGCACGGCCGGTACGGCCGATACGGTGCACGTAATCTTCCGGTACGTTGGGCAGTTCAAAGTTCACTACCTGGGGCAGCTGCTTGATATCCAGGCCACGGGCGGCGATATCCGTCGCCACCAGCACACGTACTTCGCCAGCTTTAAAATCCGCCAGCGCGCGGGTACGGGCACCCTGTGACTTGTTGCCATGGATGGCAGCAGCCGTAATACCGTCCTTCTCCAGCTTCTGGGTCAGGCGATTGGCACCGTGTTTGGTGCGGGTGAAAACCAGCACCTGATCCCAGCTGTTATCGCGAACCAGCTTGCTCAGCAGCGCTGTCTTCTGGCTCTGATCTACCGGATAGACAGACTGCTTGATATTTTCGGCAGAGGTATTCCGAGCCGCAACTTCAACCTGAACCGGGTTATCCAGCAGACCTTCTGCCAGAGTCCGGATCTCGTTGGAGAAGGTGGCGGAGAACAGCAGGTTCTGGCGCTTGGCCGGCAACAACGAAAGGATCTTGCGGATGTCGCGGATAAAGCCCATGTCCAGCATGCGATCGGCTTCGTCCAGAACCAGGATTTCCACTTCGTTGAAGCGCACAGCATTCTGCTGATACAGGTCCATCAGACGACCCGGTGTTGCCACCAGCACGTCCAGGCCTTTGCGCAGCTTCATCATCTGCGGATTGATTTTCACACCACCGAAGACCACGGCGGCCTTGGTTGGAATGTATTTGCTGTAAAGATTCACGCTGTCATGAACCTGCGCCGCCAGTTCACGGGTGGGCGTCAGAATCAGGGCGCGGGGGCCTTTGCCAGTGCGCGGGTTTTCACCCAGACGCTGCAGCAAGGGCAAGGTAAAGCCGGCGGTTTTGCCGGTACCGGTCTGGGCTGCCGCCATAACGTCCCGGCCAGAAAGCACGGCAGGAATGGCCTGGGCCTGAATGGGAGACGGGGTTTCATAACCCTGGTCAGACGTGGCACGGACCAGCTGCTCGGACAAACCGAGTGAAGAAAAACTCATATAAGATCAACTCTTGATTATTCTGCCTCCACGACCACCGTTTTCGGCGAATGCGGGCAGATGCCATGAATATTCATGGAATAAAAGACGACTACGGTCACGCGCCGTTATCGGGGTGACGTCCTCTGACAGGTCGTATGGAAAGGTCGCACGGGCTTCAAGCCTTAAACTGCGGAATCCCTAGAGGCAGGATGAGGGCACATTAACAGAGCCCCGGCCAATTAGCCATAGGTGATTATAATAAGCATCCGAAGGAACCTGGATTGCATCTTCGAGTCAGACTGCCTTCACGAAACCGAAACACACAGGGATTTGTCAGAATGAGCGTCAGTATTGGCCCAGTGAGCCTGTCCATCGGCCATCTTCTCCTGGTTATCGCCTTCGGGCTGGCTCTGCTGGTTGGAGGGATGCTCGGCCGCAAATATCGGGTGCCGGTAGCCGGATCGGTGGCCGATATCTTTGTAGTCGCGATGCTGAGCGCCCGGATCGGTTTCGTAATTAGCTACTTCGAGCATTACCAGAACGACCTGCTGGGCATCATTGATATCCGGGACGGCGGTTTTGATGCGCTCTGGGGTGTCATCGGCGCCATCATCTTCACCGGCTTTTTGATGTGGCGCAGGAGAGCACAACGCAAGCCGCTGGCTACCGCCGCGTTAACGGGCGCCCTGTTCTGGGCAGGTACCGCAGGCACCATTACACTGATCGAACAGCAGGCCCGCAGTATGCCGGACGTGACCCTGCGCTCGCTCAATGGTGAAGTGATCAACCTGTCCCGGTTGGCTCCCGGCCAACCCCTGGTCGTGAACCTCTGGGCAACCTGGTGCCCACCCTGCATCCGGGAAATGCCGGTGCTGGAGGAAGCCCAACACATCTATCCGGATATCGCATTCGTGTTTGCCAACCAGCGCGAACAGCCCGAGACCATCCGTTCCTTTCTTGAGGAAAACCGCCTGAACCTGAACAACCTTTACCGGGACGATCAGGCCCAGCTGGCACGCGCCGTTGGCAGCAATGGCTTGCCAACAACGCTTTTCTACAATGCCCAGGGCGAGCTCATCGATTCCCATATGGGCGAACTGTCACGGGCAACACTGGCCAGGGGCCTGGAAAAGATCCGGGCACCCTACGAGTGAAACAGGCCCGCTGTGCCCGTTAACCGCATGGCGTTTTTATCTACCGGGTTGCCGCTTTGGCAAAATTTCCCAGTGCGCCGCTTACTTTTCCGAGCACCTCATCGCACCCCTCAATGCCATGGCGGCTCTTGAGGTATTGCGGATCGTTGTACCCCAGCCACACCTCTCCGTTGGCATCCTCCCAGATCAGGGCTTTTTGGGGCAGGTCGATGGCGACACTCTGGGCGCACTGCATCAGCGGTGTGCCGACTTTGGGGTTGCCGAAAATAACCACTTCGGTCGGACGCAATTCCAGACCGGCTTTTTCGGCGCCCTGCTGATGATTAACGCGGGCCATGACCGTCATGCCCTTCTCTTTGAGCACAGACTCGAGTTTGTCGGCCGTGGCTTTTACATCGTGACTGCTTTTGATCGCGACCAGTCCATCTGCGGCATTGGTGAGCGTGGCGAACAGCAGAGTCGATGCCACCAGAACCAGTCTGAGAGTGCAGCGCATAGTATCCTCCAGAGGGTTGGCTGAAGTTTTCAGGATAGAACAGAGGCAGGCGTTACGCATGAACGCGCCTCAGTATATGGCTGCCGCACCTTCTGGCCTGCTCTTGAATCGCTTGTGCAGCCAGAGGTACTGATCGGGTTGCTCACGAACAGTGGCTTCAATAAAACTGTTCCAGACTTTGGCGTCCTGTTCCGGATGTTCGCCAAAGGACTCCTGAATCGGAGAAAACACCACCCGGTAACTGCCATCGGGCATTCGCAAGTGACTGACGCAGATAACCGCGGCGCCGGACTCCCTGGCAATGAAGCTTGGCGACGTAATACAGCCGGCACTGATCCCAAAAAAGGGCACGAACACCTCGGACTTCTTGCCGAAATCCTGGTCACAGGCGAACCAGACCTGCCCCCCTTCTTTCAGGAATGACAACATGGGTCTGATCTGACGTTTGGTGAAGGGGCGAATACCAAAATGCCGCCGCCGGCCACGTTCGATCATACGGTCAATCACCGGATTGTTGTTAGGGCGGTACATGTAACCCGGCTTCTCAAGCTTGCAGGCAATCAGAGGCAGGGCAAAGTCGAAAATACTGTAGTGCCCGCCGATCAACAGCACTCCCTTGCCGCGTCGTTTCGCTTCTTCAAGGTGCTCGGTACCCTGGACCGAGGCGCTCTCGCAATAGGGGGTCATATCCCGCCACCAGGCATGAACGCTTTCCAGAACGCCACGGGCCGAGGCCACAAACGCATCCTCCACCAACTGGCTACGGGTCGCTTGGTCGAGTTCGGGCATGCAGGCCGCCAGGTTGGCGTCCGCAACCCTGGCACGGGATCGCATTTTGCTGGAAAGGCGCTTGCCCAACCAGCCTCCAAGACGCTGCTTCAGTCCCATCGGAAGAAACGACAAAAGCCTGAGCAAGCAGACCAGAGTCCAGGCCGGCCAGTACGACGGATGCCAGAGAGAGTGTTTCCTGTTTCTTTTGCCGGACGCCATTTAAAAGTGGCCTGTGATAATGAGAAAACGGGCGACCAGCCTGACACAATCTCCCTCAGCTAGATACGTGATTTACTCATGGATGCGTTTGGTCAAAGGGAATCCAATTCCCGAACTCAGGAGTATGGTTTTAAGAAGATACGTGTTAATACGTAGAAGTCATTTCAAAAGACAGGAAATTCCTCGCTATGTTCCGATGGAAGTTCGCCGCGGGTCTTGTGATCCTGCCACTCCTGCTTGCCGGCTGCAGTGACAACACCAGCACCAGCCAACCGACGACAACGGATATCAAGCCACCGTCGGAAACGGGCGTACTCAAAGTGGCTACCCGCAATGGCTCCACAACCTATTACGTGGATCGGCATGAGAACCCCGTCGGTCCAGAGCACGCACTGATCAGCGCCTACGCCGAGAGTCGGGGCTGGCAGGTAGAATGGACCATGCTCGATTCCACCAGCGACGTTCTGGCGGCGTTGGAATCTGGCAACACCCATCTGGCCGCAGCGGGACTGACGCACCTCGCCTCCCGCGATGAGCGCTTTGTAAGAGGCCCGGCTCACACCGAGATTACCGAACAACTCGTCTGCCATCGCGACGCTCGGCCCATGCCCCGCAAACCTGCGGACATTCCCGGCACTGATATTGTCGTAACCGCGGGCTCCAGCTACGTTGAAACCCTGAACAAGCTGAATGAACAGCATCCGGGAATCGTTTTTGAGGAGGATGCAGACCGCACGACAGAGGTCATTCTCTCAGACGTAGCAGAACGGGATGTTAGCTGCACCGTCGCTGATTCCAACATTGTTCAGGTCATGCGCCGGCATTTCCCCCACCTGGAAGTGGCGATGACGCTAACACAGGGTCGGAATCTTGGCTGGTATATGCCCAAGGCTTCCGAAAATCTGGCTTCCGATGCCCATGAGTGGATGAATAGCGTCGAAGGCGATGAGGCCATAGGGCTGATGGAGAACCGCTACTATGCCTACATTGGCGACTTTGATTTCGTGGATCTGCGTGCCCTGAATCGACGCATTGAAGACCGCCTGCCCGATTTCATCGATCAATTCCGGGAAGCGGAGGCCAAAACCGGCATGCCCGCAGACCTGCTGGCCGCGCTGGCCTACCAGGAATCCCACTGGGATCCAGCGGCGAAATCACCCACCGGTGTCCGCGGCATCATGATGCTGACCCGACGAACCGCCGAATCTCTGGGTGTAACCAACCGGCTCGATCCCGATGCAGCTATTGATGGTGGCGCCCGCTATCTGGCCGACCGTCACCGCCGCCTGCCAGAGACTATTCCTGAGCCGGACCGCACCTTCCTGGCGCTGGCGAGCTACAACATCGGCCGTGGGCACCTACTGGATGCCCGGGAGCTGGCGCGGAACCTGAACAAGAATCCGGACTCCTGGCAGGATATGACCGAGGTGCTACCCCTGAAGGCCGACAAGCGATACTACCCCAGCACCCGCTACGGATACGCCCGGGGCTATGAGCCGGTGCACTACGTGCAGCGCATTCGCAACTATCGGGATGTCATACGTTCGGCGTTTGAGTGATCAGGTTCCGAACAGGGCCGAGCGCAGGGGCCGCAGGAAACCACCGGATTCCTTGTGGCTCGCGTGGGTCCGCTTGCCATCGAATTCCAGGTAGCCATCCTCAATCGGCTCGAATCGCAGTATTCTGACGTCCTCCAGATAATTCTGGGACGACTTCCAGGGCCCGTGAGTGCCCTGGCGGGGCAGGCGATCGGCGGCCCGGCGAATATAGCCGGCATCCAGAGAGCCAAGCACGGTGTCGTCGCCGCGACTGTTCTCAGTGTCCCGGGCCACCACGGTACGATAGCCACGCTTGTCCATCAGATTCATCAGCCGGCACAGGTACTCGGCGGCAATGTCCACCTTCAGGGTCCAGGAAATGTTGGTGTAACCGAAGATCATGCCGGCGTTGGGCACGCCCTCCACCATGACATTCTTATAGATAATCTTGTCTTTCATCACGACTTCCTGGCCGTCCACAGTCGGCCGGATTCCACCCAGCATCTGGATATCCAGACCTGTTGCCGGGATGATGATATCCGCTTCCAGTTCCTCACCCGATTTCAGGCGGATGCCGGTTTCCGTGAAGCGGTCAATATGATCGGTGGCAATGGACGCCTTGCCCGCTTTCATAGCCTGGAAAAGATCCCCGTCTTTTACCACGCACAGGCGCTGGTCCCACGGATTGTAATCCGGCGTGAAGTGCCGCATGTCGGCGGTGTCCCCAACCTTGCGTTTGATAATGCCCAGGAACAGCCGGCGCATGAACTTCGGGCTCCTTCTGGAGCGCAAGTAAAGGAAACGGGAAATGGAAATATTCCGGGCCCGGGTCAGCCGATAGGCGGTTCTCTCGGGCAGAATTTTCTGCAGGGCCAGAGACACCTTGTCGGTTGAAGGCAGAGGCATCAGATAGGTGGGTGAGCGCTGAAGCATGGTGACATGCGAGGCCTTCTCGGCCATCGTTGGCACCAGGGTAATGGCAGTTGCGCCGCTGCCAATAACCACCACCTTCTTGCCCGCGTAGTCGAGATCTTCCGGCCAATGCTGCGGGTGTATGACCTGGCCGCGGAAATCATTTTCACCCGGGAAGTCCGGCTTGTAGCCCTGATCATAATTGTAGTAGCCGGTACAGCCGACCATGAAGTTGGCGGTGTAGTGTTCTGTTTCGCCGGTGGCTTCGTTCAGGGCCGAGAGCTTCCAGCATTTGTCGACACCTGACCAGTCCGCTGTCTTCACCGCCAGCCCGAAGCGGATGTGGCGTTCGACATCATGCTCCCTGGCGGTCTCCGCCACATAATTCTTGATCGATGCGCCGTCGGCCAGCACCTTGCCGCCTGTCCAGGGACGGAAATTGTAGCCGAAGGTAAACATGTCCGAATCCGAACGGATTCCCGGGTAACGGAACAGATCCCAGGTGCCACCAAGGGACTGCCGACGTTCGAGGATGGCAAACGACTTGCCGGGGCATTCACGCTTAAGATGGCATGCCATGCCAATGCCGGAAACGCCGGCGCCGATGATCAGTACATCGAAATGCTGGTTACTCATTGCCTGTCCTCTCGGATTCCAGTCCGCTTTTTATAATCAATGGCCTGCAATCAAGATAGCTCAGGCAGCGCTGGTCGGGAATTGGCCAAAGTGGTCCCTGCCCCTGGTTGTTTCAGTCAGTCTCGAGATGCGAAACCGCCGACCCGCAACGCCGTTCAACTTCCGGGCGTGAAATCGGGGTATTTCTTCTGCAGCCGATAGAGCCGGATGATGGTGATGATGTTGGTGACCAGCACCATGCCTTCCGCCAGGGTGCCACCCACGGAGCCGATCACGATGTTGTTGAGCATCCAGGCCAGGGCAGCAAACCCGAGCACGATTCGCAGGGGAATACCCCTGAGCATGAACATGCCCACGGTGCCGAAAACGGCGGCGGCGAGGGGGAATACGTCGGTGATGGATTTCCAGGTCGCCCAGGCAACGACCAGGTTCACCGCCAGGATGCCCAGCATAATGGGCCAGTTGCCCTGGTACTTGCGCGCCAAAGTAATGCGCACAATTACCAGAACGGTCAGTGCCGAGGCGGTCCAGCTCTCGAAGAACGCGAACATCAGGGCAAACGCAACGTTGGCGGAGATCAGCAGCACCATCAACCGGTCGTCATTCTTGTTCGCGAAGCCGGCAATGCAGAAACCCAGGGCTACAAGACCGCACACCTGGCCCAGAACCTCGGCGAGGGTCATGTCCGCGATCAGATCAATCATCCTTTACCGTCCTGTCGCTCGTCGCCATATCGGTAATCCCCTCTGCCCGCAAAAGGTTTCAGCCTGCCACAATCAGGGCCTTTGAGCCATCAAGCTCCCTGTGCCAAAGTGCTCACGTCATTCAGCAAGGACCACTCAAGACCATGAAAACCGTATTCTCTCCATTGCACAGCCGCCGACACGTCAAAACCGAACTGGATGGCGGACTGCTGATCGAGCCTCACGAGAAGCCGTCCCGTGCCGAAACCATCCTGGCACGAGTGAAAGAACAGGCGCTGGGAGAGATTCTGGAACCGGAAGAATTTGGTCTGGAGCCCGTCAAGCGGGTGCACACAGCGGATTACGTGGCGTTCCTGGAAACCTGCTGGCAGGAATGGCTGGCTGCCGGCAAACCGGGTGAAGCCATCCCGGCGGTCTGGGCGGGTCGCGGCATGCGCCACCGGCTGCCCAGGGACATCGACGGCCGGCTGGGCTATTACAGCTTCGCGGCGGAGACGTCGATCTCGGATGGTACGTGGGAAGCCGCCCGGGCATCCGCCAATGTGGCCCTTACCGCCCAGAAACTAGTGGCCGGAGGCGAGCGCGCGGCCTTTGCCCTGTGCCGCCCACCGGGACATCACGCCCATGCCGATCTGTTCGGCGGGTACTGTTTCTTCAACAATGCCGCCATCGTGGCGCAAGCCTTTCGTGACCAGGGCTATGGCAAGGTCGCTGTGCTGGATGTCGACTTCCACCACGGCAACGGCACCCAGGCGATCTTCTATGATCGCAACGACGTGCTCACCATCAGCCTGCACGGCGATCCGGATCTGGTGTTTCCCCATTTTCTGGGCTTTGAGGACGAGATTGGCGAGGGCGCCGGTGAGGGCTACAACCTGAATATCGTCTACCCGCCAAACACGCCCTACAGTGTCTGGAGTCAGGGTCTGGAAACCGCCTGCGAGCGGATACAGTCATTCAAGCCGGACGCCCTGGTGGTCGCCCTAGGTGTCGATACCTTCGAGGAAGACCCGATTTCCTTCTTCAAACTGAACTCCGGCGATTATCTGACCCTCGGCCAGCGTCTTGCCGCGCTTGGATTACCAACAGTCTTTACCATGGAAGGCGGTTACGACGTCGACGCCATCGGCGTCAACGCGGTGAACGTCATGCAGGGATTCGACCGGGCTGCAGGCTGAATCAGCCCTTGAAGCCCTTGCCGAGAATGTAGACTTCCCGGGAGCGGGAGCGGGAGGAATCCGGCTTTCGCACCACAACCTTGTCGAAGACAGCGCGGACCGATTTCAGGTACTCATCGTACCCTTCGCCCTGGAACACCTTGGCCAGGAAGCTGCCCTTGGGCTTGAGCACCTGGCTTGCCATGTCCAGGGCCAGTTCGACGAGATACATGGACGAGGCCTGGTCGGCCACGGTCACGCCGCTGATGTTCGGAGCCATGTCGGAAATCACCACGTCCACCGGGTCATCACCCAGGGTGGCCATGATCGACTCGAACACATCGTTCTCGGTGAAATCACCCTGGATAAAATCCACACCGGCAATGGCATCCATGGGGAGAATGTCTGAGGCAATCACACGGCCTTTGTGGCCCACCAGTTTGGCCGCCACCTGCGACCAGCCGCCAGGTGCAGAGCCCAGATCCACCACCACCATATTGGGATGGATCAGCCGGTCCTTCTTGTTGATTTCAAGAAGCTTGTAACTGGCCCGCGAGCGGTAGCCATCCACCTGCGCCTGTTTCACGAAAGGGTCGTTGACGTGCTCTTCAAGCCAGCGGTTACTGCTTTTGGATCGGGCCATGGGGTCTCTTCACAACGGGAAAGCCAAACTTCAATTGTACGTGCCGCGCCGGGCGGCGGCAAAATCCTGACAACCGGGACGGCCACACGTACAATCCTGCCTGAATTCTGTGATTTTTCAGAACCCACCACGCCCACCTGACGGGAGACCGCCCTCGTGAATCTGGCCGACATCAAAAAACTGCACCAGAAAAAGTACCGGCAGTCGTTTGGCCACTACCTGGTTGAGGGCGAACACCTGGTTCTTGAGCTGCAGAAAGCCACCGACGGCCAACCTGCTCTCAAGGCCTCGGAACTTTACGTCACCGGGGCCTATGAGCACTGGCAGAGCCCGTTCAGAACCCATGTCATCAGCGAACGCCAGATGGCACAGCTCGCCGACACCCGAACCCCGCAGGGGATTCTGGCGCTGGTACCCATGCCGGAGCGCCCGGCCGAACCGGTTCTCGGGGAGAAAGCGATTTACCTACATGAGGTTCAGGACCCCGGCAACCTCGGTACGATTCTGCGCACCCTGGCCTGGTTCGGCGGTTTCCGGTGCCTGTTGAGCCCGGGCAGTGTCGACCCCTTCAATCCGAAGGTGGTGCGTGCCAGCATGGGGGCGCTCTTTCACGTCCCTCTTGAAACCGACGTTGCTCTGACAAGCCTTCCCGACCGATACCAGAGCCTTGCCTGCCTCGACCTCAATGGCGGTTCGATGGCATCCCGGGGCTTCAGGGAACACGACTGTTATCTGTTCGGCAACGAAGCCCGGGGTGTGCCGCGGGAGGCCCTCGATCAATTGAAGGCGGTGCCGTACAGCATTCAAGGCCAGGGGCAGATCGAGTCCCTGAACCTGGCCTCGGCGGTGAATATGTGCACCTACGAATTAATGCGGGACCTTTAGACTGCAAACCCCATGCTCTGAGCACTTTCCCCAATCGTTCTGGCGGAAACCGCCATTGCCTGTGCCTTGCCAATTGAGCACGATCAGAATCTGATCCCGAGACCGGACTGATGACTATGGAACGCTATCTCCAGCCCACCGCCTTTTTTGACTATGACCATCCCAGGCTGAAGGCATGGATCGAGTCAGAGCTGGAGGGAGTTCCTGATGAGCCGGTGGAGCAGATCAAGGCGCTTTATCTCGCTGTTCGTGACAGCATCAGCTACAACCCCTACGTGTTCCGGACCGATGCGAACACGTTCAGTGCCAGCTACGCTCTGGAAAGCGGCGAAACCTACTGCATCCCCAAGGCCGTTCTTCTGGGCGCGGCAGCTCGCTCGATTGGCATTCCCAGCCGGCTTGGGCTGGCCGATGTTCGCAATCATCTCTCAAGTCCGAAACTGATCGAATGGCTGCGGTCGGACATCTTCCGAATGCACGGTTACATCGAGCTTTTCCTGAACGGCCAATGGGTCAAGGCGACGCCAGCGTTCAACCGGCAACTGTGCGAACTGATGAAGGTGGAACCGCTGGAATTCGACGGGGTGCACGATTCCATGTTTCAGGAGTACACCGACGACGGTCACGCGCACATGGAATATGTGAACGACCACGGCCTGTTCGACGACGTGCCCCATGAGTTTATCGTCTCTGGTGTCCGGGCGGCCTACAGTCATCTCTTTGCCGAGGAAGAGGAGCCTGAAGCTCCGAAAGGCAGTCTGGTGCAGGACATATCGAGCCCCTAAAGCCTGCTCGAATCCAGGAGGACCTTATTCTCTCCTCGCGACCGTGTCTGCTCTCTGCCCTGCCAGCGCCCCAGTGATCGCATCCAGCACGGCATCAGAATCGGGCACTGTTTTCCCGGTCTCAGTCTCGCCAACGCGGCTAAAGCGCCGGAAATCAATGGCGCTCCAATTCTCAGAGTCCATAATGCGCTGCACCCGCTCAACATTGCCACGGGTTGCAGGTTCCAGCTTGTAGCGGAAAACATAGTCCGGTGACATATCTCCAAAATCTTGGCCATGGTGATAATCATGCAGAAGGAGCAAGGCAAGTCCACCGCCCATGAAATGTCGGCCGAGGCTGACCAGCAACTCCCCCTGCCGGATACTTTCCAGGGCCTCAGGTTCCCAGTCTACGCCGCCCACCAACAGATCTTTGCCCGGCGTCCGGCCGGCATTTCGAGCGGCTTCAATCGCGCCCAGTGCCATGCCATCACTCGCGCTCCAGATTGAGACAGTATTCGGATAGCGCTTCAGCAGGACCTCCGTTTTTTCACGGGCCAGGGCTCCGCTCCAGTTGGCATACACCAGTTGCATAAGCTCGCTGCGCTGCTGGACTGCAGCCGCCAGCAACCCTCCATTCCTGTCCTTGGTGGCAGAGGAATCAAGGGTTCCCGAGAGGGCGACCATGGGAATACTGGGGCCGGAGGCCAGCCCCAATTGTTCGGCCTGTTTGCCAAGCAGCGTTACGAGGACACGACCAGCGGCGATATTGTCCGGCGAAAGATGGCCGAGCCAGCCCGACAAGACGGTTCGGGGCATACCGATGCTGGCTCGAGCGGCGTCAGGCACATCGGTATTGAAGGTAAACGTCTTTACACCGGCCCCATCCGCGAGCCTGAGCATGGATTCGGTAACATGCTCCTTGCACATGAACAGCAGATAGTCGGGCTTTTCTTCGCGGGCCAATACGTCCTTCGCCATGCGAAGATAGCTGAATCGATGACTCTCCCGATCGTACTGAACCTCCAGGTCTACCTCGAGATCCTCCGCCACCGACTCCATGAAACCGGCCACCAGTTGCCAGAAACGAGAGTCGTCCGGGGAAAGAAAAACAACGCTTGGTCGGGTGCCGGCGTCTGCCAAAGGACCTGTAAACAGGAGCAGGAAACCGATGAGGAAGCGGGCTGGAAAGGACTTCATGTAATGAACAACCCTCTGGACGATCTGGCAACGTTCGCTTTCGCGGGGCCTAAGCTACCGAGCTGTCGTGTAACAGACAAGCATAGATCCGTAACCAATGTCTCAGTTCGGGAGGGAATGTTCAGCGGAAACGAAAAAGGCACCGGATCGCTCCGGTGCCTTTCTCTCTAATCAGGCGGCGTTGAGTGGATTACGCCGCTTCGTCTTCGCTCTCGTCCACAGAATTGCGGATCAGGAAGTCAAAGGCGCTGAGGGCGGCTTTGGAACCTTCGCCCATGGAGATCACGATCTGCTTGTAAGGCACAGTCGTCGCGTCGCCCGCTGCAAAAACGCCCGGAATGGAGGTTTCGTTGCGGTCGTTGACGATGATCTCGCCGTGCTGGCTCAGTTCGATGTCACCCTTCAGCCACTCGGTGTTGGGCACCAGGCCGATCTGTACAAACACACCTTCCAGGGAGATGTGGTGCTGCTCACCAGAGGTGCGGTCGGTGTAATTCAGACCGTTGACCTTGCCATTTTCCCCGGTAATCTCGGTGGTCTGTCCGGACGTGATGATCTCCACGTTCTTCAGACTCCGCAGTTTCTTCTGCAACACCTCATCAGCGCGCATCTCGGCACCGAATTCGATCAGGGTTACATGGCCCACGATACCGGCCAGATCGATGGCTGCTTCAACACCGGAGTTACCTCCACCGATTACCGCCACGCGCTTGCCCTTGAACAGGGGGCCGTCGCAGTGCGGGCAGTAGGCCACACCCTTGTTGCGATACTCTTCCTCTCCCGGAACGCCCATCTGGCGCCAGCGGGCACCGGTGGACAGCACCAGGCTGCGCGCTTTGAGAGTGGCACCGTTTTCGAGCCTTACCTGGTGGAGCATGCCAGGGCGTGACGCCGGGATCAGCTTCTCAGCGCGCTGCATGTTCATGATATCCACGTCGTATTCCTTGACGTTTTGCTCCATGGCCGCCACCAGTTTCGGACCCTCGGTGTAGGGTACGGAAATCAGGTTCTCAATGCCCATGGTGTCAGCTACCTGGCCACCGAAACGCTCGGCCGCGATGCCGGTGGAAATGCCCTTCCGCGCAGCGTAGATGGCAGCAGAGGCGCCAGCCGGACCGCCACCAATGATCAGGACCTCAAAGGCGTCTTTCTGATTGATTTTCTCGGCGTCTTTCTCGCTGGAGCTGGTGTCCAGCTTGGCAACAATTTCTTCCAGGGTCATACGGCCCTGGCCCCACGGCTCACCGTTCATGTAAACGCTGGGAACCGCCATGACTTCGCGCTGCTCCACTTCATCCTGGAACAGGGCGCCATCGATAGAAGTGTTCGTGATGTTCGGGTTCAACACGCTCATCAGGTTCAGGGCCTGAACCACGTCCGGGCAGTTCTGGCAGGACAGGGAAAAGTAGGTTTCAAACTCGAACCGGCCTTCCAGAGACTGGATCTGCTCGATCACATCCTGGGACGCCTTGGAGGGATGGCCACCCACCTGCAGCAGGGCCAGCACCAGGGAAGTAAACTCGTGGCCCATGGGGATGCCCGCAAAGCGAACGCCAATATCGGTGCCTACTCGGTTGATGGCGAAGGACGGACGACGCACGTCATTGGATTCTTCAGTGCGGAGACTGATCTTGGAAGACATCGGCTCCAGCTCTTCCAGCAGCTCCCGGAGTTCTTGGGACTTCTTGCTGTCGTCATAGGCCGCAACCAGCTCAATCGGCTGCTGCAGCTTGTCCATGTAGGCCTTGAGCTGTTCCTTGATATTGGCATCCAACATAGTCTGACTTCTCCTTTAAATTTCGGAACTAAGTATTTGAATCAAATACGGTGGTTAAGTTGAGTTGGTGCAACAATACGGCCCCGCCACTCAATGCTCAAATTAATTGACCCAAACTGTTTGATAGGGCTTTGCTATACCTCCAGATTCACCGCTGCTCGGGGCTTGACCAATAGCGCATATCCACCGAAAGCCTGCCGCAGTATGATGTTGTCATATCGTCGCAACATCATTCTCTGGTATCCAGAATAGGCAACGCATGTTTCTAGACCGTTTCCACTCCGTCCAGGACGGACACGTCGTAATTTCCGCCCTGCAGGCAAGCCAGTTCGCCAAGGAAATCGCGGGGGATTTCAATCCCATCCACGACCCGGATGCCCGCCGTTTCTGCGTTCCAGGAGACCTGCTTTTCGCCATTGTGCTCGCGCGGTTCGGGCTGTCGGAGAACATGACCTTCCGGTTCCGCAGCCTGCTTGGAGAGAATGTACCGCTCAAGTTCGTTGAAACCGAAAACACCATTGACGTCTGTGACGATGCCGGCAAAGTCTATATCGAGGTGGCCCGCAGTGGCGCGACAACCCGGGATGAGGAGTTGATCGAGACCATCACCCGTGCCTATGTGGCGGCCTCCGGCAAGAACTTTCCCCATACCCTGAAACCTTTAATGGAGTCTAACGGGGTGATGTTCAATCCTGATCGCCCCATGGTGATGTACGAGAGCATGAGCCTGGCCCTGGAGAATCTGGATCTGCCCTCGCCCGGGCTGGAATTGCACAACGCCACCCTGGAGGCAGCCGGTAAACGGGGTAACGTTCTCCTGGAATACCGTCTGACCGCCGATCACAAACCAGTGGGCGAAGTGACCAAACGGCTCGTATTAAGTGGTCTGCGGCCGTACTGTGCCGAAGCGATGGCCGGCGTAATTGAAGAGTTCTATCGCCTCAAGGCCCGGGGTGCCGACTATTTCAACAAGGACAACAGCGGAGACCATAGCAATGCCAATTCAGCCGGGTGATACCCTGCCAGACATCGAACTTCAGGTAATGGGCGAAAAAGGCCCTGAGAAAGTCCGTACCAGTGAACTCTTTGCCGGCAAGAAAGCCGTTCTGTTTGCTGTACCCGGCGCGTTTACCCCCACCTGTTCAGCCGCCCATTTACCCGGTTTTGTGGTAAATGCCGACAAACTGCGGGCCAAAGGCATCGACAGCATCGTCTGCACGTCAGTAAACGACGCGTTTGTAATGGACGCCTGGGGCAAGGCCCACAACGCCGAAGAAATCGTCATGCTGGCCGATGGCGTAGCAGAGTTCGCCAAGGCTCTGGATCTGACCCAGGATCGGACTGCGAACGGCATGGGCATTCGTAGCCAGCGCTACGCCATGATCGTGAACGACGGCAAGGTCGAGCTGCTGAATATCGACGCCCAGGGATTGGACCAGACCAGCGCCGAAACCATCCTAGAGGCTCTTTGAACCTCAGATTTTCGTGAGACATAAAAAACCCCGGATTTTCCGGGGTTTTTTGTAACCAAGCTTTCCGTAAGGAGAGCTTAGATCTTACCAACCAGGTCCAGTGACGGAGTCAGCGTTTCTTCGCCTTCCTTCCACTTGGCCGGGCATACTTCGCCAGGATTCTTGCGAACGTACTGAGCGGCTTTCACTTTGCGCATCAGGTCGTCAGCGTCACGGCCGATACCTTCAGCAGTGATTTCCATCGCCTGGATAACGCCGTCCGGATCGATCAGGAAGGTAGCGCGGTCTGCCAGGCCCTGACCTTCGCGCATCACACCAAAGTTGTTGGTGATGGTACCGTTCTGGTCGCCAACCATGTAGTAGTTGATCTTACCGATGGTCTCGGAGCTGCTGTGCCATGCCTTGTGGGTGAAGTGCGTGTCGGTAGACACGGAGAATACTTCAACGCCCAGTTTCTGCAGCTCTTCGTACTTGTCAGCCACGTCGCCCAGCTCAGTCGGGCACACGAAAGTGAAGTCGGCCGGGTAGAAGAAAAATACCGCCCACTTGCCTTTCACGTCTGCTTCGCTGATCTCAACGAACTCGCCGTTTTTGAAGGCGGTAGCGTTGAACGGTTTGATCTCGCTGTTAATGATGCCCATTAAAGAACTCCTTGTTGATGGATTCATAAGTTAATGAATTTGTGGCGCCCACAGTACGGATATCGGCGATGCGGATAAAATTGATAATTCCCAAGCCAGGGATAGAAAAAACCTATCTCTGGCTTTTGAAGGGAATTTTTCCGCCACCCCGTTTATGGGGTCTTAACCAGCCAGTTCAATCTTTCCAAAGTCCAGAATATTTTCTTTCGGTGACGCTTTAATGGCAGCCACTTCTGCCCGCTTGTTCGCCAGGATATAGACGAAACAGCCAAAATACAGTGCAATCACCAGGGCACCAACCCACTGAATCCGCAGGAAATCCAGCTGGAACAGCATGGTCAGACCAACCATCGCCAGGAAATTGAACACCACATAGTTCACCCGCCCGAGGCGCTGGGCAGTGAGATTGAGGTTGTCGGTATAGAGCCGGATCAATGAATCCAGCGAGTTCACCACCATCAACACACCCACCGAAATCATGGCGAGATTGGTGAACGCCGCAATCTGCAGGCCTTCCGCGTGGTAGTGGTAAAGCACGGTAAACCAGACACCAATGGCGATGGACGGTACCACCAGCATGGCAATCAAGAGCTGCCAGGTGCGGATACCGCTCACGAAACGGGCGGTGAACTGGCCGATCATGATGCTCCAGGCAAACCACCAGAACAGGTAGAACTCATGGTAGTCGTTGATCGGCAGGGCAAACTGGTGGATGTTGGCGAAGTACTCGCCGATCAATCCGGCGGTGCCGAAGAAATCTGCCGGTGAGCCCGCACCCATAACGAACGCCCGGAACCACATGCCCACGATCAGGGCAATAAACAACAGGCTCGAACCCAGACTGAGGATGCGCACATATTTGATCTTGGAGCTGGAATAGACCGCCAGCGCTATCGAGGCAAATACAATGGCGTAGAACGCTGGCACCACCGATTCGCCATCACCGAGCATGGGCAGGTACCAGGGCAGATTCACCAGCAGCAGATAGGCGGTAAACGCACAGGTTCCGATGATTACCACGTTGTTTACGACCTTCACCAACGGAATCTCAAAGAACTGCACACGCGGCTCAATGATCGCGAAGTAAAAACAGGTCAGGAAATAGAAGCCCCAGATCAGGAACGCCCAGAACCCGAATTCGATAGCCAGGGGGTTGGCAAAGCCGTACTCAGGGCTCGCAGACAGATCGCCATAGCCACCGAACTCGGTCAACGGGAACATGATCAGCCCCACATCCAGACCTGAGGTGAACAGGATGGCGATAAAGGTGAAGGTGCGGACGGGCGTTACGCCGATGCACTGGATGTCCCACCATTTGTACAGGATCAGCACAATGGCGGCGAAGGTGAAGATCAGACCTGCGGATAACCAGAGTGTCATAACGTCCTCCGGTTACTTTGTTTCTTTGCAATGAACAGCATGGGTGTTCCTCCTCTACTTAGTAAGCGCTGCTTCTTTCGAATCGGACACAAACCCAGGACTTGCCTATCGGGCGCCCGAAAACGGCAGAACACCGTCGCGCTGATAGGGAAATCCTGAGGGCTTGCAAAACCCCGGGCACGTTGCACGCCCGGGTGGGATGACGACGCGCTATGCGAGCGCGCGCTTTGCCTGTCCCGGTCGCTGACGTGTCTGCCACTGGTCGTCCATCACCACAGGCGCGTCAGAAGGTTGCAGGGGCTCCCTGCCCCGGATCAGATCGGCTGCCCGCTCGGCCACCATGATGGTGGGCGAATTCAGGTTGCCGTTGGGTATGGTCGGGAAGATGGACGAATCCACCACCCTGAGATTCCGGATACCGTGAACCCGCGTCTCCGGGTCCACCACCGCCAGCTCGTCGGTGCCCATCTTGCAGGAGCAGGACGGGTGGTAGGCGCTCTCAACCGCCTGGCGAACAAACGCATCAATTTCCTCGTCGGTCTGGACCTCGGCACCGGGCTGGATCTCCGCTCCGCGGTACTCGTCCATGGCCGGCTGGTTGATGATTTCCCGGGTCAGGCGCACACAGTCCCGGAAGCCCTCGCGGTCTGCCTCGTGCTGCAGATAATTGAAGCGGATGGTCGGTGCCTGTTTCGGGTCGGCCGATTGCACATGCACAAAGCCCCGACTCTTCGGCTTGTTGTGACCAATGTGCAGCTGGAATCCGTCTCCATTGAAGGCTTCTTTACCGTCGTAGCGCATGGCTGCCGGTAAGAAGTGATATTGCAGGTCGGGCCACTCGACGCCGGCCTTGGACCGGATAAAGCCACAGGACTCGAAGTGATTGGTGGCGCCCAGACCGTCCTTGCGGAGAATCCAGCGAACACCGATCTTCAGCTTGTTCCACCAGTCCAGCTTGCCGTTGAGCGACACCGGCTGTTTGCAGCGGTACTGAAAGTAAAACTCCAGGTGGTCCTGCAGGTTCTCACCAACGCCGGGTAGCTCGTGCTTTACCTCGATACCAGCCTTCTCCAGTACCTCACGCTTGCCAATTCCGGACAGCTGAAGCAGGTGGGGTGAACCGATAGAGCCCGCTGACAGGATGACTTCCTCGGCGGCTTTCGCCTCGTGCACCTTGCCGCCCTGCTCGTAACGGACACCTGTGGCGGTTTTGCCATCGAGCAACACCTTGTGCACCAGGGCATGGGTGACCACAGTCAGGTTATCGCGATCCATGGCCGGGCGCAGATAGGCGTTCGCAGTGGACCAGCGACGACCGTTCTTCACGGTCATGTGCATGGCGCCGAAGCCTTCCTGCTGGGTACCGTTGTAATCATCGGTCTCAAAGTAACCGGCATCGGAACCCGCCCTGATAAAGGCCTTATAGAGCGGATTCTGCATGTTATTGCCGTTATTCACACCGAGCGGGCCCTTATCGCCCCGGTAGTCATTGCCGCCAAAGGCCCAGGTCTCGGCCTTCCTGAAATAGGGCAGGACGTTGCGATAATGCCAGCCGGTAGCGCCCTCGGAATCCCATTCGTCAAAATCCCGGGCGTGGCCACGGACATACACCATGCCGTTGATGGAGGAAGAACCACCCAGCACCTTGCCCCGGGGGCAGTGCATGCGGCGGTTATCCAGGAACGGCTCTGGCTCGGTCTCGAACTGCCAGGCGTATTTCTTGGTGTTCATGGGAATGGACAGGGCGGTGGGCATCTGGATGAAGATGCTCTTGTCGCTGCCGCCGGTTTCCAGCAGCAGCACCCGGTGGCGCGCGTCCTCGGTCAGGCGGTTGGCCAATACACAACCGGCGGAACCCGCACCCACAATGATGTAGTCGTATCGATTTTCTGTCATACGCGTTCTCCTGTGTGGCCTGCGATTAAAAGGGAGCGTCCAAATCTTCCATGCCCACATACACCGATTTGATCTGGGTGTAGTGAGCAATGGTTTCGCGCCCGTTCTCGCGGCCGATGCCGGAGAGTTTGTAACCGCCGACCGGCATTTCCGCCGGGGAAGCGCCGTAGCTGTTGATCCAGCAGATGCCGGCCTGGATCTGGTGAATCACCCGGTGAGCCCGACGGATATCGTTGGTGAACACGCCAGCGGCCAGACCCGTATCCGTGTTATTCGCGCGGGCAATCACCTCGTCCTCATCGCGGAAAGTGAGGACCGACATCACCGGCCCGAAAATCTCTTCCTTTACGATGGTCATATCATCGGTGCAGTCGGTGAAAATGGTGGGTTCCACGAAATAGCCGCCTTTGGAATCCTCCGGCTCGAAGGCCCGACCACCGTGGCTGAGAGTCGCGCCTTCGGATAGGCCTTTGGCGATGTAATCGAGCACCAGATCCCGGTGTTTTGCGGAGATGAGCGCGCCGAAATTGGTGTCCGGATTCATCGGGTCGCCGGGCTTGATATTGTTGCGGGTGCGTTCCAGCAGACGTTCGATAAAGCGCGGGTACAGATCTTCATGAACAAACACCCGGGTGCCGTTGGTGCAGATCTCACCCTGGGTGTAGAAGTTGCCGACCATGGCGGCGGAAATGGCGTTCTCAAGATCCGCATCGTCAAAGATGATCAGCGGGGATTTTCCGCCGAGTTCCATGGTGACGTCTTTCAGGGTGGAAGATGCCGCTGCCATAACTTTCTTCCCGGTGGCCACTTCGCCGGTGAAGGAGACCTTGGCAATCTCGGGGTGGTGGGTCAGCCACTGGCCAACTTCGGCGGCGCCCTGCACCACGTTGAATACGCCCGCCGGCACGCCCGCTTCGGTAAAGATTTCCGCCAGCTTCACCGCACCCATGGGGGTTTCCTCGGATGGCTTGAAGATCATGGCGTTACCGCAGGCCAGGGCCGGCGCGGATTTCCAGCAGGCGATCTGGATCGGGTAGTTCCAGGCGCCAATGCCGGCGCAGATGCCCAGGGGCTCCCGGCGGGTGTAGTAAAAATCACCGCCCAGGTCCTGTTGGTTACCTTCGATGGAGGGTGCCAGGCCGGCAAAGAACTCAACCGCATCGGCACCGGTGACCACATCCACGGCTTCTGCTTCCTGCCAGGGCTTGCCAGTATCGCGCACCTCTGCGGCAGCCAATTCATCATTACGCTCTCTCAGAATCGCAACCGCTCGAAGCAAAATCCGGCTGCGCTCGATGGCAGTCATGGCAGACCACTCGGCAAAACCGGCGCGGGCACTTTCAATGGCGGCCTGCTGCACGGATTCATCCGCCACTTCCACTTCGTAGATAACCTGACCCGTGGCCGGGTTCACCACGGGGAAGGTTTCGCCAGTGCTGTTGGCCAGGAAACGGCCATGGACGAAATTCTGAACAACAGGAAGAGATGCAGACATAGTCGGTAATTAACCTCGGTTCGGTGTCTTCAGGCCTTGTGGGCCGTTCGAATCAATCTCGGCTCAGGCGGTTGCCTGGGCCAGTGTCTCGTGGACAAATTTCTTGCAGAGCCGCTCACCGGCTTCAAAGCTCTCTGCCGGGTCCAGGCTCAGGGCACTGCGCAACCAGAACCCATCGATCATTGCCGCGGTTTGCCGGGCGGCCTCAGTCGCTGCGCCGGGTTCAAGCACCTGTGCGAAGGAATATCGCAGGTTGCTGTACAGCCGGGCGTTGTTGATCTGCTGCAGCCGCTTGAGCCCCGGCTCATGCATCGACCGGGCCCAGAAGCTCAGCCAGGTCTTGGCCGCCAGCGCCGAGCGCTGAAACTCGGAAAAGTTCGACTCGATGATGCAATTGAGCCGCTGTTCCGGGGAGCGGTCGGTCTTGGCCATGCGCTCCCGCAGTTCCTTGCCCAGTTGATCGAGCAGATAACGCAGGGCCGCCTCAATCAGACCCTGCTTGCCGCCGAAATAATGGCTGATAATCCCGGAGGACATGCCCGCCCGTTTGCTGATGCTCACAATGGTGGTGTTCTGCATTCCGAGCTCGGCAATCGAATGCATGGTGGCTTCGATCAGCTGCTGCTTGCGTGTGTCTTTGACCCCAACTTTTGGCATGGCGGCTTCGGTTACTCGTCTTGATTCCGGTGTTGAAAAGCAGCACCAATCAGCCCTGCTTTTTATTAATTGAACGTTCAATTAATAAAAAGCTTACAGAAGCGAGGCGGGGAATTCAAACCTGATCAGAAAGCAGGGAGCCTTCGCGCCACTCTGATATGGCGCGGTTGTGACGGCAGGAAGGGCAAGCAAATATCAGCTATGGCGACGGTAATCCGGGTCTGTCCAGCACACAGGAAGCGCTTCACCGGAGGGAAATGCGAGTTCGGATTTTTTAAACAATTCAGGATCCTGCGCCTCCTCTCCGTAATGGAGGCTGCCTCGCACCTGCTGGCTATGGGGATCAAACAGCGCCTGTGTATCCAGAACTTCGATCAGGTGCCCGGTTGCTTTTTCAGCGACGAACATAGAGGCCTCCTTGGGAATGAATATCTCCTTTCAACGTAGCAGATGGGCCGCTATCGAGACAGGTGCTTGAGGGCTACGGAGAGCAAAAAGGGACGGGTGGGCAAGGCGGAGAATCTGCAGATATGAGACATTTCGCTACATTAAATATTGGTTCTCGGCTTTTCCGGTGAAGAAAGGCTGTTAAGCTGATGATCAGGAAAATAAAAAAGCCTGATGGCGATATAACGGGGTCTACTGTTGGTGATCCTCAGCACTGCTCTGCGTATCTTTTTACTGAGTCTGGCGACGTTCACGTCGCAGTTTGCGCATGCGGATAGCGCCCCGGTCACACTTGCCTCAGAAAAACCGATTGAAAGCCATTTCCAGTACTGGGAAGACGCCAGCGCCGAAGCGGAGCTGGCCGATGTTCGCGCCCTCCCCGATGCCGCCTGGCAGACCAACCCATCGGGAAAGGCCACCTTCGGGATTACCGATTCCGCCTACTGGCTGCGGGTTGAGGTGCAAAACCAGACCGGGCGCGACCAGCTGCTGATTGCCGAGCTGGGCTATTCCCAGTTTGATGACGTGGTGTTTCACGAGCTCTCCGGCGGCACCCTGCTTCGAGAATTCGCCACCGGGGACACCCGCCCTTTCTACCCCAGGGATGTCGACCATCCCAACATGCTATATCGATTCCATGTGGCCCCGGACGCCTCGAAAACGCTTTATATCCGGGTCGCCACCCAGGGCACGATGGTAGTGCCGCTGCAGATCTGGCAGCAGAATGATTTTTACGAAGCCGCTGCCAACGAGCAGAAGCTGCACTTTTTCTATTACGGCAGTCTGGCAGTGATCATCCTGATCAACCTGGCCGTGTTCCTGACCCTGCGAGAAAAGCTGTACCTGTACTACGCCCTGGCCATTTCAGGCTACTTCCTGTTCTTCGCCGCTGTGCGCGGCTATACACTTCAGCATATCTACCCGGGCGCACCGTTTCTTCACACGCATGTGCTTCTACTGTCGATGCCATTCCTGGCGATGTTCTCGATACTGTTCTGCATGGAGTTCCTCCAGGTGCGCTCTAACAGCCCCAGGCTGTACCGGGCCCTGCAGGCGATGCTCTTGTTTGAAATGCTGTTTTTCCTGTCTGCGCCGATGCTGGATTACGACACCGGTATCCGGGTGGCGGCCGTTTCCGCGTTCGCATTCTTCTCGCTGCTCCTGGTGGCCGGCCCTGTGGCCTGGGCTGCCGGTGTCCGGGCCGGGGTATTCTTCACGATCGCCTGGACACCTCTTACGATAGGGGTCTCGGCAACGGCAGGGCGGGCCCTGGGCCTGCTGCCGGAGAATTTCTTTACCGAGTACGCCATGCAGATCGGCTCCGGGCTCGAGGCTTTCATTCTCACGCTTGCCCTCGCCGACCGCCTATACCGGGAACGGGAACAGAAAATTCAGGCTCAGGCCGATATCCTCAAACAACAGAAGGCCCGCAACGAAGCCCAAACCCAGTTGAATGAAGCGCTGACCCATGACCCGGTGACCGGGCTACCAAACCGGAACCGATTCGAATGGATGGTGGATGAGCAATTGCGGCAAAACCCCAACGGGCGCTTCATGGTGGGCGTTACCCGGATAACGCAGCTCAAGGAAATAAACCGGACCCTGGGCCTGGACCGCAGCGAACGTTTGCTCAAGGCCATGGCAGAGCAGATGACCCGTTTAGCCTCAGGCCTTCCCATGGTTCATCACACCGTCGATGCGCGTGGGAACGATGAGCGGGTATATCAGCTGTCTGGCGACAGTTTTGGTTTGTTGGTGAACGTCAGTAAAACGGCAGACGACTTCCAGTCGCTGGATAACGCACTTAAACAACTGGCGGAACCCGTGTTGCTGGATAACATCGCCATAGAGCCCAATCCCCGGTTCGGTGCCGCCAGCTATCCGGAACATGGCAAGAAAGCCGCCCTGCTGATCCGCAATGCCCATGTCGGCATGGAAATGGCGCCTCATGGCCCGTATCAAACCGGCCTGTATTCCCGCAAGGATGACATCTATGACGAAAGCCGGCTGACGTTGATGTCCGACCTCCGGGAGGCACTGCACCACAATCAGACCGAGCTCTACTATCAGCCCAAAATCAGCCTGGCGACAGGTAAAGTGGTGGGTGTGGAAGCCCTGATCCGCTGGCATCACCCGGACCGGGGCTGGGTGCCGCCGATTGAGTTTGTTCCGATGGCGGAGAAAACCGGGGTGATCAAACATCTGACCCGATGGGTGGTGGACCAGGCTCTGAACGATCTGAAGGAACTCCATGCCCTCGATCCGGCTCTGACCGTTTCTGTGAATATCTCTGCCCGGGATCTGAGCTCTCCGGAACTGGTGGGCCTGTTCGAAACCCGGACAAAGCGCAATCAGCTGAACCCGGAACAGGTCATTATTGAGCTGACCGAAACCGCTGCCATGGATGATCCCCACAGGGGCCTGAGCGCCCTGAACGAATTAACGGCTATCGGGCTGAAGCTGTCGATTGACGACTTTGGCGCCGGCTACTCCTCGCTTTCCTATCTCAAGAAACTGCCGGCCAGCGAAATCAAACTGGACCGCGCCCTGTTACAGGACATCGAATCCAGCGAGGGCGCGCGGATGATTGTCGAAACCGCCATCAGGATGGGCCAGGGCCTGGGCTATCAGGTGGTGGCCGAGGGTGTCGAAACCGAAAAGTCGGCCCGCCTTCTGAACCAGTTGGGAGCGGAAATGCTCCAGGGCTACTGGATCTGCTCGCCGAAGCCGCTCCACGAGCTACAGGCCTGGCTGGAGGTTGAAAGAAAGGCGCCCAGCCTCCAAGGACTACAACAGGTATAGATTTCCCTGAAAAGGACGGTATTCGCTATGAGCCTTGATCAGATTCAGGCCCTTATCGACACCTGGACGGGATTGGGCATCTGGCTGGCCCTTGTTGCGGCCAGCGTCGTCTGGGTGGTTTACGACCTGAGAACCAGCAACAGCCACATTGCCTCCATGATGCAGTGGGTGTGGGGGCTTACCGTGCTTTATTCCGGGCCGGTCGGCGTCGCTATCTACCGATACTCGGGGCGCAAACAGATCCCGACAGACAGCCTTGCCCGCAAGGGCTTCCGGTCGGTAGCACATTGCTACTCCGGCTGCGGCATCGGCGAAATTCTCGGCGTGATTATTTCGGTTGGCCTGTTTGCCATGGGTAATTTCTGGGCTGCCATCATCACCTTTACGCTGGCCTATATCTTCGGCTTCGCCCTGAATATTGGCCCGATGATGCAGAACGGCATGGCATTCAAAGAAGCGTTCAAGGGCGCCTTCTTCGCAGAAACCATAAGCATCGTTGTGATGGAGTCCGTGGCAATTACCACCGATCTCTACCTCGGCGGCAACGCCACCATGGGGGATGCCCTGTTCTGGTCCTCTCTTTACATCTCACTCTCACTGGGTTTGTTTGCAGCCTGGCCCGCCAACCTGCTGCTGATCAAATACGGCCTCAAGGGTGGCATGGGCGATCCGAGGGATGAGAACGCGGCTGCTCACGCGCACTGCCACTGAATTGCTGATCACATCCAGCGGCGAACCTCGGCACAGTAGGTCGCATAGGCGGCACCGAACTTGTCCCGCATGAACCGCTCCTCCGGAACAATCTGGAAATGGTTCATGTAGAGGACAAATGCCGGTAGAAAAAGCAGGGCCGGCAGATTGCCAAGCCACAGCCCCCAGGCGCAGAGAACCAGCAGGAATCCGAGGTACATCGGGTTTCTGCTGTACCGATAGACACCAGAAACCACGAGACTTTCCGACTGCCCGGGAACCCTGGGATCTACCGTTGTGCCCGCCTTTCTGAACGCCGAGACACCAAGAATCGCGATCGCCATACCCGTCAGTGCAACGCCAGACGCCAACCAGCCTGCTGCTGGAATGGCAATTGCCAAGTCAGGTGCAATGCGGGACAGAGCCCACATCCCAACTGCCACAATAGCGACAAGAACCACCGGCGGTATTTTCAGCTCAAGTGCTGTCACAAGCCATTACTCCTCTGCTGACCGGAGCGCCCGGCCAAGAGCGGTATAATAATCGCAAAAAGCGTTTTTGACGCGTTCGCGTTCCGCGCCCACCGGGTACAGACCCAGTTTTGCCTCTTCAGATTCTCGGGTTCCGCTCACCAGAAAGGCGTTCTTCACGTTTGCATCCTGCACAAACGCTTCAAACGCCCGGGCGCAAAGCTCTTCGGGCAGGCTGAAATACTGAATCCCCGCCGCCTTGTCGGCCTTTATTGAGCAACGGAAAAGCTCGCTGGGCTCTGCACCTTTTTCGTCCAGAAGAATCGCCTTGAAGCAGGCCTGCAGTCGATCGTTCAGCGGATGCCGAACAGCGTCGTCACGGCCAAGCCAGAGCTTTGAGGCAAACTGGCCTCTCTGGGCCTCGCCGAAAAGTTTCTCGCCGATGTAATGATCGAAGGCGTGAAACCACTCGTGGGCGATGCTGCCAGGCCCGGCATTTTTGGCCAGTGAGAAGCTGCGCGTGGCCGGCGTGTAGTGGGCCGACACACCGGGCCGCCCACCAATGCCATATTGAAGAGCAAGGGTGCCACGCAGGGAAACCAGCGACTCGGTGCCGCCAAGAATGGTCATCAGGTCGCACAGGGCATCGTAGAACAGCGACGCACTGCGCTGTTTTTCCGGCTCGGTGACCCAGCGGCCAAGCTCGATGGTACGAAACTGGAAACGACGGCGGACGTCGAGAAAGGTAACCGGCGCTCCGGCTCGATGGTCCGGGCCCCGACGGTAAAAGGTTTTAGCCATGGGGCTATTGTACGATGAAATTCCGGCCTGTCTTTCAGGCACCGGGAGAAACATTATTTGGCGGGATTGACCGGTTTTATGTGAATTATGACCGTCTGATTTTTCGCCGGCTTGTGCCACACTGCCAGAACCAATAACGACAATATCCGGACCGAGTGTTTGCCATGACCGACACCCAGACCCATTACCGCACCTGTAACATCTGTGAAGCCATGTGTGGCCTCGAAATCCAGCATCGGGGTAGCGAGATCCTGTCCATCAAGGGTGACAGCAACGACCCGTTCAGCCACGGCCATATCTGCCCGAAAGCCGTTGCACTGCAGGATTTCTACAATGACAAGGACCGCCTGAAAGCACCCATGAAGCGCACCGCGGACGGCTGGCAGGAGATCAGCTGGGAAGCTGCCTTCGAGGAAATCGCCTCGCGGTTTCGCGGCATCCAGCAGGAACACGGGCAGGATGCGGTCGGGGTTTATCTGGGTAATCCAAACGCCCATAACTTCGGCAACGCCATCATGCTGCCGCGGTTCTTCAAGGCGCTGGGCACCAATAACCGCTACAGCTCCGCATCGGCGGACCAGTTACCACACCACGTGGCCTCCAATTACATGCTGGGTGCCGGCATGCTGATTCCGGTGCCAGACATCGACCATACGGATTTCATGCTGATCATTGGTGCCAACCCGATTGTTTCCAACGGCAGCCTGATGACCGCCCCCGGCGTCGGCAAACGCCTGAAGGCCATCCAGCAACGCGGCGGCAAGGTGGTGGTGGTTGATCCACGGCGTACCGAGACCGCGAGAAAGGCCGACCAGCACCTGTTTATCCGCCCGGAAACCGATGCCCTGTTCATGCTGGCCATGGTCCACACCCTGTTCGAGGAACAGCTGGTTACCCTTGGCCACCTGGAAGACCGGATCGACGGGCTGGAGCAACTGGCCGAGGCCGTAAAACCCTATAGCCCGGAAACCGTGGAGGCAGCCTGTGGTATGACCGCAGAGGCCATCCGCGAGCTGGCCCAGGAGATGGCAGCTGCGAAGAGCGCCGTTTGCTACAGCCGCATGGGCGCCTCGACGCAGTCGTTCGGCGGCCTCTGCCAGTGGCTCAACAATGTATTGAATATTCTCACCGGCAACTTCGATAGCCGCGGTGGCGCCATGTTCCCCCAGCCGGCCTTTGATCTTGTCAGGGACAAAAAGGGCAAGCCGAGTTCCTATGGCCGTTACGAGTCCCGGGTGCGAAAACTGCCCTACTTCAACAACGAATTCCCGGTCGCTACCCTGGCTGATGAGATCCTGACCCCGGGCGAGGGCCAGATCCGCGCGATGATCACCATCGCCGGCAATCCGGTGCTTTCGGCACCCGGCGGAACCCGCCTGGAAGACGCCTTTGATGCCCTGGATTTCATGGTGTCGGTGGATATCTACCTGAACGAAACCACCCGCCACGCGGACATCATCCTGCCGGCCACAACCGGGCTGGAAGTGCCGCACTTCGATGTGTTCTTCAACTCTTTCGCCGTTCGCAATACCGCCAAGTTCTCGGAACCGATGTTCGAGAAAGCGCCGAACCAGAAACACGACTGGGAAATTCTGCGGGATCTGGCCCTGCAGTTAACGGGCCTGGAAGACGATGGCGTAACGCCGGAGGCCATGCTGGATCTGGGACTGAAACACGGCGCCTACGGAAAAGTGGGCATGAGCCTAGAGACCCTGAAAGCCAACCCCCATGGTGTGGATCTGGGACCACTGCAGCCCTGCCTGGCGCAGCGCATCCAGACCGAGGACGGCAAGATCCGCATTGCCCCCGAGCTATACCTGAAGGATCTGAAACGCCTGGATGCCTCGGGCCTGTTGCAGGCAGATGAAAACAGTGACTATCCGTTCACGCTGATTAGCCGCCGCCTGCCCCGCAGCCACAACACCTGGACCCAGAACTCCCACCGCCTGGTCAAAGGCAAGAACCCGTGCACGCTACAGATGAACACCGCAGATGCCCTCAAAATCGGGCTTGAAGACGGACAACTGGCCACGGTTACGTCGGCTTCCGGGAGCATCAACCTGCCGGTGGAAATCGACGACGATATGTTTGAGGGTGTGATCAGCATGCCCCAGGGCTGGGGCCACAACCGGCCGGACACCGCCATGTCGATCGCCGAGGGACAACCCGGCGTGAGCATGAACGACGTCACCGATTCCGGGCGCATTGACGCACTGACGGGCAATGCGGCGTTTAATGGTACGAGGGTAGCCGTACGCGCAGCCTGATGTGAGACATGACATGGAGAAGATTGCGCTTCTTCCTGAATAGGGGAAGGCTGTCAATTAGTCCTCGCTGGTAATGCCGGAGGCTGGTCGGCGAATCCCCTTTTATGGGCTTTCTTTCCACACACAAGGCTGACTGCCGGCAGAACCAACAAAGGGCGTTTGATTCGATTCATAGTGCCAGGGAAGGCCTTTCTCGTACGTTTTCAGGCGACACTCCAGCCAACTTTTCCAGACCAGGAACTTGGGATAATCCTTACTATCCTCAATCAACCTGTCTATCGCGTTCTTCTGAGTTTCGACAGCTTCATCAAACTGACCATTTTCTGCGAGAACGGCCGCCAACGTATCCAGTGTTGTTGCCTGCTTTGATTCCTCATCGTCCTCCATGACTTCCTGAATCAACTCCAGCGCTCGAGCACCATCACGAAACTCTGCATCCGGGTGGACCGCCAAAAACCAGGAATAATGATGCGCTGAATAGACTTCGCTATCGTAATCGACTGATCGTTCGAACAGCGCCTTGGATATGCCGATATTCTTATCGACACCTTTTCCGAAAGCGTAAGATTTGGCCAGTAAACCAAGAGCAGGCGAATACTCGGAGTAACGATCTCCCCTTAAAATATCCGTTCCTTCTTCATCATTGCCGGGATCATCGTCGTAAAGCAGAATTTTAGCGTTTGCCAACGGCATAAAGTAATCGAGGTACTGATCCCAACGACCGTGCTCCAGGCTTTGCGATAGCTGGTAATACTCCTTTGCTTTCTCGATATCGCGCGGGATCTGGTAATCGGACAAAAAAAGGAAGCTGGCCATGACCGCAGAGGACTTACTACCGTCCTCGTTTGCTGCCGTTTCAAAATATGGCAGAGCTTCCTCGTATTTATTGTCGTCTACAAGATCAAAGCCTTTTCCACTTTGAGTGATTGAACACCCCGCGAGCTGCAACAAACACAGCAAAACGATCCCTCGACACCTGACGCTCACCACCCGAACTCCATCAACCATTGACCAAGAATAAGGTTTTACAGTTTTCTGCAGCTTTTTTCACACAATCCGAGCACAAATTCAGCGATCAATAGCGCACTGATTCTCCCCGCGCCGTATCAGCTATCGGAAAACGAGACTGGCTGAGCCAAAACAGGCTGCAAGTAATCGTCACTGACTTCCAATTCATAGACAGTTTTCGATTGAACCAAACAGTCGAGCATGTGTTTGCGTGCTCTATGATATTTTTCATCGATCACGTGACGATCTTTTTCCCACGTTTCCCGATCAGGCCACTGAGCATAACCAACCAGGATATTCGGCTTGTCTGAGGTATGGAGTCTTGAACCAAAACTGCCACAGTGCTCATAGATAGCTTTCGTCACTTCAAGCCAGGCTTCACGAAATGAAGTCTCTGTGCCTTCCTTGATTTCAAACTCGTAAACGGCAACAAACATTCGTTTCCCCTCTGAGCTCTAGCGCTGAGCGCACCGGCGCACTAGCGCACCGGCGCACTTTAGTGCGTCCGAGTGGCGCGTTTTGTTAGGCTCCAAGTGATTCATTTCGAGTATTCTGCTAGAAACTCCTTTGCTTTTCTTAGTGATTCCTTGATGTAAAACTTTGAGCCCGGCTTGATATTTTTCTCTTCAATAAAATCAACGTAAAACTTTAACCGATCATACGCTTTATCGAACTGACCTAGTGCGCGATACTGTTCACCGGCCCTCAGATATGCCAAACACTGCTTGGGATTCAGTTCGATCGATTTTTCCCACGAGGAAAGAGCTAAATCAAGGTATCCCATGGCTTGATACCTATTCCCTATATTTAGAAAACATAAAGAAGGGTTGGGGTCATTATTTTCTATGGCTTTCAAATACGCAGCAATTGCTTCTGCGTGTTTTCCAGATGCACCGAGCCGAACGCCCAAGTCAAAATTTAGCTCTTCTTCTTGTTCTTTTATCTCAGCATTTAATTCGCCCAATTTCTTAGCGAAAATATCGCTAATGTTTTTCTTTACACCATCATCCAGACTCTTAGACAAATCGTGAAATTCTTTTTCTATTTCATTTTTAGTTACCTCAACCTTTTCCTCGATTGCTTGGAAAGCGGAACGCGTTAGATATTTACCTTGAATTGAAGTCAAAAAGTTTTCTTCATCTTTGAAGTCACTAGGTGCATATAGAACCTTAGGATTAAAATTAAGAGTTAAAAAGAAGATCATCACGATGATTAGTGGGAACAGCATCACGAACCAGATAAAAATCTTCTGTAAATCCGGGGAGATAAGCCCGACCGTAATTGTTCCAGCAATTTCCGCTAGCGCTGAAAATATGGCAATTATCGTCAGTGGATTCGAAACGGTTCTTATTCTTTCGATCATTTCATATTTCTCGATAGCCTAACGCCGAGCAGAGCGGCGGCTGAAAGCCGTCCGGCGGCCAACGGCCGCGTACTGATGCGACTGGTTATGAATTGGCACTGCATCCACCGGCCTTTACCACACGTTGCGTTGGCGCCGGATATTTGCCAAGCAGTGATTCTGGGCGAATGGGACGGGGCGAAAAATTGCCACCACAGTTGGGGCACTGATTACCCAGCACATCAGATGCGCAAGATTCGCAGAACGTGCACTCGAATGTGCAGATTACCGCCTCACTGGAGTCCGGCGGCAAATCCTTGTCACAACACTCGCAATTGGGTCTCAATTCGAGCATAGAATCCTCCGTGCTGATTCATAACGCCGATGGTAATGGGCGGCTACGGAGCGCAGCGCAGTAGACGTACCGTTGACCATATTGTTATGGCTTCTTCTGCACATAGTATCGATTTGCGCACTCACTGAACTCGAAGCTAACCAATTTTGTTTCCATCACAGTACAGGTAACGACTTCGGCAGCATCTAGTTGAAAAAGAATAAAGTTGTGTCCGCCGCCCATGCTACTTTTAAAACAAACACCGTCGTATCCTTGCGACTTAAAAAACTCGGCTAATATCTGTGTTGGCACGTAATCTGACGCATCATCAGCGTTAGTTACTGGTTTGGTAAATGCCTCGTTGATCATTGACCAGACGGCGTTGCCAATATCTTCTTGGGATACTGGTGGGTTAAAAATACATTCAACGTGGGAATAGTGATGGGGAACTGAGTAGCAATCGACGAGCCTCAGGTTCTTTTGTATTTCGAACTGAGCAGATGACAGACGTTGGCCTAAATGTGGACGAAGTTCCGCGAGCGCAGTATTCTCATCATTCGACAGATATAAATACGAAATCCCCTTCGGATTGCCACGTCCCTCCTTTCCCTTATTTGGAATAGGTTTCATGCGTTGGGCTGCATATCCTGTTATTTCCGGCCCTCCCTCCAGCTCATGCTCGTCATGGCCGATCTGAGCTCGATAAAGGATGCTTTCTTTAGCCAAGGATCGTTCGCGCGGAGGCAAGGTACGCTTTATATTAGCTAGAAACTCCGATACCAAGGGCGAATGGACGAAACGGTTTTCTAGCTTGACCTCTCTTTCAAAGTCTTGAAAATCCCGCCATGAATTAAATCCCAAACCCACAACCTCCTGAATTGGTGCCCATAACTACGAGCGCAGCGGCAAAAAGCCGTCCAGTGGAGGGCCATAGGCCCGGAACTGACTTAATGGCCTTGTTATTGGGCAGAAAAACTCCTGAGTCACGGCTTGGTGTAGCCATACTTGCCCGGGTCCTCAAAAATGGTTGCCACTGTCGCCGTTGCCTCTTCCCTCGAAAGCTCTACACGTTGCAATAGAGCAATCGCTTCTTCTTGATCGCGAGACAAAATGGCCGCATCAAACTCATCCATGATCCGGGCATCAAAGAGACGTTCATTGATGGTCATTCCAGCCAGTTTGCTCATAATCGTCTAGAGACCCTAACGCTGAGGTAACCGGCACCGGAGCGCCAGCGGAGGGAACCAAAAGCGGTACGCTTTTAGCGTCCGGTTGACCATATGGTTATGGCTCAACCAGCCAAGCTCCGCCGGAAAACACAGCTTTAGTGGCAATGATAAGGCTGTGAACCTGCGTGACAGCATTGCCCAGGTGGGCTGTCTTTCCGGCAACCGCCACCATGAGCGAACGCCGTCGAGGCGAACACAACAAGAAACAAACTTAGCATTATTTTTTTCATGGTCATTCTCCGGGATTGAGGTGCTAGCGCATTGTGCAACCTCCATGTTCATTGCTCTCCAACTATCTTGGCACAACCCAGAAAATGTAGACGAAATGTACGTAAAGCGCCAAAACGCCAGCGCACAACGGCGCCCTTGGAATGAAGGCGCAGCCGCAATGTAAAGGGCGTCCGGTGGCCACCGGCCGGGAACTGCTGCGCTTTGTTAGCGATTGCCTGGTAGTTGCAACGTGCTCAACCACGCAATCAAGTGATCATAATCTCGTAAGGTAAGAATATGTTTTGTTTCGTCGGCAACTGCCTGAGCATCCTTCGTGAAAAAAGATGTGGTTACTACAACCCCTTTATTGGCTCTTGCTTGAGTCACCGTTCCCAGCAGACGTTGCACCACCCCGATTCCAACGGATCTGTCGGGTGCATATCTCTTACATTCAATTAGATGCACGCTTCGACCAACAAAATTGGATTCCTCTACCGCGACAATATCGACGCCGCCGTCTCTACTCTGTGGAGTTAACTCCACAGAAAAACCATTGTTTCGAAATATCGAGGCAACGAGCTCTTCAAATTTACGAGGAGGCAAAGAATAGAGCTGCTCAGGATGTCGACGGAAATAAGCAAGCATCTCCGCCTCTACATCCGGACACCAGAGTGAGAGGCAATCGGTGACTATCTTTGGTTCTTCCAAATACCGGAAGTCTTCCAGAAGCTTCTCTGCATCCCCACCCGCTAACTGATCGACGACGGCTTCTAGTTCATCCTCGTTTAGGCTATCCGTTTTAAAAACGGCAATCAGCTCTCTTTCAGTTAACTCCTGCCCAGTGTGCAATTTTTCCGCTGCGGATCGCGCCAGTTTTCTGTGGGCTTTCATGTCTTCAGGGACGGGAGGGCCTTTTCTGCGTCTCTTTTTTCGCCTTGTGTTTGGCTCTAAATCCGCCACATCAGAACTACCTTCTAAACGCTAACGCCAAAAGCACGCGCGGCTTCGGAATGGAGGCGAAGCCGCAATGTAGTATCCGTCGCCGCACCTGTGATTATTAAGATTGTTGAGGATATCGCGCTCTCAAGAAGTCGACAGTTTTTCTTAGTAGCGGACCGACGTGAACAATATCATCGTAATTATCTTCAGCGAACTCTTCGTCAAGATAGTTATGGGATGTGGTATTCCTACTATCTAGCATGTCTAACCATTCGTCTTCGTCATCAAGCCATCCAATCTTAAACGCTTCCTTTACACTTTCACGCGGGGTTTTCGGGTAAACACCCTCAAACTCTAATGCGCGCTTCAAAGTCTTCCACATTAGCTCTATGACATACTCGAACCGTTGAATTGTGCCCTCAACCACTAATTCTCTATTGCGAGGTATCTGTAGTGCCGACTCCAATTTGGCCATGGCTTTTTCGAGATTTCCCAAGCTATCCTGCAACTTACGATCGCTCATATATGACTACTCCTTGAGAGACTATTCGTTCTTGTAGTGCAGGAGGGTTTGATTCGAAATGAACCAACGAAACCCAGTAAAGCGTCCGGGATTCTGCTGCATCTAGCCGTAATCTTGAAAATTTTTTTCTGCACAATTCCGGTGCAAATACTGCAATATCAAAATCAGAGCGAGAATCAAAATCACCCACAGCCCTAGAGCCAAAAAGCATCAGCTTCTCAATTGGATAAAGATCAACCAATTCATCAATAACCGATTGAACGGATAAAGGTTCTCTCATCGTAAAACCTTAACGCCAGCCATAAGCGGCGCCCTGAAAAGGGCGTCCGGTGGAGGGCCAGAGGCCCGTAACAGACTTAATGGCCTTGTTATAAGTGATCAATTTAGCTCGTACTGGACGAAACTGTTCCAGTCACCGATAGCGTCCTGGGCAGCCTGTTGATGAGCCGCGGCAGCTTCTTGTTGCTCTTCGACGAAACGATTGATGCAAGAGCGATAGTCTTCGACCTCGGAATTGAATTGATCAACCTCCCATTGAGAGGTGAACTCATAAGGTTTGCTCGGCTCATAGCATGAGTGGCTTGGGGCAAACATATCTGCAAGAACTGGAAGCGCGATTGCAGCACCAACAATTCCGATACCGAATTTCATACTTCTAAGCTGCATCATTTCTCCATTTCGTTATAACGCGGAGCGCACCGGCGCACTTAAGTGCGTCCGAGTGACGCGATTTGTTATACCTTTTCCCAGCGCAATCCCACGTTCGTATATCGAGCCTGGTACTGGTGCTTGAATTCAGATACTAACGGGCTTGCTACCAATGAATGAGCGGCATTTGGATTATGGAGCACCACTAATTCTTTGGTCGCCGCGAATGCTACCGCAATTGCACTGATATATTTCTTTCGATTGGTAAATAAGCCGGGGTGACGGCGTACTTCTACAACTTGGCCATCTTTCCGCTCCATGAACTCCGCAACCCCCATCATCGCAGACTGAATATTCTGGATGAGCAGCAAATCTTTTACGACGAAGTCTCTATTGTCGCAGAGCACAACTACACACGGCTTGCCAGTAGCGCCATGTCCTTTGAATTGAACAGATGCACTCTTCACTCGATCTTCTATTCTGTCAGAGTTGATACTGTATATTTCGTGATGTCCTTCCAGAACCTCTTTTTCGTACGGATTTTCGACAAACTCTTTTACTTCCCAATAACTGGTCAGGCTTCCCACCCAAACCTCAAAGTCAGGTACAGGGTCACCCAACTCAGGCAGTTTTCGGTGTCCGATACCAAGGTCAGTAAGGATTTCGTCTACTAGGATTTCCGACTCGTTCATAGGTTCACGTAGGTATAACGCATAGGTAACCGACGCCGGAGCGCCAGCGGAGGGAACCAAAAGCGGTACGCTTTTGGCGCCCGGTTGACCGACTGGTTATGGCTGCTCATTCCGCCTCACGATACCGATGACCAACTTGCCACAACCTAGCGCCAACAAAAGCATCGATAGAATCTGCACTACGCTAATGGCTATAAAGTACCACTGGTATTTGTCTTGGGCTTCTTTTTTGGCTGAAGAGAACTTTTTCAGGAAGTCATCATTTTTCATAAGATTCGAAAGCTGCTCTTTCGACATGAATTCCCAGGTTTCGAGGTTCCAAGGCTCTTGACCAAGCACGCTCACGCGAATCTCTTTCTCCATCCTTTCCTGAAGAACGCTTCGACCTGTTTCCAATACAGATTCGACCAAGTTCACGAGTAAGAAAAAGGCGAATATGGTAATACAAACTTTAAGCTTCACTCGACTTCCCTGTGGCCATAACGCTATGCGAAGCGGCCGGTTTGGAGGCGCAACCGCGCCGGAAAACCGGTCCGCTTGCGCTATTGGTTAGGCAATCTGGCCAGAATATTCTTGACCCAGAATGCCTCTATGATGCCCGCATTGGTCCCAAAATTTCTTATATCATCTAAAGTTTCTGGGTGTATCGGGTTCTCAGTTAAATAACCACTTATAGTGCCAATGACTCGGGGTATACCCGAATCCATGTATATCACTGGGCCTCCGGAAAAACCTTTGTTGTTATGCCCATCCAGAAACAATGTAGTCAATCCGTGTTTTTCAAAGTCAATGCAGGAAATAAGCGCTGCTTTGACGAATGGAAAAGGGAACCTATTATTTAACTCGCCCGATGGTGAGGCCATGCCAAAAGGGAAACCTAGAAAATAGACCCATTGACCCAACGTTGCTCCCGCAGGCCCAATTAAGATCTCATGACGTGGAGATAGGTCAGACTCCAGCCTAAACACAATCGTGTCGGCATGCTCTCGTTCATTGAACACTGTATGGACTGGAACATCCCGCCAAGCCTTGTTCTGGAATACCTTAACCGAGGGAATTTCGAGCGAGCCTTCGAATACGTGAGCCGCCGAAATCAAAAATTGATTTCGGCCTTTCTCAACGGTGTAACCTGAAGCAGTTTTTCCTTCGTGAAAAATTCGAAAAACCCGCTGAATGATATTCGTCGTTATCATCCCTTTGCCTAACGCCATGCGCAGCGGCCGGTTTGTGGAGCGCAGCGGAACAAACCGGTCCGGCTGACGCTACTGGTTAGAAGTTCTTGGCCGCCTATCTGCGGTTTTTCTCTGAATCCATGACAAAAGACAGCACGCCGAGATGGCGGCCAGCGCAAACCCATATGCTGCAGCGGTAATTAGCAGTCCATCCATCGAATATTCCGCACCAAGCAAAATCAATGGGACTAAAATCAAAGCTCCGGCAATAACTCTGTATACACTTAGCAAGCTAAACCCAACTTGTTCAGAGATATCATGAGCGTTTCGAAAGAAGGAATTTATAGTCTCATTAGGCTTGAACCACCAATAATCCACGGCTGAGAGCAAAAGATGCCCTACAAATAAGGCTGCCCAGTACCAAATTAAAAAATCTGCTGCCTTCAAAGATTTGAAAAAAGCGATCAAACCGCCATCACCAGGGAAATAGCATACGAGTACGCTTGGGACACCTCCCAATATTAATGCGCAAATGGTCTCCCTGAACGCATAATCTTTAATTTCCAACTTCCTGATTGTCTTTCTCCCCAACTTCTAACAGCTAATTATACGAACGCGTTCGTATATCACCCGCTCGTAAAACTCCAATAAAAAATGCTCAAGACAAAACGATTTTATTAGATAAAACAATCATTTGAGCACCAACCACCACGGCTACCGCCGGAGTTATACGCCCACCCATTAGCGGCCCCGCTTCCAAACCGGGGCGTATATCTCCGCCCGGCCATTGTGACTTATTCAACCCTAGCAGATAGTTACCTTCATTTCGCACCGGGAATCCCGGAGTTATGCGAACGTGTTCGTATAACTCCGGCTGTTCAGGCGGGTTTACCACTCCAGCTGAGCCCCGGTCTGGTACTCAATCACCCGGGTTTCAAAGAAGTTCTTTTCCTTGCGCAGTGTGGCCTGTTCATCCAACCAGGGCGAGACGTTCTTTGCTCCGGGGAACGGCTCTTCAAGACCTACCGTCCTGGCACGGCGGTTGGCCACAAAGCGGAACTGTTCGCTGTGGTACTCGGCCGAATAACCGAGAATCGGGTCTCGCAGGATGTAGTCCGCATAGGCCTTCTCGGCGGCTTCGGATTCGTCCCACATCTCACGCACGGCCTTCGGATCGAAGGTGATGTTCTCCTCTTCCACGATCTGGTTGACCACTTTCAGGCCGAATGAGAAGTGCATGGCCTCATCCCGCAGGATGTACTGAAGCTGTTCGCCCGTGCCTCGCATCAGTCCTCGACGCTGCAGGGCGAAGATAGGGCTGAAGCCGTTGTAGAACCAGGTGCCTTCGAACACCGCCGCGAAGAACAGGTAAGACATGATGAATTCCTGCAGGTCATCCTTGTTGCGCAGGTTCATGTCTGGCCGCATGGCCGCATCCAGCCGGCGGTTGGCGATCTGGATCTTGCCGTTGATGGCAGGCACCACGCGGTAACGGTTGTAGATCTCGCTCTGGTCCAGGTTGAGGGTTTCGATGCAGTGCTGGTAGGCCCAGGTATGCATGGCTTCCTCGTATACCTGCCGGGCCTGGTAGATCTGCAGCTCCGGCGCGCTCATCTTCTCCATCACCGCCAGGCCGATGTTGCGCATGGCCAGGATGTCGGAAGTGGTGAGGTAGGCCAACACGTTCTCGTATACATGTTTTTCCGGCGCAGTCAGCCGGTGGTGGTAGTCGTGAACGTCCTGGGCCATGTTCACGTCCAGGGGGGTCCAGTGGTTTTTGTTGGCGTTCATGAAGTACTCCCAGGCCCAGGGGTACTTGAACGGTGCCAGCTGGTTGATGTCGGTTTCGCCGTTGATGACGCGTTTATCGTCCACGTTCACCGGTGCCGGGGCGCCGGGATGCGCCGCCCTGGATTCAGTTTTTGGTTCGTCGTCCCAATCAAGCATGTTTTTGCCTCGAAATCGTGAAGTGAGCAGTTACTGACAGGCTTCGCAGTCCGGATCGTCGATGCTGCACACCTGGGGTTGGGGCGCGGCAACCGGTGCGGTTTTTTCAGCGCCGGTAGCTCCCAGGGAGCGCAGGTAATAGGTGGTTTTCAGCCCACGTTCCCAGGCCAGCTGGTAAAGGGCATCCAGCTTTTTGCCGCTGGGCTCGGCCATGTACAGGTTCAGGCTCTGGGCCTGGTCGAGCCATTTCTGGCGCCGGGCCGCGGCCTCCACCAGCCATCTTGCGTCGATCTCAAAGGCGGTGGCGTATCGCGCTTTCAGTTCATTCGGGATGCGGTCGATCTGCTGAACGCTGCCGTCGAAGTATTTGAGGTCGTTCACCATCACGTTGTCCCACAGTCCTTCGGCCTTGAGGTCTCGGACCAGCGACGGATTGACCACCGTGAACTCGCCGGAGAGGTTCGATTTCACGAAGAGGTTCTGGTACGCCGGCTCGATGGACTGGGACACACCCACGATGTTGGAAATCGTGGCAGTCGGGGCGATCGCCATCACGTTGCTGTTGCGCATGCCGTTTGTTGCGATCAGTTCGCGTACGGGAGACCAGTCCAGCCGGGCGTTGGTGTTCACAGACAGGTCCCCTTCCCGGCGGTTCTCTTTGAGCAGGTTGATGGAGTCGATCGGCAGGATGCCCTGCTGCCAGAGAGAACCCTCGTAGCTTTCATAGGCGCCCCGCTCACCCGCCAGCGTGGCGGAAGCACGGATGGCGAAGTAACTGAGCTGCTCCATGGCAACGTCAGCAAACTCAACCGCTTCCGGGCTGGAATACGGCAGGCCCAGTTGATAGAGCGCGTCCTGGAAGCCCATGATGCCGAGGCCAACCGGGCGATGCTTGAGGTTGGAATTGCGGGCCTGGGGCACGGCGTAGTAGTTGATGTCGATAACGTTATCGAGCATGCGCACGGCGGTGTTTACCGTCTGTTCCAGGCGCTGCACGTCCAGCTCGCCGTTGGCAATATGGGCCGTCAGGTTCACGGAACCGAGGTTGCATACGGCGATCTCGTCGGCACTGGTGTTCAGGGTGATTTCCGTGCACAGGTTAGAGCTGTGCACCACGCCCCGGTGCTGCTGGGGAGAACGCAGGTTGCACGGGTCCTTGAAGGTGATCCAGGGGTGGCCGGTTTCGAACAGCACGGTGAGCATCTTGCGCCAGAGCTGCTTGGCCGGGATTTTCTTGAACAGCTTGATTTTGCCCTGCTCTGCCAGGGCTTCGTAATGCTCGTAGCGTTCACGGAAGGCGTTGCCGTACAGGTCGTGCAGATCCGGCGCATCGCTGGGAGAGAACAGGGTCCAGTCACGGTCTTCGCGCATGCGCTCGATCAGCAGATCGGGCACCCAGTTGGCTGTATTCATGTCGTGGGTTCGGCGGCGTTCGTCGCCGGTATTCTTGCGCAGCTCCAGGAACTCCTCGATGTCCAGGTGCCAGCTTTCCAGGTAGGCACACACTGCGCCTTTACGCTTGCCGCCCTGGTTAACCGCCACGGCGGTGTCGTTGACTACTTTCAAGAAAGGCACCACGCCCTGGCTCTGGCCGTTGGTTCCCTTGATGTGGGATCCCAGCGCACGAACTGGCGTCCAGTCGTTACCCAGACCGCCTGCCCATTTCGACAGCATGGCGTTATCCCGGATGGCCCCGTAGATGTCTTCAAGATCGTCGCCCACCGTCGTCAGGTAACAGGACGACAGCTGAGAATGGCGGGTACCGCTGTTGAACAACGTGGGTGTGGACGCCATGTAGTCGAACGACGACAACAGGTTGTAGAACTCGATGGCCCGGGCATTCGGGTCGTCTTCGCGCAGGGCCAGGCCCATGGCAACGCGCATGAAAAATACCTGGGGCAATTCCAGGCGGGCCTTGTTCCAGTGCAGGAAGTAACGGTCGTACAGGGTTTGCAGACCCAGGAAGCCAAACTGCAGATCCCGCTCCGGCTGAAGGGCCGCACCCAGGCGCTCCAGATCAAAGGCGGCCAGAGCTTCATCCAGCAATTCGTACCGGATTCCAGCCTCGACAAAGGCGCTCAGTGCCTGTGGATAAATCTCAGCCAGTGGCAGACTGATAGGCAGGCCAAGGGCAGCGGCATTCTCCAGGCGAAGTTGCTCCAGGAGCAGGCGCGCAGTGACCGCGCTGTAGTCCGGCTCCCGCTCAATCCGGCTGCGGGCCGTCATGATCAAGGCCGACAGCACGTCTTCCTCGGCGATGCCGTCGTACAGGTTGGTCAGGGCATCGTCCACCAGGGAATCACCGTCAATGCCCTCCAGCCCTGTGGCGGCCTGTTCCACCTGCAGTTTCATCAGGCCCAGATCCAGCGGAGCAATCTCGCCACTGGTCTTTTTCACCGTCAGATGGGGGTGCGCCTCAACCGGCGCATGGCGGGCGCGCTCGCGGGCATGCTCTTCCCGATACAGGACGTAGGCGCGGGCCACCTTCTGTTCTTCGGCCCGCATCAGGGCCAGTTCCACCTGATCCTGGATGTCTTCGATATGCACCTTGCCACCGGCCTTCAGGCGACGGCCAATCGCCTGGATAACCTGGTCGGTCACCCGGTGTACCGCGTCATTGATACGCGCGGAACCGGCGGCGGTGTCGCCCTCAACTGCGAGGAAGGCTTTGGTTACGGCGATGCTGATCTTCGAGGGGTCGAAGCCCACAAGCGTGCCGTTGCGCTTGATGACCTGAAGGGATTCGGTGTCCGTGTGCGAGGTTGGCCGGGGTTCGGCCAGGGCTGAGGCAGACATGCAGTGTTCTCCTGAATACGCGTTGAGTTCCTTTCACCATCGCGTACGCAGGGGCACACCTCGCCATGGGAATGGCTGGGCATAACCGGTCTGCTCACCCTGGGTCGCGAAGGTGCAGTTGGGAGCCGTAAGGCTCCTTCATCCCTGGCAGGTCTTCGGACTCAGGGGCGTGAATCGATAGATTCGGCCTCGTGTGGCGACTTCCCGGCTTTCGCCAGTGTCTTGATGCCACGCTTGTTCCCCAATACCGCTGCGCGTCAGTTCCGGAGTCTCACCGGATTCCCGATACCAGAATGGCTGAGATGATCACACGTTGACCGAGTTGGTTACGCACTGATCACTACATCTGGTATTTGACCAAGGATAGAAACACTATATACACGATATTCGGAAGGGACAACCTGAAGCAATAAAAAAGGCCCCGGAGAGGGGGCCAAACACGTGACAGTTTCAACTCAGCCAATCAGTGGCTGATCATCCAGGGCCGCATGGAGGGAAACATCTTCTTCCCGTCAGCGGTGTAGAACAGCATGGACTTTCCGGGTTTCGGGGAGCCGCAGCCGCAGGCGCGACTGTGCTCCTTATCATTCGCCCTTCGGTCTGCGGTGGAAAACACCGGCTCATGCCGGGACCGCTCGTTCCGGTCCTCGGCCGCCCTTTTGGCCGGGTCCATGGCGGCAATGTGGGATGGCAACACGATCACCCGCGGCGACATTGCCTTACAGGTAGGGCATTGCGCCGGCTTGGCCGCATCCTCCATGGTGGCCAGTGTGTGAAAGAGGCCATGTTCACGGCACTTGTAGTCATACACGGGCATGGCGATTACTCCTTATCTTTCGACAGCGGTACGTCCATGCCCCCGCTGACTTTCTTCTGCGGACCATCGGCGGACGGGTTAATGTCGAAGTCGAAGATGCCCGTCGGCAACCAGAGCGTGGCGCAGGCGTTCGGGATATCCACCACGCCGCTGATGTGGCCTTCCACCGGCGCACAACCCAGAATCGCGTAGGCCTGAGCCTTGGTGTAGCCGAACTTGGTCATGTATTCGATGGCGTTCAGACACGCCTGACGATAGGCCACGTGCACGTCCAGGTAATGCTGGCCGCCGTCTTCGTCTACGGAGATGCCTTCAAAGATCACATAGTCGTCGTAACGGGGCTTGATCGGGCTGGGCTTGAACACCGGATTCTTGATGCCGTACTTCTTCACGCCGTCCTTGATCAGGTTTACCCGCAGGTGAATCCAGCCGGCCATTTCGATGGCGCCACAGAACGTGATTTCACCGTCGCCCTGGCTGAAGTGAAGGTCGCCTACGGAGAGGCCGGCCCCGTCCACGTACACCGGGAAATACACCTTGGAGCCACGGGACAGATCCTTGATGTCACAGTTGCCACCGTGTTCCCGTGGCGGCACGGTACGGGCGGCTTCGGCGCCAGCAGCTTTGGCCGCGTCACCGGTCATCTGGCCCATATGGGCGGTCTCACCATTGGGCAGTGTTGCCAGTTCCGGCACACGCTCCGGATCGGTCGCAACCAGTCCGGCCTCACGCTTGTTCCAGGTGTCCAGCAATTCTTTGGAGGGCAGGCAGCCGATCAGCCCCGGGTGAATCAGGCCGGCAAATTCCACGTTGGGAATGTGGCGGGATTTGGTGAACATGCCGTTGAAGTCCCAGATGGATTTCTGGGCCTCCGGGAAGTGTTCGGTCAGGAAGCCACCGCCGTTCTGCTTGGAAAAGAACCCGTTAAAGCCCCACTGGCTTTCTTCGAAGGTGCCGATGTCGAGGATGTCGACTTCCAGCAGGTCGCCCGGCTCAGCGCCCTCGACCCCGATCGGTCCCGACAGGAAGTGAACCTGGCTGAGATCAACATCGCGCACGTCGTCGGCGCTGTCGTCGTTCTTGATCTGGCCGCCGGTCCAGTCATAGCACTCGACGATGAAATCGTCGCCCGGCTTGACGGTGGCCACCAGCGGAATATCCGGGTGCCAGCGGTTGTGGATTTTGTCGTTCTCATAGGCCGACTTGTTCAGATCGATCTTGATAATGGTTTCAGCCATAGCGGGCGCTCCTTGGTGTTGGCTTGCACGATTAGGTAACGGCTTTACTATCCGAAATCCCGTCCCTGTGAGGTATTCGCGAAATGCCCCCGGTGCCTACGTCATTCGACGTATTGGTGCACCGTGACCGTCCTGCCCTGCAGGCCGGCTTCAAACCGGCGGCAGTCCGGATACGCCAGCAACGCCCGGGCAACGGCGGGTTCCAGCCGCTGGCGAAAAGCCCGCAGCAGTTCCCGGGCGCCATAGCGAGCGTCGTAGCCACGGCACAGCTCTTCTCGCAGCTCAGGCGCCAGCGACAGCTCGGCGTGCTTTTTGGACAACCGGCGATTGAGGCCCGCCAGCTCAATGTCCAGCAGGGCTTCCAGCCAGTTGTCGGTAAGTCGGTTGAAGGTGAGGATCTGATCAATCCGGTTGAGGAACTCCGGATCGAAATACCGGCGCAGAGCGGTGTCGCGAATGGCCTCGCCGTTGCCGGCTGATAAACCGAGCCAGCGGCGCCAGCCCCGCTTGTAGCTCTGCTCATGCGTCTCCGCCTCCAGCGCACCGGCGTTGCTGGTCATGAAGATCAGGGTGTTGCGGAAGTCGATCTCCCGGTTACCGGAGGGAAACACCAGCCGACCGGTGTCCAGCACGTTCAGCAGCGTGCGCACCACTTCCTTGCTGGCTTTCTCGATTTCATCAAACAACACAATTCCGGGTTTGCTGAACGAGCCCTGTACCTTGTCCAGATCGAACAGGCTGTGGCCCTCCTTGCTGCCCACGTAGCCCGGCGGTGCACCGGTCAGGGCTGCGGCGTAATGCTCCTGGGCCAGGGTGTTCATGTCGATACGGCACAGCCCATCGCGATTGCCGTGGATGGCTTCGGCAATGAGGCGCACGGTTTCGGTTTTGCCCACGCCGGTAGGACCCAGGAACAGGTGCACCGCCAGCGGCCGGTTGTCCTCGCCGATATCGGCTTTCACCCGCACCAGCATGGATTCCATGGCGGCCAGGGCCTCATCCTGGCCGACGATATTTTCCCGCAGTCTGGCCATCACGGCCTCGGGCTCGAAGCGGAACCGGGAAGCACGAACCGGGCCTGAGGCGGCCCGGTTCTTTTCAATGGTTTCCCGATTGGCTTCCAGCCGTTCGTTGATAAACGGCATGAACGCCTCCCGGGCTTAGGCCCCTGCGGATTTTTCCTTGCCGTCGAACGGCAGCTCGCCCACCGGGCACTCGGCGGTACCTACCGTCTTCCGGGTCATGGCCTCCACATTTTCCTGCGCCTTCTGGGCATCCATCACCCAGGTACGGTAGAACTCGAACGGACAGTCGGCCACGCCCTTGTCGCCGTCCCCGGAGGCATGCACTCCGGTGTAGCCCCGGTGCAGCAGCTTGAACAGGTGATTCTGGGACTGGTCGTTCGCACGGGCATCACGGATCTGGCTTACGGACAGCTGGGCATACTGAATGCCCATGTCTTCCTCACCGCATTCCCCGAGGGTACGGCCATCGAAGCCGATGATCGCGGAGTGGCCGAAGTAGGAATACACGCCGTCAAATCCGGCGGCGTTGGCCACCGCAACGTAACAGTTGTTGGCCCAGGCCATGCTCTTGGCCATCATCACCTGCTGTTCCTTGGCCGGGTACATGTAGCCCTGACAGCGAACAATCAACTCCGCCCCCTTCATGGCGCAATCACGCCAGATCTCGGGATAGTTGCCGTCGTCGCAGATGATCAGGCTGATCTTCATGCCCTTTGGACCCTCGGTGACGTAGGTAGTGTCACCCGGATACCATCCCTCGATCGGACACCAGGGGATACACTTGCGGTATTTCTGGACGACCTCACCCTCGTTGTTGATCAGAACCAGGGTGTTGTATGGCGCCTTGTTGGGGTGATCCTCGTGTCGTTCTCCGGTCAGCGAAAACACGCCCCAGGTGTTCGCCTCACGACAGGCGGCGGAGAAGATGGCCGTTTCGTCACCGGGCACGGTGGCCGCGGTTTCCATCATTTCCTCGTTGTCGTACATGATGCCCATGGTGCTGTATTCCGGGAACACCACCAGGTCCATGCCCGGCAGGCCGACTTTCATACCCTTGATCATGTCAGCGATGTTGCGGGCGTTGTCCAACACCTCGGCTTTGGTATGCAGCCGCGGCATCTTGTAGTTCACCACCGCCACGCCGACGGTATCGTTGCTGCTGGAAATATCACCGTGTCTCATCGTTCTGCTCCTCGTTAAACCGCCAGATAGCTCGCAATCTTGTCCTGATCCGCTTCTTCGCGGCTCTCTTCGTGCACAATCGCGCCCTTTTCAATCACCAGGATCCGGTCTGCCGCATCCATCACGAAGCTCAGAACCTGCTCCGACACCACAATCGACAGGCCCCGCTCATCCCGGATGCGCCGAAGGGTCTGCGCAATTTCCTTGATAATGTTGGGCTGGATACCTTCCGTGGGTTCGTCAAGCAGCAGCACCTTGGGCCGGGTGGCCAGTGCCCGGGCAATAGCCAGCTGTTGTTGCTGACCGCCGGAAAGGTTGCCACCACGCCGGTTCTGCATTTCCTTCAGTACCGGGAACATCTCGTAGAGGTCCTCGGGTACCTTCTTCTCACCAACAGCGGCCAGGCCGGTCTCGATATTCTCCCGTACCGTCAGTGTCGGAAAGATCATCCGCCCCTGCGGCACGAAACCGATTCCGGCGCGCACTCGCTGGAAGCTCTTCAGGCCGGAAAGGTCGTTCCCATCCAGGCTGACCTCACCGCCTCGCGTGGGGGTCATGCCCACCAGGGATTTCATCAGCGTGGTCTTGCCCATGCCGTTTCGCCCCACCACGGCGACAATTTCGTTCTTTGCCACGTCGAGGTTGAGGTCATCGATGATGGTGCTTTGGCCGTAGGCCACCGAATGATGTTTGATGCTCAGCATGATCAGTGCCCCAGGTAGACTTCGATGACTTTCGGGTCCGATTTCACGTGCTCGATGGACCCTTCGGAAAGAACTTTGCCCTGATGCATGACCGTGACCCGGTCAGCGATATCACCGACAAACTGCATGTCGTGCTCGATCACCAGCACCGTATGGTCCCGGGTAATCACCCTCAGCAGCTCGGCGGTTTTCTTGCGCTCGGTGACGGACATCCCGGCCACCGGCTCATCCAGCATCAGTAGGTCCGGTTTCTGGATCAGCAGCATGCCGATCTCCAGCCACTGCTTCTGGCCATGGCTCAACGAGGCAGCCGGCTCATTCAGGGCCTCGGTCAGGAAGATGGTTTCAGCCACTTCCTCCACAGCACTGATCACCTCCGCGTCGCGCTTGAATCCCAGGGCGCCCATCACGCTGTGTCCCTTCGGGTAGGACACTTCAAGGTTTTCAAAGACGGTCAGGTCCTCGAACACAGACGGGGTCTGGAACTTCCGGCCCACACCCGAGTGAACAATCTGGTGCTCCTTGAGCTTGGTCAGCTCCTTACCGTCAAACTTGATGGAGCCGGACGTGGCCTTGGTCTTGCCGCAGATCAGGTCCAGAACCGTGGTTTTACCGGCACCGTTGGGGCCGATGATGACCCGAATTTCCTTGGGATCCAGGTAGAAGGACAGGTCATCCACGGCCTTGAAGCCATCGAATGACACGGTCAGGCCTTCGACCGCCAGCAGGAAATCCCCACTTTTGCTTTTGGCTGCACTCATCACGATTTCTCCGGGCTGTAGGAATCGATCATCGGATCGTAATCAGGAGTCTTCTCAGCGGTCGGCTTCGGCTCTGCGGCTTTTTCCGCGGGCTTGGCCTCCAGCTGTGCACCCTTGTTGCGCTTGAAGATCTTGTCTTCCAGGGGCATGACGTAGGTCTGATACAGGCCGGCCAGACCGTTCGGGAAGGCCAGTACGACACCGATAAACAACGCACCCATGGCAAACGGCCAGAGTTCCGGGAAGGATTCCGAGAAGCCACTCTTGGCGGCATTCACCAGCAAGGCACCGTAGACCGCGCCGAGGATGGACAACCGGCCACCCAAGGCACAGAAGATGACCATCTCGATGGAAGCGACGATGCCGATGAACGACGGCGACATGAAGCCGACAATCAGGGTGAACATGGCACCACCGACGCCGGCAAAAGCCGCCGCCAGGCAGAACACGAAGATCTTGAAGGCGGCAACGTCATAGCCGGAAAAACGCACTCGGTTTTCCTGGGCGTTCATGGCTACCAGGATGCGGCCCAGCTTCCGGTTCTGGACAAGGCGCGCCACAAACAGGCAGAGGAACAGCATGCCAACACAGACAAAGTACAGGATGGTCCGGGCTTCATCGGTGCGGATGTCCCAGCCGTTCAGCGTCTGCAGATCGGTAATGCCGTTCACACCGCCGGTATAGCCCTGCTGTCCGATAATCAGGATCGTCAGGATTGCGGCGATGGCCTGGGTGATGATGGCGAAGTACACGCCCCCCACCCGCCGGGTGAACATGGCGAAGCCGATAACGAACGCCAGCAGAACCGGCACACCGATCACCGCCAGCAGGGTGAAGGAGAAGCTGTGGAACGGTTCCCAGAACCAGGGCAGCTCGGTGAGCTGGTTCCAGTCCATGAAATCCGGGATGCCGGGGGTGGACTGGATGGCGGTGGCCTCCGGAGTGGAAGCCTCCAGCTTCAGGAACATGGCCATGCAGTAGCCGCCAAGACCAAAGAACACACCCTGGCCCAGGCTGAGAATGCCGGCCTTGCCCCAGCACATCACCAGGCCAATGGCGACAAAGGCGTATGTCAGGTACTTGCCCACCATGTTCAGGCGGAATGGGTCCAGCGCCAGTGGCAAAAGCACCACCAACAACACGGCCAGTGCGACGTAATACAGTCCCTCGCGGGTGGCAAACCATTTCAATGGGGATGAACTCTTCATGACAATCTCCTAGCGACGGACCTTGAGGGCCATGAGTCCTTCTGGACGCAGCATCAGGATGCCGACGACAACCAGCAGGGTGAGCACCTTGGCCATGGAACCACTGAGGAAGAACTCCATGGTGGACTGGGCCTGGGATATACCGAAGGCGGACACAATGGTGCCGATCAGGCTCTGGGCACCGCCAAACACCACCACCAGGAAGGTGTCTACGATATAAGCCTGGCCAGAGGACGGACCGGTGGAACCGATCATGGTGAAGGCAGCACCCGCGACGCCGGCGATGCCACACCCGAGGGCAAAGGTGGCTCGGTCGATACCGGCACTGTTGATACCAACGGCTTCAGCCATGGGGCGATTCTGAACCACCGCCCGCACTTTCTTGCCATAGCCGGATCGGTACATCAGGAAATACACGCCCACGGCAATGGACAGCGCGATGATCATCACGAACAGGCCGTTGATGGGCAGCTCCACCAGGTCAGTCACCTGGATCGCCCCCATCATCCACTCGGGCAGGTCCACGCCCACTTCCCGGGCGCCAAAGATGGATCGGTAAGCCTGCTGCATGATCAGGCTCAGACCCCAGGTGGCCAGAAGGGTATCCAGTGGTCGGTGATAGAGTCGCCGTATCATGAGCCATTCGACGAATGCCCCCAGGGCAGCACAAATCAGGAAAGCCAGAACCATGGCGACGAAGAAATAGCCGCCGAACAGGCTCGGCAGATAGGACTGGAAAAAGCCGGATGTCAGGTAGGTGGTGTAGGCGCCGAGGATCATGAACTCCCCGTGGGCCATATTGATCACCCCCATCTGACCAAAGATGATGGCCAGGCCCAACGCCATCAGTACGAATACTGAAAACAGGGAGAGCCCGGCAAACCCCTGCATGGCAAATATCGACATCAATTCACTGCTGGTGTAGCCATCAAACATGACCCTTACTCCCCTTTAGACCAACTTACCCTTCAAACCCTTAATCTCGTTTTGCAGAGGCAACGGATGCTGGCGCCCGGGGGCGCCAGCAGTCCGGGCTTATTGGTAGCCTTCCGGGAACGGGTCCGGTTCCATCAGTTCTTCGGTCTCGTAGACAACCTTGTACTGGCCGTCAGGTTGAGCCTGGCCGATGCGGGTCTTGGACCACAGGTGATGGTTTTCGTGGATGCGCACGTAACCCTCTGGCGCTTTCGTGAACTCGATGCCTGCGAACTCTTCACGGATCTTGTCGATGTCGAATGAGCCGGCTTTTTCAACCGCCGCTTTCCACAGCCATGGGCCGAGATAAGCCGCCTGGGTCACGTCACCGATGACCATGTCATCGCCGTAGGCTTCCTTGAAGGCCGCAACAAATTCCTTGTTGTTGGGGTTATCGAGGCTCTGGAAATACTTCATGGAGGCGTAGATGCCGTCCACGTTCTCACCGCCGATACCGCGGATCTCGTCCTCGGTCACGGAGATGGTCAGCAGAAGGGGCTTCTCATCGGTGAAATCGATACCGGCCGCTTTCATCTGCTTGTAGAAGGCCACGTTGGAGCCACCGACAACCGAGGCAAAGATGACGTCTGGCTTACGCAGCTTGATCTTGTTGATCACCGAGTTGAACTGGGTGTGACCCAGCGGATAGTACTCCTCGCCAGAGACCTTGAGGCCCAGCTTGTCCTCGATGTGCTTGCGGGCGATCTTGTTCGAAGTACGGGGCCAGATGTAGTCCGATCCGAGCAGATAGAAGCTTTTGGCACCCTTGGTTTCTGCGGCCCAGTCGATACTGGCAAGGATCTGCTGGGTCGCTTCCTGGCCGGTGTAGACCACGTTGGGCGACTGCTCAAGACCCTCGTAGAAGGTGGGATAATAGAGCATGCCGTTGTATTGCTCGATAACCGGGAGAACGGCCTTGCGGGAAGCCGAGGTCCAGGCGCCGAAGATCGCAGCAACGTTGTCCTGGCGCAGTAGCTTCCGGGATTTTTCAGCGAAGGTCGGCCAGTCACTGGCGCCGTCTTCCTGAACGAATTCAATCTGGCGGCCCAGGACACCACCGGAGGCGTTGATCTGGTCAATAGCCAGCTTTTCCGCCTGAACCGAGCCAATCTCACTGATCGCCATTGTGCCGGTGATGGAGTGCAGAATGCCGACCGTAACAGTGTCATCCGTCACCGCCAGACCAGTCGTGTTGACCTCTGCTGTGGCCGGCACTGCCGCCTGTGCCGACGTCGCAAGCATGACGGAAGCCGCCAGCGTCATCAGGCTCTTTTTCAGCCCCAGTCCCTTACCGAACGACCGCCCGTTGGCGGCTTGATCTGTCGTATCCATGGTGATTCCTCGCAGTTTTTGAAGTCCGGATCCGCGCTTCCCTTCGAAAGCACAGTGCCCACGAGAATCATTCTGCTCGGCACCCGTACAGGTGCCCATTCGGCAATCGCCCCAGCGCGCTACGTCATTTGACGCATTCCTGTAACCAACAGGACAGGCTAAAAACGCAGGCATGCAGAAGAAGAACATCCCTGCACCGGTCTATGGCACGGATATTGTTCCGGCTTTCTCATCCGGTGCATTTCAGCTTGAAGCTGCACTAACGCGGGGCACTCAAACACCAAAGGCAAGGCAGTCATGGCGGCAAGACAGAATATTTTTCGGGTTCGGCGCAGCTACAACCAGTGGGTAGCCAACCAGACCCTGGAAGACTATGCGCTTCGCTTTACCGCCAAGAGTGCCCGGCGCTGGTCCGCGGCTCGGGTAAGCAACACAGCCCTGGGCGCCATCTCCTTTCTGGCGCTGGAAGCCATCGGCGGCTCCATTACCCTCCACTACGGATTCGACAATGCGGTCGCCGCGATACTGGCCGTCAGTCTGGTGATCTTCCTCACCGCCATCCCGATCAGTTACTACGCGGCCCGTTATGGCGTCGACATTGACCTGCTGACTCGCGGTGCCGGCTTTGGCTATATAGGCTCCACCATCACCTCGCTGATCTACGCCTCGTTCACGTTTATCTTTTTCGCCATCGAGGCCGCCATCATGGCCATGGCGCTGGAAATGCTGTTCGGGGTTCCCCTGGTTCTCGGCTACCTGATCTGTGCCGTGGTCATCATTCCACTGGTCATACATGGCATCACCACGATCAGCCGATTCCAGGTCTGGACCCAGCCAGCCTTCATCTTTCTCCAACTGGTGCCCTTTGTTTTCATTGTTTACGCGGATGCCTCTTCCGTCAGCGACTGGACACAGTTCGAGGGGCTTAACCCGGTTGATTCGGGTGGCTTCAGCATCGTTATGTTCGGGGCTGCGGCGGCTGTCGTGTTCTCATTGATTGCCCAGATCGGCGAGCAGGTGGATTTCCTGCGCTTCATTCCAGAACCCCGCAATGCCCGGGAAAAGCGACGTTGGTGGGCCGCCGCTATGGCAGGCGGACCTGGCTGGATTGTGATCGGCATGTTGAAAATCCTGGCGGGCTCCTTTCTTGCGGTTCTTGCCCTGAAACAGGGCGTTACCGCCTCGGAGGCGGCTGATCCAACCCAGATGTATCTGATCGCCTTCAATTACATTACCCATTCGCCCGAGATCTCCCTGGCGATGGCGGGCATTTTCGTCATTCTTTGCCAGCTCAAGATCAACGTTACCAATGCCTATGCCGGCTCCATCGCCTGGTCCAACTTCTTCTCGCGACTCACCCACAGCCACCCCGGGCGAGTTGTCTGGCTGTTTTTCAACGTCGCCATTGCCCTTCTGGTGATGGAACTGGGTGTTTACCGGGCGCTGGAGGAAACCCTGGGTTTCTACGGCATCGTCGCCATTGCCTGGGTTGGTTCGCTGGTGGCGGATCTGGTGATCAACAAACCACTGGGGCTCAGTCCCGCACACATTGAGTTCAAACGTGCCCACCTGTACGACATCAACCCGGTCGGGGTTGGTGCCATGCTGACGGCCTCTGTAGTAGGCATCATCTGCCACACCGGCATACTGGGCGTCTATCCGGAGGCTCTATCCCATTTTATCGCCATGGGAGTCGCGCTGATCATGGCGCCTCTGATCGCCTGGAAAACCGGTGGCCGTTTCTACACAGCACGGCCATTCGTCCCCATCGCTACTGACCATCAGCTCGTGCAATGCACGATTTGTGAACATCACTTCGAGCCGGAAGATCTCACCCATTGTCCCGCGTATGACGGCACCATCTGTTCACTGTGCTGTTCGCTCGATGCCCGTTGCGCAGACGCCTGCAAACCGGGGGCCGGATATCAGGAACAGCTCAATCAGTTTCTCGGGAGCCTGATGCCAAAACCGGTGTTGGCCGGTCTGCGCTCAAGGCTCGGGCATTTTCTGAGCCTGCTGGTGCTCATCAACGGCCTTTCCGGCCTGCTGCTGTCCCTGATCTATTTCAAGACGCCGGTCGCTTCACCTGCGGAAGGCCTTCTTTTATCGGTAACCCTGTGGAAGGTGTTCTTCATTCTGGTGATCGTGACCGGTGTGATCTGCTGGCTGTTCGTGCTCGCCCATGAAAGCCGGGTAGTCGCCGAGGAAGAGTCCCGACGCCAGAACCGCCTCCTGATGGAAGAGATCGTCGCCCACGAACGGACCGACCAGGCTCTTCAGCAGGCAAAGGAACAGGCGGAGGCCGCCAACGGGGCGAAAAGTCGCTACTTGACGGGGATCAGTCACGAACTCCGTTCCCCACTCAATGCCATCCTCGGTTATGCCCAGTTGATGGAAAACGACGAGACCATCCCTTCCCACCGCAAGGAAGCCCTCGGCGTGATACGCCGAAGCGGTGAGTACCTCGCCGATCTGATCGAGGGGCTGCTGGATATTTCCAAAATTGAAGCCGGCCGGCTGGACCTGCACCGCGATCAGGTCAGGATTGGGCTGCTGATGGAGCAACTGGTGACCATGTTCCGCCTGCAGGCAGAAGATAAAGGCCTGGCCTTCGATTACCACTGCCCCAACCCGCTTCCGGAAATGGTCACCACCGACGAGAAGCGGCTGCGCCAGATTCTGATCAACCTTCTCTCCAACGCCATTAAATACACGGATCGGGGAGGCGTCTCCCTGACCCTGCGTTATCGCAGTCAGGTCGCCGAGTTCACCGTACGCGATACCGGGGAAGGCATAGCCCCTGAGAATGTGGAACGCATCTTCCGACCCTTCGAACGTATCCGGACACCGGGGCAAAGCCGGGCCGGCACAGGTCTGGGTCTGACCATTACCCGCCTGCTCACGGAAATCATGGGTGGCGATATCTCGCTGGAAAGCGTACCGGGCCAGGGTAGTGTCTTCCGGGTCAGTCTGATGCTATCAAGCCTGCATTCTTCGACACCCCGCTCGATATCAATGCCGGCCAAGCGCATCTACGGTTACCACGGTTCGCGGCGAAAGGTACTGCTGGTGGATGACGATGTGTCCCATCGCCAGGTCATGCGGGCCATGCTCTCGCCACTGGGCTTTGAAATCGTCGATCTTGGCAATGCTCTGCAGGTTTTGGCAACCGTTGAGGCGGAACGCCCTGACCTTGTGCTTCTCGACGTGTCCATGCCGGGCCAAAGCGGCTGGGAAGTCCTGGCAATGCTACGACAGCACAAGCACACCATGCCTGTCGTGATGGTCTCTGCCGACGCTAACGAGGGCCACCACGCCGCAGACTCACCGCGTCTGCACGATGGCTACATCATCAAACCGGTTCGGCTGAACCTGTTGCTCGACACCATTGCCAGCGTGCTGGATCTCAATTGGCGATTCGATAAGAGCCCGGATCCCATGGCGGCTATTCCAGCACCCGACCATGGCGTTTTGCCTTTACCCAAAATGGAGCATCGCCTGGCTCTGGCCACTCTGGCCCGGATCGGACACCGGAAAGGCCTGCTTGAGGCATTGCATGACCTGAAACACAGCGGCGAGGCGGCCGAACCCTTTGCGATTGAGCTCACCAGACTCACCAATGATTTCCAGTTTGAGAAAATTCTTGAACTACTCGAGGTAGCCGAACATGAAGCTTCATAATGACCGGAAGACTGTCGTGATGGTCGTAGATGACGCAGTCGACTCCATTCGAATGATCAACGATGCCATGGAAGAGGCAGGTATGACGGTGCTCGTTGCTCTGGAAGGAAACCAGGCGCTTACGATCAGCCAGAATATCACCCCGGATGTGGTGTTGATGGACGCTTTGATGCCCCATATGGACGGCTTTGAAACCTGTCGTCGATTGAAAGAGAACCCTGCGTTCGCCGATATTCCTATCATCTTCATGACCGGTCTAAGCGATACCGAGCACGTTGTTATGGGGCTCAACGCCGGTGGTGTGGATTACGTGACCAAACCGATTAACACCACCGAACTCCTGGCCAGAATGGATGTACACCTGACGAACGCCCGCATGACCCGCAGTGCTCGTAGCGCCCTGGATACGGCCGGTCAGAACCTGTTTGCGGTGGATCACGAGGCAAACTTGCTCTGGGGCACGCCACAGGTTTGCCAGTACCTGCCCGACGCAGCACACCCCGAATTCCCCGAGGTACGCGCCAGACTGGAGGAATGGCTGGGCCACCGTCCCGAGCCGGGCCACAGCATGCCAGTCGAAATCATGGGCATCGACAGAACGGTAGAGTTTCTTGCCCTTGTGGATAACCGGGAATACCTGCTGCGGCTGAAAACACCACAGAACCAGAACAGCGCAACAGCAGCCCTGCGGCAACGGTTCGAGCTGACACTGAGAGAATCCGACGTGTTACTCTGGATCGCGAACGGCAAGACCAACCGGGAGATAGGCCAGATCCTGGATATGAGTCCCCGAACCGTTAACAAACACCTGGAGCAGGTATTCCGGAAACTGGGCGTAGAAAACCGGACGGCGGCCGCAGCCAGTGCAATCCGCTTGCTGGCAATCCAGTAATGGCCTCGGGCACTTTTGCTCATAGCGTCTGTCCATCGGGGTACTGTGAACCTGAAAGCGAGAAGCGCGATGAGAAAGACTGCCACATTTTTATCAGTGCTGGTTCTGATGGGCCTGTCAGGGCTCTTGTTGGCACAGACACCATCCCCGCTCACACCTTTCTCGGAAATGCAGTCCCTGAATGATGGCTGGGAGCCTCTGGAATTCCCCAAGATAGATCAGCTCAGCCGCTATGAACTGACAACCGAAGACGGTCAGCAGGTCGTGCGGGCGACCACGGACGGCGGTGCGTCGGGACTGATCGCACGGGTCAGGCTGGAGCCAACCGATTCGCTGATTCTGCAATGGCGCTGGAAGGTCTCGAATGTCTTCGAAAACGGGGATGCCCGGGAAAAGTCCGGGGACGATTACCCGGCCAGAATCTATGTGGCGTTCGAGTTCCAGCCCGAGAAGGCGGGGTTTTTCGAGCGCGCCAAACGCAAGACCGTCGAGGTGTTATTCGGTGAGTCCCTGCCGGGCAATGCCCTCAACTACATCTGGGCCAATACTCTCCCGAAGGGCGAGATTGTGCCCAACCCGTACACCGAGAAAACCATGATGATTGCCGTGAATTCCGGATCAGAACAGGTCGGCGAATGGGTCACGGTGGAGCGGGATATCATGGCCGACTATCGGGAAGCGTTTGGCGAGGAACCACCACCGGTGGTGGGTATTGCCATCATGTCGGATTCGGACAACACCGGTGAGAAGGCCACGGCCTGGTATGGGGACATCCTTCTGAACCCGGGTTCCTGAGCCCTGAACACTACTAACGGTATTGCTCGGGAAATCCGGGGATCACAAAGCTTTCTCCAAGGTTTCGTATCGGCGGCACTTCACCCTTTTCAGCCAGACGGATGTAGGCATCATCGAACTCTTCCCGCAGGATCGCTGCCCGGGGATTGGCCAGCGAGAACAGCCAGGTCAGATTCCTCAAACGGATCGCCGATTCACGGATTTTCTCGTCTTTGGGCATGGTCAGGGTTTCCACAACCGGATCCCGATGGCCAAACAGGTAATGGCCTCGGCCAAGCTTGAGCATTTCCAGAGCAGCCCGATAGTTTGGAGCCTGGGTGACGTCAATCGAACCTTCCGCCTCCAGCCAGTACAAGAGCCCTCCATAGGTGTACCCGCCTATCGTGATGACGGTCTTGCCCTGCAGTTGATCAAAATGTGTAAGTGGTTCGGTTCCCTCCAGATACCAGGCACTGAGCTGGGTCGCGAGGGGAGTGACCCAGGTCTCCAGAACTTCACCGTTAAGGGCGGGAACGTTGGCCGAACCTGGCCAAACGTCAATTCTACCGTTGCGCAGATACAGGTATACCCGGCTGATGGGCAAGAAGAGAAATTCCGGCTCGTAACCCGCTTCCACAGCGATCTTCCGGGTAAGCTCTATAAAGCTGCCAGCAGGGCGGCCATCGCTGGCCTGATAGGTAATGGGGGGAAACTCCACATAGGCAATGCGAAGCGATCTGTTATCCGAGGTCTCTGCCAGCACAGAAACCGGTTTGAGAACAACGAGAGCAACTATCAAAGAGGCTCCGAAGAAAAGACGGCAGCACTTCGGCCATCTCCCAGTCGTACCCCAAAACCAACTCGCCATAACCACCAGTTCTTATCAGCGTTTTTCTAGAGGTTATCAGAATTGCGGAGAGTTGCACTGACAGCCTCCGCAATTCCAGGAATATGTAAGAAGAGAGTTGGCCACTCAGTGAGACAGGTCAATATAACCGTCTTCATCCAACTCAACCCTGGAGATACCTGGGGTCTCCTGTTCCAAACGAATGAGTTCCTGCACTCTGGGATCAACACGTTTTCCGGGCGCGGCAGGCATGCGGGGGTTGCGGGCAATGTCAGACCCATCGTGCTCTGCTTGAAGGGCATGGAAGACGGTGAACATCAGCTCATCGTCGCTCCAGGGCTTTTCTATAAACCTGTGAATACCCGCATCATTAATTGCCTGAATCAAGCCTCCTCGTTCCGCGTGAGCTGATAATAAGATTCTCGCTGCGCCTGGAGCCAAGGGCCGACTCCTGGCAAGAAACTCAATCCCTGAAAGCTGGGGCATGCGAAGGTCGGAAATGATGATGTCCGGATTAAGCGTTCGTAAGTCCTCCAAACAGCGTTGCGGATCTGTATAGGTCAATACCTCTACCCCGAGACGCTGCAGACAACGTCTCAGTGCCCGGCATATGGCAGGCTCATCATCCACGCAGACGATGCGATGCCCCTGATTCGTGGTCATGCGTTTTCCTCCACAGCCGGTTCGATAATATGGATAGGCGTTCTCAGGTTGTCTTCAGCCCCGAGACGCCTCAGTCGTTCGACCATCGTTCGGGTAAGCACGCCACCCCGGCTGATCAACAGGATCCCCCTGTCTGTGACCAGATCCCGGTTCAAGACCATTCCCGGCGCCAGATCCCGATAGCTTACAATGCGCTCCATCGGCGCAAGAGATGACACGTCGAGGGTGTACTGCGTTTGGGCGATCGCCTCAACAACGACAGGGTCGTATCTGCTGCCCGCATTCTTTCGCAGATGATTCAATGCGTCTTCCGAGCTCAATGGAGTGGCTCGCATATACTCCGTCTGAATCCCGATAAACTCCTTGCAGGCAAACAGAATTCGGGATCCGAGCGGAATTTTTTGCGCCATCAGCCGGTCTGGATAGCCGGAGCCATCGAAATGCTCATTCTGGTGGCGAATCAACTGCGCAGCCTTCTCCAGCGCTTTAATACTTGTCAGTGACAACTCCCCGATCACCGGGTACTGGCGGTACTCCTCAAGGTCACGTCCGGTCAGCCTGATCTCCGAACGGCCCAGCACATCATCCGGCAGGGTCAGTTTTCCTAGCTCATGCAAAAGCGCCGCATAGAAAACATGCTTTCTCTCGGAGTTGTCCAACTGCAGTTGCTCACATACTCGGGCACACAGATCAGCAACCAGCTGGGACTGTCCTTTAATCAGGTGCTCACGTTGGCTGATGAAGTACGAGAAGGTTTTCACAAACGCGTCGTAGCTGGTCTCCAGCTGGCGCATGGCCCGACGAAGCATTTTCGTTCGTGCCAGTACCCGGTCCTCCAATTCCGCATTCAGGCGTTTCAAAGACTCAGCCTGCTCCCTCGTGGTTATCATCAGACGCTGATTGTCCCTCTCGAGCCTCACTACCCTGAGACCATCTTTCAGGGCATCAATAAATTTTTCATCGTCCCATGGCTTGTGGATAAACCGACTGATTCCACCATCGTTTAGCGCACTGACTGTCGATTCAAGATCAGACTGGCCGGTCAGGAGATAACGGACGGTGTCGGGATACTGTTGTTTTACCTGGGCAAGGAACTCATGGCCGGACATCTCGGGCATGCGCATGTCCGATACCACCAGGTCTACGGTTTCACGCTTCATGATTTCCAGAGCTTCGGCGCCACTACTGGCAAACAGACACTGGAAGCTCTGTTTGCGGGTCAACCGCTTCAATGAGTTGAGTATTGGCTGTTCATCGTCAACAAACAAAACTCTGCCAGCGTCCCAGGGCTCTTGATTAGAAGTCAGATCCATCTTGATTCTCCCACTGATTAATGTTGAAAGCGGCGCTCTCCGGCTGCAATGACAACTAGGCTCTATGCACTCATCGCCGTTTGAACAACCAGCTCCTGCTGCCTCGGCAGCTCAATGCAAAACTCGGTGCCTGTTCCTTCTTCACTGACCACCTCGATTTTCCCACCGTGTCGATTCGCGATGATGTCGTAGGCGATGTTCATACCAAGACCGGTGCCCTCACCCACTTTTTTGGTGGTAAAGAACGGATCGAAGATTCGGCCGATGTGCTGTTTGGCAATACCACAGCCGTTGTCCGAAACCTTGACGCAGACACTCTCGGGAGTATCAGTAACGATGATTGTTATCAGGCCCTTCCGTTCGGCTTTCTTGATAGCGTGGACGGCGTTGATCACAAGATTGGAAATGACCTGCGAGAAAGGCCCGGGCAACAGGTCTATCTCGAGCCCTTTTGGACACACCAACTCAACCTGACTTGTGTATTTGGTCTCGTTCTTGAGCAGGTTGAGCGTTTTCTCGATAAGTTTGCGAAGATTTTGGTGCTCGAACGTATCTCCCGAGTTATCTGCCCGGGAAAAATCCTTGAGGTTCTGGATGATTTCCTTCACCCGCGCACCGCCTTCCACGCAGTCCTCGATCAGTGAGGGCAGATCGTCCCTTATAAACTCATAATCGTACTGCTCCAGAGCCTCACTAAGCCTGCCTGCATATAGCGAAACCGTTTCGATCTCCCCGGAACTCAGCCATCCGCGGGACTGCTCAATGATCGCGATGAGATCATTGATGTACTCGTTCAGGCGGTTGATATTGCTGAGAATGAACCCGAGTGGGTTGTTGATCTCATGGGCAACGCCGGCTGCAAGGTGACCGATAGAGGCCAGCTTTTCCTGTTGCGTCATCATGACCTGGGTCCGTTTAAGCTGGTCCAGGGACTGCGAGAGTGCCTGGTTCGCCTGGTAGAGCTCATTCTGCTTTTCAATAAGTTCTGCCTGTGCCAGCCGTTCCTTGCTCAGCGCCCGCATCAGTGATTCTTTGGAATTCTCCAGATCCAGGGTCCGCTCGGTGATTTTTCTCTCGAGCAGACGCCGACTCGAGCTGACCGATTCGGTCATATACCTTGCGATCAGCAACACGATAATCATCAGAACGAACGAGAGCACCACGATGCCCCATTTCGAGAAGGTGAAACTGCTCTCCAGTTCTGACATCAGGCGGTTTCTGAGCAACTGCAGCTCTGCAGTTCTATCGCTCAGTTGAGTTTCAATAGAGGCGACATAGTCCAGACTCAGCAGAATCAACTCCCGAGTCTGGCCTTCAGCCTGCACCCGTTGTTGATGCAGCTGATAAAGCTTGCCGCTCGAGGTGATCAGGCTTCTGAGGTCCTCGAAAAGAGGCGCAATAACGTTATCAAGAACCCCCGGAAAAACCTGGTCCACCGAAACCCGGTTACGTTGTATCCATAAAAAGGAGTCGTTTACCGACTTGTTAAGGCTAGCCAGGGCGGCCTTTATTTCATCGGTATTTTCGGCTCCGTCAAGACTGCCGAGGCTCTGGTAACCCAGCTGCAGCACCGCGTCTGCCTGATTGGCTGCGCCGGAGATAAGGCCAGCCGCATCCCGGGATGCTTCCGTCGGCATGGCGTTTATTAAATCGATCAAGCTCTGACCGAAGCGATCCAGTGCTAGGGTCACGTCATCCTGCTTTGATCGAACGCGCTCTCTCACCTCTTCAAGTTTCTGCAAAGCTGTTACGGTCGATCTGAAGACCTGTGCCGCCCGGCTCCCAAGACGCTCGTCGAACACTACGTCCCGGTTGCGTTCGATCAGTTCTCCTGCCTTCCGGGCCAGGGAAACGGGATCATCCCGTGGTTCTCTGGTTCCCTCTGAAAAGGCACGGACCTCCAGAATGCTGAGCGACTGTTTTGCAAGCATCAGATCCAGCTTGGCTGACTGGAGAGAAACCAGGTCCGGAACAACCTCCCGATGAATCACTCGGCTATCCTCTTCCACCACTCCAATCAGGTACATCGCAGCAAAAAACAGCACCAGGATCGTTGCAGAGATAAGACCAAGACTTATGACGATGCGTCTGGTGTACTTTCCTGGATTGGCTCTAGGCATTGGAGGGACTTAGACCCGAATAGACCTGATCTCGTTCCAAAACCCGGATGATTCGACTGAACTGGCACGGCGTGTTCAGAAAAAAGAGCGCAAAACCCGAACCTACAACCCGGTTACGAACAGCCAGTAAGCAATCCAGCCCCGCCTGATCGATCTCTGTAACCTCCCGAAGATCGAAAAACCAGTCACACGATACGGGCGTTTCGTAGAGAAAGGTCTGAAGGAGTTTGCCGGTTGAAAGCGCATTCAGCCGGGAAGGTAGCCGCCAGACATCATCCTCTCTAGCCAAGGGAGTCATGGCTCCAACCTGCTTTTCGGCTCGGTTCGGGCGTTGAAAACCAGAGAACCCTCTGCCCCTTTAGCAGTCGTAGCCAGTTGTTCAAGCATGCGTGACTGGTAGAGCGCGTAACTTCTCAGCGCAGCCAACGCTGCGTTTACCTGGCAGAATCGTTGGCAACAAAACCAGAAACCGACGCCCGCGGAACTGAGAGACAGGAGCAACAACAACAGGCTGCCATTCGTGCCGAACATAACAGCCGCGCAAACGTGACTGATCGAAAAAGACAGAAGAAGGGAGAATTCGAGGAGTAATTTTTTACTCGAGGAAGGTATGCCACGTGCCGCCACTCCGCAGAGCCATATTTTCGCCATTTTGTGACGCAGATCACAGTATTTGGCTAAATTAGCGCAGCGTACATAACCATTAACAGCCAGCTAGCGTAGCTTTTTGTATGTATTAATTAACGACACGTTTCCTTTTCATTCTGCAATGTGAAATAAAGAAAAACGCACCCGAAAGGGGTGCGTCGCTTATGGACAGTGGATTTGCTCAGGCTAACGGAATCGTCTCAGATGTAATTCATAACCATATACAGCCCCACTCCCCCCATGACGAGCATATATGGGAAAGCCATCACCACCATCTTTCCGTAAGACAGTCGTACCAAAGGCGCGATGGCAGAGGTAAGCAAGAAAAGGAAAGCCGCTTGGCCATTCGGGGTCGCCACACTGGGAAGGTTGGTACCGGTGTTGATGGCAACTGCCAACTTCTGGAAATGCTCGTAGCTGATGGCCCCTGCATCCAGAGCCTGTTTGACTTCGCTGATATACACAGTCGCTACGAAGACGTTATCGCTGATCATTGAGAGCACGCCGTTGGCAATGAAGAACATGCCAGGCTGACGGGCTTCCGGAAGCGACAGCACGTAATCAATAATCGGCTTGAACAGGTGCTGTTCGTGGATCACCGCAACCACCGCGAAAAACACCACCAGCAGCGAGGTAAACGGCAGAGATTCCTGGAAGGCCTTGCCAATCTGGTGCTCATCGGTAACGCCGGTAAAGGAGGTAATCAGGATGATGACAAGCAGGCCAATCAGGCCGACCTCGGCGAGATGGAAAGCCAGACCCACCACCAGGATCGCGGCGGCAACGGCCTGTACCCAGAGCGCGGCCTGATCAGCCTTGGTACGTTTGGTCCGCTCGTTCTCCGCAAACTCTTCCAGCACCTGACGCACAGGTTTGGGCAAGCGCCCGCCGTAGCCGAACCAACGCAGCTTCTCCAGGGCCCAGCAGGTAAATAATCCAGCCGCCAATACCGGCAAACTCACTGGCGCCATATGCAGGAAGAAACCGGCAAAGTCCCAACCCACGACTTTGGCAATCAACAGATTCTGAGGCTCACCGACCATGGTGGCAACGCCGCCCAATGCGGTACCGATAGCACCATGCATCAAAAGGCTGCGCAAGAACGCCCGGAAATTTTCCAGATCTTCACGGTGCAGCTCGATTACTTCGTCATCGCTGCCCGCGTTGTGGTCCTTGTGCTGGTAGCCCTTGCCGGAGGCCACCTTGTGGTAAACCGCGTAAAACCCGACCGCCACGCTGATAATAACCGCGGTAACCGTCAGGGCATCGAGGAAGGCCGAAAGCAGTGCTGCTGCGCTACAGAACAGCAACGATAACGCCGACTTGGAACGCACACCCACCAGAATCTGGGTGAATGTCACCAGTAGCAGTTCCTTCATGAAGTAGATGCCCGCCACCATGAACATCAGTAGCAATATCACCGGGAAGTTGGTGAGCACTTCCAGATACACTGCATCCGGCGTGGTCAGGCCAATCAGCAATGCCTCTACCGCCAGCAGGCCACCCGGCAGAAGCGGGTAACATTTCAGGGCCATGGCAAGAGTAAAAATAAACTCTGCGATCAGAAGCCAGCCGGCTGTTCCGGGCCCCAACGTCCACATGACAATCGGGTTGGCGACAAGAAACAGCAGGATCACCTGCTTGTACCAGACGGGCGCCTTGCCAAGGAAATTGTGAGTAAAGCCGGAGATAACAGTAGTGGGCATTGCAGGTGTCTTCTGAAAAAAACGGATTATGGGTATTGTGTGGCAGAAAGAGCCAGATCTTCCTTGATATTTACGTACCAGGCTATGCTCCAAAGGTACGTGTTCCGACCCAACTTAGTCTCGATTGCAAAAAAGGGGGATCTGAAAGGCCCAACCGCAACGGCATTATTTGTAGAATTACAGACAATGCGTGATATCAGCGCCGTTATCTTAACCGATTACTGACCACAGTGCGGTGGATGTCAGGAAAAAATGATCAAAAGTCGCGCTTTTCCGCTAACTTTTTCTGCAACAATCGATTGAGCTCTTCCAGGTTCCTGATTCTCAGATCAGAACGTGAATGTTCCCACTGGTTGCGCTCATTTAAGAGATCAATCTGCCGAGCCAGTTCGCCCACCTCATCGTGACCCGCATCATTGATTTTCTGAGCCCTGCCGCCGGAACTGGCTCGCTCCACGACTTCTGTCATCTTCTTCAACCGTCTCACAAGGTAGTAGCCAGCAGCGATCGAGAACAACGCAGCCATGAGTACCTCCAAAGCGGCGATCACCAGACTCCTGTGTCTGAGGTTCAGAATGTTTTCTTTTTGGCTCCGAAGGTCAAGGCCAATTTCTATCTTGCCGTAGTGTATACCGGCTTTCACTATATAAGCCTGAGCCATAAAAAGGTTAGGCAAGTCTCCCGCGTCAAATGATCCCTTGAAGTCCCGTGTCAGGTGCTGGGGATTGCCTGCCTCGGCCAACAAGTGGCCTTCATAATCCACCACTCTCGCGAATGAGGTTCCAGGGGTCTTTGCGACTTCATCCACAAAGGACTGCAGTGATGCCAGGTCCAGAGAGAGAACATCATCGGCAGCCGTGGCCGCGAAAACCCGTGCGATGGACTGGGCCCGACGTTCCACTTCGTCCCGGGTGGATTGATCAATAAAGTGAAATACTGAATACAGCAGCAACATCAGCATCCCCACCTCAATAAGGCCGATGCCGAGAACGGCCTGTGTTCGGAGCGAAATCTTCACGGGGTTGCTTCGGCCTCTATGAAATCGAGCCCCAGTCGGCGCACGTCATCCCAGTCACTGTCGCTAGCGCTCACAAGCGCCTTTAAAGTGACGCCACCCAACAGGCCCTGGCCCTCTTCTGTCTCGGACAGACTTACGAGTATGTCAGCGATCTTTTCCTTGTCGCCTTCAGAAAGGTCTGGGTGAACGGCAAATGCGTGGGGCGTATAGCCGGGCGACCGCCACAGGACCCGTGCGCCCTCAAGCCCCGACTCCAAGGCTGAGGAAAACGTGCGCTCAATGCCGCCACCCGCCTTTACGAAGCCTCTTGCTACACTGAGATATACCGAATCGTGAGAGGACACGTATTTCGGCGTGTAGGAAACCCCCAGTCTCTCCAGCTCGGCCCGAACCAGAATGGTAGCGGCAAAAGCGGTCGGGGCAGGAAACGCCAGGGTCTCACCCTCCAGATCAGAGAGTTGGGTCGCAGTATCGTTTTCTCTCACAACCACGATTCCGCGTATCTGTTTTCCCTGCTCCCGCGCAATGGCCCGATACCCTGGCACCTTGCTGAATTCCACATAGTGGTAGGGGTTCATGTAGGCAATGTCATATTGGCCTGCAAGAACCCGCTGCTCGAACGTGGGAATATCCGGTGCCGTCATAAAGCGGACGGGGCGTCCCAACTGCTCGGAGAGATAGCTCATCAGCGGTGTCCACTTCTCAGCGAGGCGACTTGAAGACTGTTGTGGGACAATGCCGAACGTCAGCGGTTCAGGCTGTGGGTAGACTAACAACGGCCAGATCAGAAGCGCGACCAGTAGATGACCTTTGAATACGTTCATTACGTTGGGGCTCCGCCAATTCATACAGCGCTGACCGAAAGCTGCCGGGTTGTGGGGTAACGGGAGGCAGAATCCATCAAAACCGCCATAAACTCATTGAACGGCATAGGTTTGTGAGCAAAGTAGCCCTGGATCAATACATCGCCCAGCTTCTCGATAAGATCCCACTGAGCCTGATTTTCAACACCCTCAATCACGGTTTTCATATAGACCTGCTCTGCCATCGCAACGATGGAGCCCAGAAACCGCAGTTTGTCTTCACTGTGCTCAACACCATTCACAAAACAGCGATCAACTTTGAGTCGATCGACCTTGAGCTCCCGCACGTATTCCAGTGAGGAATGGCCAGTGCCAAAATCGTCCAGAGCGAACGTCACGCCGAGAGTATGTAATTCGTTGATCAGTTCATTGATTCGCTCAAAATCCAGTGCCGCGTTGTCCTCGGTAATTTCCATGCAGAGTGCGCTGGCAGGAATTCCTTCGTTGACTAATAGTCCCTGCACATCGGAAACCAGGCTATCACTGAGCATCGCCGGATTGAGGTTGATTGAAAGACTGCCCCGGAATCCAAGATCCCGGTAAAGCTGGCTCGTTTCTTTGGCAACCTGTCGAAACAGCCATTTGCCAAGATCCGCTCCGAGTCCATGCCTTTCGGATAGATCCACCACAACATTCGGGGGAACGAAGCCCAGTACTCGGTCCCGGCAGCGCAACAGTACCTCGGCCCCGATAATAAAATTTTTGTTCCCGGCATTTACGATGGGCTGATAGACAACACTCAGGGAGAGCGAGCTGGGCTCACCGCTCAAGAAACGAACCAGTCCATTCAGGATAATCCGCTCATCCCGCAAACGCTTCTCAAGATTTTCATTGCTTATGTAAAGCTGCTCGCGTTCCATCTGAGCCATCGCAAGTGCGCGATAGGCCTCTTGATAACGGACACCCCACGCTGGCGACTGATCCTTGCCGGCCACGGTCACGCCAAAGACGCCCTGGATCGGAATAACGGTTTCAAAGATTCGCCACTCGAATGTTGTTGCTTCAATAAAACGGGCAGCCAGGCTCTCGGAGCTCTCATTTTTGTGGTTTTTCACAAGGAGCAGGAATTCACCTTGTGAGATCTGGATCAATTCATCACCGCCGCCCAAACCCTTTGCCAGCTTTCTCGCGAAAGCCTGCACCACCTCGTTTGCGGTCTCGTTGCCATACTCAGCGATAACCAGGCCCAGATCGCGGATCTGGCAGACAATGACGTTTTTTCTAGGATCGACAGAGTTAATGGTCTGGAGATAGTTGCTATTCGGAAGCCCGGTCAGCGGATCTGTCCGGGACTGGCGACGGATATGGGTTAGCGCAAAGGCCAGATACATGAAAACCACGACCAAAGCGCCGAGCGTAAGCACGCGAAGGTTAGCCAGCCGGTCTCTGGATGCTTCCATGCCAGTCATCAGCTGACTCGCTTCTTCGCCAACAAAATTGTCAGCGAGCAGAAGCTGGATGTCTTTTCGCTGCTGCTCCCAGGTGGTAGCCAACTCAGACCAATCGGGCTTTGCTGATTTCAGAAGCCCCTTTATCTGCGGCTCCAAGCCCTTGAGATCGGAAAACAGATTTTTAATTCTTCTGAGGTTGTCCTGATGCTGTCGCGTTGGCATAGACTCCGCGCTGTTCAGCAGATAGTCGTAGCGACTCCAGAGCACATCGAAACGAAGCATGAACTCTTCCGGATCGCCTACACCTTTTGCCATCAAAGCTACTTCACGATCAAAAGCGCCGGCTTCATTACTCATTCTCGCCAGGTTCCAGGAAGCCATTTTCAGGGCACTCAAAGAGACCGACTGCAATTTTCTGTCCTGGACATAGGTATAGAAACTTGCAGACAACAGAACGCCGATGACGATGAACAGGAAGATCACCGTCGCGCGGGAAAAAAGGCGCTGTTGAATGGAACCAGGCTTCATAATCAGTCGAGAACGATGGCTTCAAGCTGCCAGATCATGAAACGATGGAATTCCTGTTCATCCAGCTCAGGACGATCGGACAATGGCAACATAAGCCAGAACGGACCGCGATCTCGCACAGACATGGGCTGAGAATCCATGCGCGTTGCAACAATTGGATCCATAGCGAGCAACTCCCTCAAATTGCCGTCTACCCGATAGTCGTTGAGCGCACGCAGAACAATGCGGATATCTCCCGAAAGATCAAAAGTCTCCAGAACGCGGCTCAACGAGGGCCCGGTAAATTCAGCACTACCCTCGAAGTAGGGACTGGTCGTCACGATCCGGGTCTGAGGAAAGGTTTCCAGCTCGCTGCGATCCAGAACCAGCTTCTCATCGCCACTGGTTATCGTTAACGTGGGCGCAGCCTGAAGCGACGTGGCAACAAGCAAGGTAGCGAACAGGGCCAACAGAGAAGTGATGAATTTCACCATGGAATCGTTCTCATTAATGCGTTTAAGTGAAAAGCGCATAATGATAGATCAGAACGAACAAACCACGTGAAGGGGCATTTGTTACCTTGTGAAACTGAATTTTGAAACCTTGAAAAACTGACAGGACGTCAGGAAATTTTATTTATTAAACAGTCTCTTAAAGGCTATAGAGTGGGCGTCAGCGTCGGTAAGTAATTGCCGATATCAAGACTGCCGGGCACACTCCCTGTGCCGGCAGGCCAACATCAGAAGCGGTATGCCACTGAACCGGTCACTTCACGACGGGTGCCATACGTACCGGAGCTGTCGAAAGCCGTTGCTACATACTGTTCGTCCAGCAGGTTCTGAGCATGCAGCCCCAGCGACACCTGGCCAATGTCGTAGGTAATCGCAGCATCCACCAGGGTGACATCCGGTACTTCCAGGGCAGAATTATCCGCATTGAACGCCGCGCCAAAACTCTCGCCGATGTAACGCACACCGGCGCCCAGACCCAGGCCATGCAGCACGCCACCCCGGAAATTGTATTTACCCCACAGCGCCGCTTCATGCTCCGGGGTGTATTCCAGCGGCTCGCCCTCTTCCACCGGGTTGCTGGCTTTGGTGATCTCGGCATCGGTATAGCTATAGCTGGCGATCACATCCAGAGCATGGAACAGACGGGTGCGCGCTTCCATCTCAAGGCCCTGTGAGTTGGCCTCGCCCTTCTGCTCATTGGCGAAGGTCGATGGGTTGGTGGTCAGGTAGTCTTCCCGGGTCAGGTCGAACCAGGCCAGTGTCACCAGCGTGTCCGTATTGGGCTGGTATTTTACGCCCACCTCATATTGGTGTGCGGTTTCGGGCTCGAACGGGTTGCCGGCCGCATCGATACTTGTGGTGGGGAGAAACGACTCCATGTAGCTCACATAAGGGGCAAAGCCATTCGCAAACTGGTAACCGGCACCGGCACGACCAGTGAAGGCCTCGTCTTCCCGGCTAGCTGTGGCGCCGGTGAGATTATTGATTGTCTCGGAACGGGCCACGTCATACCGGCCGCCAAGGGAAACCGTCCAACGGTCTACCCGGATCTGATCCTGGAGGTAAATGCCGGTCTGTTTGAGTTGTCCGTCCTCGTCTTTAAACAATGGGGCATCAGGGACAGGCGCCCCATAGACAGGATCATAGATGTCCAGGTTACTGGCGGCCCCAAAGAACTGCCGGGATGACACATCGATATCCTGATGGTCGAGGCCGACCAAAACGGTATGTTCTGCCGAGCCCGTCTGGGCAGTCAACTGCAGCTGGTTATCCATGGCCAGTCCGTCAATGCGACCGAAACTGTCGAAGCGTGACCGGGTAATGGTTCTCTGATCCGCCAGCAAGCCGGTGGTGTAGATGGTCTGGTCGTCAACATCGTTACGGTAGTCCCGGACATTCTGACGCAGAACTATCTGGTCATTGATGCGGTGCTCAAACTCGTAACCAATGGCACTCTCGCGACGCTCATAGGCATCGTACCCTGGCTCGCCGGTAAACCGGTTGTCAGGAATCGGGCCATTCGGATTTGGCTCCAACGTGCCCTGCAACGGGTAACGTTGAGATGGCTGGGTATCGTCGTACTGCCAGTGCGCCAATACCGTCAGTCGGGTGGCGTCCGTGGGCTGCCAGGTCAGGCTGGGGGCCAGGTACTTTCGGTCGTCGTTGACGAAATCCACCTGGGTTTCGCTGTCGCGAACCAGGCCTACCAGGCGAACCGCGAGGGTATCACTGTCATTCACCGCCCCACTGATATCAAACTGACCCTGGACCAGATCGTTGGTACCAGCCTCAACGCGCACTTCTCGACGGGTGTCGAAAGTAGGACGTTTGGACACATAGTTCACCAACCCACCCGGGCCCGCTTGTCCGTACAGAACGGAAGAAGGCCCCTTGAGCACATCAATGCGCTCGGCGCCATAGGGCTCCAGGCTGTAACCGGCGGCAAAGCCGGGGTTCGCCAGTTTCAGGTTGTCACGAAACAAGCCACTGGTGGCCACATCGAAGCCGCGTATTCTCAGAAACGTGGTGCGCGGCTCGAAACCAAAGGTCTCGCCTCGGGCGCCGGCTGTATAACGCAGAACTTCGCCCAGGTTGGCCGCGTTCTGGTCCTCGATCTGATCCGCTGTGACTGTGGAAATGGACTGGGGCGTTTCAACCACGTTGGTGGTTGTTTTCGTGCCGGTAACGGTCGCCTCTGCGGTGTAGCCATCACTCGGTGCGGTGCCGCTCGGTTCGGCGGCATCTGCCGATACTTCAATGGCATCCAGCTCGGTAATATTCGCTTCCTGCGCGTACACTATCGGGCTTGCCAGAACCCCGGCTATGGCCACGGCCACGCCGGACGGGAGTAAGTACTGGCGATTATCACGTAACGAATTCATTGATCAGCTCCAAACAACGCGCTTTACAAGTTTAAGTGTAATGCGAATTATTGTCGTTTAGACCCGAGCTTTGGTATTCCAGAAGCCAAAAAACCTGTGCGCAATGCTATTTCTTGTGATTGGCCGCCCGTTGTCGGGGAGAAAAGCCGAACTCTCGGCGAAACGCCGTCGAAAAATTGGTCGCGTGGGTGTAACCCACCCTGTTCGCGCTCTGTTCAACACTGAAGCCTTGCTCCAGATAATGTTTTGCCAACCGAAGTCGGCATTTTCTGAGATAGTCGAACACCGGCACGCCGTACATCGCCCGGAATTTCGCTCGCAAGCCGCTTGGGCTCATGGCAGCCATCTGTGCGAGGTCCTTTAGGGTGTGGTCATGGTCCGGGGTGAACTCCAGATGCTGCCTTACGAGCTCAAGTCGCTGACGTTGCTGGACCGGAACCACCGGAGCATCCGGGGATTCATGCTCGTCGCCTGCCAGACCCAATCCGGCAAGCTGCAGCGCGAGGCCCTCCAAAACCAGGCTTTTCTGGGCGACGGTCATCGTGAGGCGTGCATGGGTCCGCAGCAACTCCTCGAACGGGTGGGGCACACTCCATTGACGCAGGGGAACCCTGGGAAGAATGGTCAGGTCTTGTAAGCTGGAGGAGACGTGGCCCAATGTTGCGCCGCGTGGGTCGAAAGCGAGTGCCACAATTTGCAGATGCTCTTGCTCAGGCTGGTGCGCCCGTAACGGATAGTCCGGGTGCAGCTGCATGCTGACAGCATTACCCGGTGACAGAACGTGTTCGACCGACCCGAGGGTAAGCTCAACGGTGCCATCCAGAACGACCAGCACAAGCAACGGCGCATGACCAGAAGAGACTGATTCATACGCCTGGAGCACCTGAAGCGAAGAAAACGTAAACCGAAAACCCGAAGCCAGGCTGTACTCGGCAATCTCACCCCGGGCAACGATACGGTCATCACTTCCGGTGTCGCCCTGGATGGCCGGAAACCGAAATTCTATGTCGTAAAGCTGCCCGAAACGTTCGAAATCTGCCTGACTGAATGTGTGCAACCTGCCCACTCCACGCCTATCCAACCTGGTCTGCTAACTGTGCCTCTGTTGTCCGGTTACGAGGTCAATGGAGCGTCCGTACCATAGTTGCCCGTTTTGGTGGAACGAAAGGTAAGGAGGGCCAGTTCAGGTAGTCAGCAAAAAAGTCTGCGTGCCGTGAAGGATCTATAAGCACAGAAACGCAGTCGTGGATATCACAGCAACCGTCGATGGGGGCGGCATGGTCCGGGTGCTGAAGGCTCTCCAGTGCCCGGAGAATCACCGCGTCCATACCGGCCCGCTCACCGCGATCGGAAAGGGCCCGGGAGACCAGTATGGCTGAGAGAGTCAGTTCGATGTGCATGCAGGATTCATCCCGCGGCCCGTGCAGGCAAGCAAGATCGAAGGCGCTGCCAGCCAGCGAGATAACATCCCGCCACTGCCCCTGCTCACTGCAGTCGTGGGCATTCTCCATCCAGAACAGCCACAGGTCTTTGCGTTCTTCCAGCGGCAGGTCCGCGAACTGTTGGCGGTGATTGGGACACAGAAATTCCATCACGTTCTCCTTGTTTATTCACGATAATGATAATAGTTATCATTATCGTGAAATACAAGAAAACGTTTATTCTGTGATCAAGGCCTTGCTGGCCTGCGGGGCTACTCTACAGTGACGCTCTTGGCAAGGTTCCGCGGCTGGTCCACATCGGTACCCTTCAACACGGCCACATGGTAGGACAGCAACTGCAGTGGCACCGTGTACACGATCGGCGCGGTAATCGGATGCACGGACGGAATCTGCATCACGTGCAGGCCCTCTTCCGCTTTGACGTCGGCCTTTTTATCAGCAAATACAAACAGTTCACCGCCGCGGGCCCGGACCTCTTCCAGGTTGGATTTCAGCTTCTCAACCAGGTCGTTGTTGGGAGCGACAGTGACCACTGGCATTTCGCTGTCGACCAGGGCCAGGGGGCCGTGCTTGAGCTCGCCGGCAGGATAGGCCTCGGCGTGGATGTAGGAGATTTCCTTGAGCTTGAGGGCACCTTCAAGAGCCACCGGGAACTGGGAACCGCGGCCCAGGAACAGGCTGTGGTTCTTATCCATGAATGCCTTGGACATTTCGGCGATCTCGCCATCGAGGGCCAGCACATCGCTGACCTGGCCAGGCACGAGGTGGAGAGCCTCGACGATTTCAGCTTCCTGCTCCTCGGGCAGCCCATTATGACGGGCCAGGGCCAGGGTAAAGATCAGCAATGCCGTGAGCTGGGTGGTGAACGCCTTGGTGGAGGCCACGCCGATTTCCGGTCCGGCCTGGGTCATGATCACCAGATCGGATTCCCGCACGAGGGAACTACCCGGCACGTTACAGATGGCCAATGCTGCCCGGAAACCTGCTTTTTTCGCCTGACGCAGGGCCGCCAGGGTATCGGCGGTTTCGCCGGACTGGGAAATACAGAGGAACAGGGTGTCCTGCTGGATCACGTGTTTGCGATAGCGGAATTCGGAAGCCACCTCGACGGAACAGGCAACGCCCGCCAGCTCCTCAATCCAGTAACGGGCCACCATACCGGCATGGTAACTGGTGCCACAGGCAATGATCTGGACATGACGAACGTTCTCCAGAAGGTTGGCGGCCTCGGTCCCGAGGGCCTGTTCCAGTACCCGGGTCCTGGTGACCCGGCCTTCCATGGTTGCCTTGATCACCTTCGGCTGCTCGTAGATTTCCTTGAGCATGAAGTGGCGATACTCGCCCTTGTCGGCCGAATCAGCGCCGTGCTCGAAGCGTGTTACTTCCCGCTCGACGGCCTTGCCATCGCGGTCGAGAATGGCAATGCCGTCCTTTCGGATATCGGCGATATCGCCTTCTTCCAGGAACATGAACCGGTCGGTCACTGGCAGCAGCGCCAGCTGGTCAGACGCGATGAAGTTTTCGCCAATACCCACACCAATGACCAGGGGGCTGCCCTCACGGCATACCACGAGGTGCTCCGGTTCGTCGGCGTGTACCACCGCCAGGGCATAGGCTCCGCGCAAACGGGCGATCGCCGAACGCACGGAATCATGGAGATTACCCAGGGTGCGGTAGTGTTTCTCGATCAGGTGCGCGACAACTTCGGTATCGGTCTGGGACGTAAACTCGAAACCGTCAGCACGCAATTCCTCACGCAGCTCCTGATAGTTTTCGATGATCCCGTTGTGGACAATAGCCAGCCGGTCGCCGGACATGTGCGGATGGGCGTTGATCTGAGAGGGCTCGCCGTGGGTTGCCCAGCGGGTATGAGCAATGCCCAGGTGGCCTGCCAGGGGATTAGCTTCCATAGCTTCCGCCAGGGCGGCTACCTTGCCCACTTCACGGGCGCGCTGGACACTGTGGTCGCCACCGATGACGGCCATACCGGCCGAATCATATCCCCGGTATTCCAGACGGCGCAGACCCTCAAGAAGGATACCCTGAACGTCCCTTTCCGAAACCGCGCCTACAATTCCACACATGCTGTTCTACCTGTCTGTTGATCGTTTGTATCAGTGTTTCTTCGGCTTTTCCCAACCGGCGATATTGCGCTGCCTGCCCCTTGCGACGGCCAGTTCGTGGTCGGCAACGTCGCGAGTTATGGTCGATCCTGCGCCAATGGTGGCCTCGGCCGCAACGGTAACCGGGGCGACCAGCGAACAATTAGAACCTACGAAAACACCATCGCCAATAACAGTCTGATACTTGTTTGCGCCATCGTAATTGCAGGTTATGGTTCCAGCCCCCACGTTGACTCTCGCGCCCAGGGTGGCATCACCGACGTAACTCAGGTGGTTGATCTTGCTTCCCTCGCCGACGGTGGCTTTTTTGAGTTCAACAAAGTTGCCAACTTTTGTATTGGCACCCAAGTAATTGCCGGGCCGGAAACGCGCGTATGGACCAATCTGCCCATTCTCTCCAATTTTCGAACTCTCGATCACACTGTAAGCCTTGATCTCAGTTCCGTCACCCACTTCTGTATCCTTAACAATACAGCCCGGCCCTATTCGGACATTGTTACCAATTTTCACCTCGCCCTCGAACACCACGTTGATATCGATGAAAACATCGGTACCAACCTGCAAACTACCACGCACATCCACTCGCTCCGGATCGGCGAGCGTAGCGCCGGCCAGCATCAAACGTTCGGCCTGATGACGTTGAAACCAGCGTTCTAGTTCCGCGAGTTGGACTCGGTTATTGACGCCCTGGACTTCAAACAAGTCTTGGGGCTGGTTCACGACAACATCAACCTCATCACCTGCCGCCAAAGAGATGATATCCGTCAGGTAGTACTCGCCCTGTGCATTGTCGTTTGATAGCTGTGGTACCCAGGCTTTCAGGTGGGAAGCCATGACACCCATAATGCCTGTATTCACCTCCCGAATACCCTTCTGCTCGGTACTGGCGTCCTTTTGCTCAACAATTGATGTGACTCTGCCACGATCATCGCGAACGATTCGTCCGTACCCTGTGGGATCGTCCATCGTGACTGTTAACAGGCCGAGACTGTCCGCATCGACGTGACTCACCAGTGTCGCCAGAGTTGGCTCCTGAATCAGCGGAACATCACCGTAGAGAACAAGAACCCTTGCATCGTCCGGCAGGTAATCCAAAACCTGGGCAACCGCATGCCCGGTTCCAAGACGCTCTGTCTGTTCAACCCAATGGATGCCATCATCCTCAATGAGCTCTTGCACCTGGTACGCACCATGACCAATCACGGTGTGAATCTTTTCGGCTCTCAGCTGATGTGCCGTGTTGATCACGTGCTGCAACATCGGCCTTCCCGCAAGGCTATGCAATACCTTCGGCATCGCCGAGTTCATACGAGAACCCTGGCCAGCGGCCAGAATGACAACGTGTAGCGGACTCATGAAGGGTCAGGCTCCCTGTGGTTTGATCTGTATCTTCATTAAACAAAAAACCGCACCCCTTGGGCCGGAGGCACAACGCTTGGCGTTGGTCTTCCAGCCGCTCAGGATGCGGCTTCGGTGTTCGGCAAACCCGAAACGGAAATGCTTAGCGCATTTTGTTACGCAGCTGCTGGATGGTACGAAGCTGGGCAACAGCCTCGGCCAGCTCTGCAGCGGCACGGGAGTACTCGAATTCACCAGTCTTGTTGGCAAGTGCTTTCTCGGCTTCTTTCTGAGCTTCGAGCGCGGCTGCTTCGTCCACATCCTTTGCACGAACCGCGGTATCCGCCAACAAAGTCACCAGATTGGGCTGGACTTCCAGATACCCGCCGGACACGTAAAGAATTTCTTCCTCACCGCCCTGCTTGATAATCCGAATAGGGCCCGGCTTCAGCTGGGTCAGCAGCGGGGTGTGACCCGGGGCAATACCCAGGTCACCTTCAGAGCCCGCTGCGATCAGCATTTCCACCAATCCGGAATAGATCTTTGTTTCGGCACTTACCACATCACAATGCACGGTCATACCCATGTCAGTTGCCTCTTTGATCGATCCGGAAACAAATGCGTCGGCTCAGATTAGCTCTTTGCCTTGCTCTTCATTTCCTTCGCTTTCTCGACCGCTTCCTCAATGGTACCAACCATGTAGAACGCCTGCTCGGGCAGTTCATCATAGTCGCCATTCAAGATGCCCTTAAAGCTGCTGATGGTTTCCTTGAGGGAAACGTACTTACCGGGGGAACCGGTGAATACTTCAGCAACGTGGAACGGCTGGGACAGAAAACGCTCGATCTTACGGGCACGGGCTACAGTCAGCTTGTCTTCTTCTGACAGTTCATCCATACCCAGGATGGCGATGATGTCTTTCAGCTCCTTGTAGCGCTGCAGGTTGGTCTGCACGCCACGGGCCACTTCGTAATGCTCCTGACCGATGATCAGCGGATCCAGTTGACGAGAGGTGGAATCCAGCGGATCGATCGCCGGGTAGATACCCTTGGAAGCGATGTCACGGCTCAGTACAACGGTAGCATCCAGGTGCGAGAAGGTGGTTGCAGGCGACGGGTCAGTCAAGTCATCCGCCGGTACGTATACCGCCTGGATGGACGTGATGGAACCGTTCTTGGTAGAGGTAATACGCTCCTGCAGCTGACCCATCTCTTCAGCCAGAGTCGGCTGGTAACCTACCGCAGACGGCATACGGCCGAGCAGTGCGGATACTTCGGTACCTGCCAGGGTGTAACGGTAGATGTTGTCGACGAACAACAGTACGTCACGACCTTCGTCCCGGAACTTCTCGGCCATGGTGAGACCGGTCAGGGCCACACGCAGACGGTTTCCGGGGGGCTCATTCATCTGGCCGTAAACCATGGCAACCTTATCGAGAACGTTGGACTCCTTCATTTCGTAGTAGAAGTCGTTACCTTCCCGGGTCCGCTCACCAACACCTGCGAATACGGAGAGACCGGAGTGCTCTTTCGCGATGTTATTGATCAGCTCCATCATGTTTACGGTTTTACCAACACCGGCACCACCGAACAGGCCAACCTTACCACCCTTGGCGAACGGGCAGATCAGGTCGATAACCTTGATGCCGGTTTCCAGCAGGTCCGCAGACGCTGCCTGATCGGCATAGCCCGGTGCCTTACGGTGAATCGCCCAACGCTCTTCTTCGCCGATCTCGCCGGCTTCGTCGATGGGACGACCCAGAACGTCCATGATACGGCCCAGAGTCTGGGTACCAACCGGTACCGAAATCGGGTTGCCGGTGTTTTCTGCTTTCAGGCCACGCTTCAGGCCTTCGGTGCTGCCCATGGCGATGGTACGAACAATGCCGTCACCCAGCTGCTGCTGGACTTCCAGAGTTGTTTCGCCACCTTCAAGCAGCAGTGCGTCATATACTTTGGGTACGGAGTCACGTGGGAATTCCACGTCGATAACCGCGCCAATGATCTGAACGATTTGTCCGCTACTCATGCTCGGTTCCTCGTTATCTTGATAGTCAATAAAACCAGTTGGATTGTGGGTCGGATCAGACCGAAGCGGCGCCGCTCACAATCTCCGATATCTCTTGGGTAATGGCTGCCTGACGCGCCTTGTTATAAGCCAGCTGAAGCTCGTCGATAATGCTACCGGCGTTATCAGTTGCGCTCTTCATGGCGATCATCCGGGCTGCCTGTTCACATGCCAGATTTTCTACCACACCCTGGTACACCTGGGATTCAATAAAACGTGGCAGAAGGCCATCGAGGATCTGCCTGGCATCGGGCTCGTAGAGATAATCCCACTGGTTCTTGATCTCTTCTTCGTCTTCGCTCTCAGGCAGGGGCAGAAGCTGCTCCACCTTCGGGCTTTGGGTCATGGTGTTGACGAACTCGTTGCTGACCACATAAAGACGGTCGATCTTGCCTTCCGAGAACGCATCCAGCATAACCTTGACGTTGCCGATGAGTTTTTCAGAGCTCGGGCTGTCCCCCAGATGGGTCAGCGCCGCGACGACATTGCCGCCGTAGCTCCGGAAAAAGGAAGCCCCTTTCTGCCCGATGGCGCACAGATCGGTTTCCACTCCTTTTTCTTTCCACGCTTTCATTTCACGGACAAGCGCTTTGAACAGGTTGATGTTCAGACCACCACAGAGGCCACGATCAGTTGACACCACGATATAGCCCACGCGCTTGACCTCGCGCTCGACCATGAACGGGTGCTTGTACTGAGCATTCGCCTTGGCAATGTGCCCGATCACCTGACGCATCTTGTCGGCATACGGGCGAGTTGCCTGCATGCGTTCCTGAGCCTTACGCATTTTACTCGCAGCCACCATTTCCATGGCGCTGGTGATTTTCTGCGTGCTCTTGATGCTTGAAATCTGGTTACGTATTTCTTTGCCGACGGCCATAACTCACTGCCTTCTCAAGTTAGACACTCGTTGCTACGAAAAGCGGCCCGCGACAATCGCCGCAGGCCCGTTTTCTTACCAGCTCTGAGTGGTCTTGAATTTCTCAAGTGCAGCTTTGAGGCCGGCAGCGATTTCGTCGTTGTAATCGCCTTTCTCGTTGATCTTGTCGAGGAGGTCTTTCTGCTCGGAGCGCATCCAGTCGAGCATCTGCGCTTCAAACTTCACTACCTTGTCGACATCAACGTCGTCCAGGAAGCCTTCGTTGGCTGCGAACAGAACCGTACCCATTTCAGCCACAGACATCGGGCTGTACTGGTTCTGCTTCATGAGTTCCGTTACACGCTGACCGTGCTCAAGCTGCTGACGGGTTGCTTCGTCGAGGTCGGAAGCAAACTGTGCGAAAGCGGCCAGTTCACGATACTGGGCCAGAGCCAGACGGATGTTACCGCCGAGCTTCTTCATGATCTTGGTCTGGGCCGAACCACCTACCCGGGATACGGAGATACCGGCGTTCATCGCCGGACGGATACCGGAGTTGAACAGGTTGGTTTCCAGGAAGATCTGACCGTCGGTAATGGAGATTACGTTGGTCGGTACGAACGCGGATACGTCACCAGCCTGGGTTTCAATGATCGGCAGAGCGGTCAAGGAACCGGTCTGGCCTTTCACTTCACCGTTGGTCAGCTGCTCAACGTAGTCAGCGTTAACACGGGACGCACGCTCCAGCAGACGGGAGTGCAGGTAGAATACGTCACCCGGGTATGCTTCACGGCCCGGCGGACGACGCAGCAGCAGGGAGATCTGGCGGTAAGCCACAGCCTGCTTGGACAGATCATCATAGATGATCAGGGCGTCTTCACCACGGTCACGGAAGTATTCACCCATGGAGGTACCGGAGTACGGAGCCAGGAACTGCATCGCTGCAGGATCGGCGGCACCGGCGGCAACCACGATGGTGTGATCCATGGCACCGTGCTCTTCCAGCTTGCGCACAACGGCCGCAATGGAAGACTGCTTCTGACCGACGGCAACGTAGATACACTTGATGCCGGTGTCTTTCTGGTTAATGATCGCGTCGATGGCGACAGCGGTCTTACCGATCTGACGGTCACCGATGATCAGCTCACGCTGGCCGCGACCGATCGGCACCATGGTGTCGATTGCCTTCAGACCAGTCTGAACCGGCTCATCAACGGACTGACGAGCGATAACACCCGGTGCAACCTTTTCAACCGGAGAGGTCAGGTCGGTACCGAGGTCGCCCTTGCCGTCGATGGGGTTACCCAGAGCGTCGACCACACGGCCCATCAGTTCCGGACCAACCGGTACTTCCAGGATGCGGCCGGTGCAACGAACTTTCTGGCCTTCGGCCAGATCTTCGTAGTCACCCAGCACAACCGCACCAACGGAATCACGCTCCAGGTTCAGAGCCATGCCGAACGTGCCGTTGGCAAATTCAATCATCTCGCCGTACATAACGTCGGCCAGACCGTGGATCAGCACGATACCGTCGGATACCGACAGGATCGTACCTTCGTTCTTTGCTTCGGAAGAGATGTCGAGTTTCTCGATTCTCTTCTTGATGATGTCACTGATCTCGGATGGATTCAGTTGCTGCATGCCAATATCCTCAAACCTTGTGCTGAAATCAGGAGCCCAGAGCGTCGGCCAGCTTGGTCAGCTTTCCGCGTACAGATGCGTCAATGACCAGATCGCCGGTGCGAATAATCACGCCGCCAATCAGAGACTTGTCCAATGACGCTGCGAGTGACACTTGCCGCTCGAGTTTCTTCGAAAGTGCCTGGGCGAGCTTCTGTTGCTGTTCGTCCGTCAGCTCGAAAGCCGCGGTAACTTCGATATCAACAGTGCGCTCCAGATCAGCCCGGTACGTGTTGAAGAGCGCTGCAATCTCAGGAAGAAGAGTCAGCCGGCGGTTTTCAGCCAGTACTGCGAAAAAGTTGCGGACCTGATCGGTGACGCCATCTTCAGCGACCTCCAGAATCAGTTCAGCCTTCTTCTGCTCTTCCAGACCCGGATTCGCGAGAAGCTGTCGAATGTCTTTGTTCGCGGTGACCTGCCCGGCGATCGTCAGCACCTTGGACCACTCAGCCAGCTGTTCATGCTCCTGAGCGGCACTAAATGCTGCCTTTGCGTAGGGACGGGCCAGCGTTCTCAGTTCTGCCATGATGAACCTCGTCGTTTAAAGTTCTGCCGCCAGTTTTTCCAACATCTCGTTGTGCTTGGAGGCATCGACAGAGGTTTCCAGGATCTTCTCGGCACCGGCAACGGCAATGCTGGCAATTTCTGCACGCAAAGCGTCACGAGCCTGATTCCGCTCCTGTTCAATTTCGGCCTTGGCCTGCTCAATCAGCTTCTGGCCTTCCTTGCGGGCGTCATCCTTGGATGCTTCCACAATCTGAGCCGCGCGCTTGTTGGCCTGTTCAATCAGACCAGCAGCTTGCTGCTTGGCTTCACGCAGTTCCTGAGCTGACTTTTCCTGAGCCAGTTCCAGATCGCGCGCAGCGCGGTCTGAGGCAGCCAGTCCGTCAGCGATCTTCTTTTGACGCTCCTGCAGTGCGGCCATGATTGGCGGCCACACGTACTTCATGCAGAAGACGACAAAGATAAAGAACGCGATGGCTTGACCAATCATCGTCAAATTAATGTTCACGTCTTCACCTCTCGCCTGTTTTGTTAAGAATCATCTGACCGGGGCAAAACCCCGGCTCTGGCGACTCGATTAACCGGCGATCTGGCCGACAAACGGGTTGGCGAAAGTGAAGAACAGTGCGATACCAACACCGATCATGGTTACGGCGTCCAGCAGACCTGCAACGATGAACATTTTAACCTGCAGCATCGGGGTCATTTCCGGCTGACGCGCAGCGCCTTCCAGGAACTTGCCACCGAGGATACCAAAGCCAATCGCAGTACCCAGGGCACCCAGGCCAATCAGCAGTGCAACGGCAATAGCGGTCATTCCAACTACAGTTTCCATGATAACTCCCAGTTTTCAGTTAGGTTTTTCAGTTTAAGGGTTTAGGGTTTAGAACTACGGCTTAATGGTGTCCGATCAGTGACTGTCTTCGTGAGCCATGCTCAGGTACACGATCGTCAACATCATAAAGATGAATGCCTGCAGGGTGATAACCAGAATGTGGAAAATCGCCCAGGGTACAGACAGTGCCCACTGTGCCCAGAACGGCAGCAGTGCAATCAGGATAAAGATCAGCTCGCCTGCGTACAGGTTACCAAACAGACGCAGCGCCAGTGAGATCGGCTTGGCGATCAGGCTCACGCCTTCCAGCAGGAAGTTGATCGGGACAAGCAAAATCTTCAGGAACAGATTGTCTGAAGAGAAGGGGTGCAGGGTCAGCTCACCAACGAAGCCACCCACGCCCTTCACTTTCAGGCTGTAATAGATGATCAGAGCGAATACGGACAGGGACATGCCCAGAGTAACGTTCACATCCGTAGTCGGAACGACCTTCATGTATTCCAGACCCATCAGGTGGAACAGCTGGGGCAGGAAGTCCACGGGCACCAGGTCCATCAGGTTCATCAGGAATACCCAGCAGAAGATGGTCAGCGACAGCGGCGCAATCACCTTGTTTTTGCCGTGGAAGGTTTCCTTGACGCTCTGATCGACAAACTCAACCATCACTTCAACAAAGTTCTGGAGCCCGCCGGGCTGGTCTGAGGTAGCGCGCTTGGCGGCCAAGCGGAAAATAAACAGGAACAGGGCACCGAGGGCGACTGCCCAGCCCAGTGAATCGATGTGCAGAGCCCAGAAGCCCATGTCGGATGCTTCCCTGCCGGTGTGAGCCAGCGTCCAGGTTGCATCTTGAAGTACGGTACCGTCGGCACGCTCATAGCCTGCCGGAAGTTTACCGTAGGTGAGGTTCTGGAGGTGATGCTGGATATATTCGGATGCACTTCCTGCCATAACGGTTTCCCAGGTCCAGTTAGCTTTGCTGCGTATTGCTGCCCGCCAGAAGCGGTGTCAACCAGTTGGTGACCAGCATGATCGCAAATGTTAAAAAAAGTGCCGCAATATCAAGCGGCTGAATCCATTTGAACACCATCGTGAAGAGGATGGCGCACAGGATGAGCTTGCCGGCCTCACCCTGATAAAAAGACGTCATGATCTTCTTGGCAGACCGCGCGCCGGCGTAGCGGAATGCCTTGAGCGCAAAATAACCATGGGGGATCAGAAAGATAAGTCCACCCAGCAGCGCTGAATAACCGGAAACCTCGCCTCGCAAGAGAAACGCCAGGCTGACGAAGACAAGTACCACACTCTCTATAACAAACCATCGTGCGATGGGTGGACGGCCAATGCCGCCTGAAGCTGCCTTCGTCATGTTCGTTCCGGAAGTACGGTGCTTTTCGGTCGATGTCGTTTAAAAAGTAAGCAAATACACCGACACGAGCGCCGCAGATTATATGTGTTCAATGTGCACGAATCAACAAAACCGGGAACCGGCTGATCCGTCAAAAGCGGCGTAATAACTGGGTTTTGGCAAATTTCGTCACAAATAGACGGCCGTTCAGTTTTTCACCACTACATGTTGTGTACATAACCAGATACGAACTTTCGTAGGGGGGTCGGACGACCCACAAAACCCCGACGATTTTATTTGATGTGTCCCAGGATGCCGTCGAGTTCGTCGAGGGAACTGTACTCGATCACCAGCTTGCCTTTGCCACGCTGGCCATGATCGATCGACACTCGTGCACCCAATCGCTCCGCCAGATCATCCTGGAGCGCGCGAATGTTGGGGTCCACCACTCCCTTTTTCCGGGATTTGCTGTCCGGTGTTTCCTGTTGCACCCGTCGTACGAGGGCTTCAGTCTGGCGAACCGACAGGGATTTGGCCACCACCTGTTTGGCCACCTGCATCTGCAGTTCCGGCGCCAGGGTCAGCATTGCCCGGCCATGGCCCATTTCCAGATCGCCATGCTCGAGCATAATACGAACGTCTTCGGACAAACCGATCAGTCGAAGCAGGTTGGTAATAGTCGTACGGGATTTGCCCACGGCTTCGGCCACCTGAGCCTGAGTCAGGCCAAACTCGTCCTGCAGGCGCTGAAGAGCGAAAGCTTCTTCAATAGGATTGAGGTTCTCACGCTGGATGTTCTCGATCAGCGCCATGGCGATGGCGGCTTCATCGGGGACATCCCGGATGATGGCAGGGATGCTGTCCAGGCCGGCCATCTGGGTAGCCCGCCAGCGGCGCTCACCGGCGATCAGCTCGTAACGGCCTTCAGCGATGGGACGAACCACCACCGGCTGCATCACGCCTTGTTGGCGGATGGAATCCGCCAGTTCCTGCAGGGCGGCGGGGTCCATGTCGCGCCGGGGCTGGTACCGGCCGCGCTGGATCAGATCAATGGGAACTTCGCGGAGCTCACCGTCGTGGTCTTTCAGCTCCTGGTCAAGATTGACCTTGGAGCCCGCCAGCAGGGCGCCCAGTCCGCGTTCACCCAAACCTCGTTTCTTCGCCGCCATGGTGTCAGTCATTCTTCCCGTTGAATATCGTTGTGCTTAAGTGAGTGACAGGGCGGTATGTTACACCGCAACCGGCGCGGATGTCTTTTTTGAACCGTGGCGGCGTACCATTTCGCCGGCCAGGGCCAGGTAGGCGATCGCACCCTTGGAGGCGCGGTCGTATTTCAGGGCCGGAACCCCATAGCTGGGGGCTTCGGCCAGACGGACATTGCGGGGAATCACTGCACGATACACCTTGTCGCCAAAGTACTCGCTCAGCTGGCCGGAAACGTCCAGGGTAAGGCTGTTGCGAGGGTCGTACATGGTACGCAGAATGCCTTCCACCTGCAGATTTGGATTGACCGTTTCCTGAATCTGCTCAACGGTGTTCATCAGCGCGGCCAATCCTTCCAATGCATAGTACTCGCATTGCATGGGAATCAGCACAGAGTCTGCCGCCGAGAGGGCATTCACCGTCAACAGGCTGAGCGATGGTGGACAATCGATGAGGATGTAATCGTAATTATCACGAACGGTGTTCAACGCCAGTCTCAGGCGGTGTTCGCGACCAATTTCGTTCATCAGTTCCACTTCGGCCGCCGTCAGGTCACCGTTGGCCGGAAGGATATCGAAGCCGGAAGCCTCGGCGGGAATGATCACCTCGGCGGCACTGGCGCGCTTGGTCAGCATGTCGTAGCCAGACAGTTCCAGGGCGTTTTTATCCACACCACTGCCCATGGTGGCGTTGCCCTGGGGATCCATATCCACCAGCAGCACCCGACGCTTGGTGGCGGCCAGGGAGGCAGCAAGGTTGACGCAGGTGGTGGTTTTGCCCACACCGCCTTTCTGATTGGTCACTGCAATCACGCGCGCCATGTCCTGCCTCCTTGTTTATGGGTTACCGGTTCAGAAATTGGACTGCCAAACTACCGGGAATTCACGGTCCGGGCGATCACCAGCAGGTGGCGGTCGCCATCGGCGCCCGGTACGTCCAGGGAATGGCTGGATGTTACCTGCCAGCCAGCCGGAAGGGCAGACACTTCATCATCCGGAAACTGACCTTTCATGGCAAGGAACTCACCCTCATTTGCCAACAGATCGCCGCACCAGCTCACCAGATTCTCGAGCGCGGTAAAGGCTCGGCTACTGATCTGGCTGAAGGGTTCCGGAGGATTGCAATCTTCCGCGCGCCCGTGAACAACCTCGACATTTTTCAGGCCGAGCTCCAGCACACACTGGTTGAGAAAGCGGGTCTTCTTGCCGTTGCTGTCGAGCAGGGTAAAGCGTTTTTCGGGCAGGGCGATCGCCAGGGGAATACCGGGCAGGCCGCCGCCGGCGCCCACATCCAGAAGATGGTCCGTCGTTACCCACGGCAGAATGCTCAGGCTGTCGAGCAGTTGCCGGGACACCATCACACGCTCATCACGCACAGCCGTGAGGTTGTAAGCCCGGTTCCACTTGTTAAGCAGGCCTAGAAAAGCCAGCAGCTTTTCCTGCCGATCCTCATCCAGGGACAGGCCCATCGTGGCCAGTCCATCCCGGAGCTGGCCGTGCCAGAGTGACTTGGTCATGGGCGCGGATCAGGCCGACTGTTTGCGCAGCAGGTCGCGCTTTTTCAGGTGCACCAGGATCTGGCTCACCGCCGCCGGGGTCACACCCTGGATACGTGAGGCCTGAGCCACGGTTTCCGGCCGCACGGTCTTGAGCTTTTGCTTGATCTCGTTGGACAGGCCGCCGATGACGTCATAATCCAGATCCACCGGCAGGGCGGTGTTCTCGTTTTTACGGAGCCGCTCGATCTCGTCCGTCTGACGGGAAATATAACCCTCGTACTTGATCTCGATTTCCACCTGATCGGCGACCACCGGATCTTCGGCTTTCTCGGCACCGATCTCGGCAATGTGGCTGTAGACAATCTCGGGCCGGCGCAGCAGCTCTGCCAGGGACTGATCACGGGTCATCGGCTGCTTGAGAAAGCCGTTGGCGCGCTCACCGGCCTCGGTATTCGGGTGAATCCGGGTGGCCTCGAGGCGGCTACGCTCGGTGGCGATCGCTTCGCGCTTGTCATTGAACTTCTGCCAGCGCTCATCATTAACCAGGCCGAGCTTGCGACCGGTTTCAGTCAGACGCAGATCGGCGTTGTCCTCGCGCAGGATCAGGCGATACTCGGCGCGGCTGGTAAACATGCGATAGGGCTCGGACGTGCCCATGGTGATCAAGTCATCCACCAGCACACCCAGGTAAGCCTCGTCCCGACGCGGGTACCACTCGTCTTTTTCCTGCGACCGCAGGGCAGCGTTGATCCCGGCCAGCAGGCCCTGGGCGCCCGCTTCTTCATAGCCGGTGGTGCCGTTGATCTGGCCGGCAAAATACAGGCCCTGGATAAACTTGGTTTCCAGGGTATGGCGCAGGTCCTGCGGATTCAGGTAGTCGTATTCGATGGCGTAACCCGGCCGGGTGATATGGGCATTTTCAAAACCGGGAATCGAACGCACCGCCGCCAACTGGATATCAAACGGCAGGCTGGTGGAAATCCCGTTCGGGTAGAGCTCGTTGGTGGTCAGGCCTTCCGGTTCTACAAAGATCTGGTGTGAATCCTTGTCGGCAAAGCGGTTTACCTTATCCTCAATCGACGGGCAGTAGCGGGGGCCCACACCTTCGATGCTGCCGGCAAACATCGGCGAACGGTCGAAACCGCTGCGGATAATATCGTGGGTCTGTTCGGTAGTCCGGGTCACGTAGCAGCACACCTGTTCCGGGTGCTGGCTACGGCTGCCGATAAAGGACATCACCGGGGTGGGGTCGTCCCCCCACTGCTCCTGCATTACCGAGAAATCCACAGACCGGGCGTCGATGCGAGGCGGCGTGCCGGTTTTAAGGCGACCAACGTTGAACGGAAGTTCCCGCAAGCGCTGTGCCAGGGCATTGGCCGGCGCATCACCGGCACGGCCGCCGGCATGGTGCTGCATACCAATGTGAATAACGCCGCCCAGGAAAGTACCGGTGGTAAGCACCACGGTCCTGGCGTTGAAGCGAATACCGGTCTGGGTCACGACACCGGTCACCTGGTCGTTTTCCACAATCAGATCGTCCGCCGCCTGCTGGAACAGTGTCAGGTTCGGCTGGCTTTCCAGGGTATGGCGGATGGCGGCCTTGTAAAGCACACGGTCAGCCTGGGCACGGGTGGCGCGCACGGCCGGTCCCTTGCGACTGTTAAGGACCCGGAACTGGATGCCAGCCTTGTCCGTGGCCTCGGCCATGGCACCACCAAGCGCATCGATTTCTTTTACCAGATGGCTTTTACCAATACCGCCGATGGCCGGGTTGCAGGACATCTGGCCCAAGGTCTCAATGTTGTGGGTCAGCAGCAGGGTCTGGGAACCCATGCGCGCAGCCGCCAGCGCGGCCTCGGTACCGGCATGGCCACCACCAATGACAATGACATCGAAACGGGTCGGAAAATCCACAGCTCACCTCGGAAATCGGGGGATAAAATCGGGCGGCGAGTATAACGCTTCACCCGGGAAATTGCAGTCAGGATGTGCAAATTTTAACCAGAGACGAACCACGTTGAAAGCGGCAGTGGCCTGGTCAGGGCTCAAAGGGGACTTTTCCGAGCGTTAAATGGATAGTGGAAAACCGAAACATACGGCTTTTCATGGGTTTGGATCACTCTTCTCAGAAAAGTTTTCAAGAAAGTTATCCACATGCAAGACTACTTATTAATCACCCTAAAAAACACCTAAGCTATTGTTTTATTTAATTTTACAGAAAGTAATCCAGAGGCTTTCCGTAGGTTGTCCAACTAATTATCCACAGAACTGCGGACTGTTTTTAGTCGAAGCCGCCAGACCACCAGCAACACCAACCCGTTCAGGAGCGAGAGCAGGAGGAAAAACCCCGGAATGCTTACCTCCAACACACCAAGCACCACAATTCCGGCCAGGGCACTCACCACCATGAACAACGCATTAATGACATTCAGCGCAGCAATGATACGGGCACGTTTGGTCCGTGGCGTTTCGTGCTGGATAAAGGCGTACAGAGGCACGATGAAAAGACCGCCGCAAATCCCGATACCGACCAGATCCATCAAAACCCTCAGATAGACAGGATCGGTCAACAGGGTCCACCAGGTGGAGGCCATGGGATCATCCGGCACCGCAAAATACAGGTCTATTCCGAACAGGCTCAGCCCCAGGGCGCCCCAGGGCACGGGTGAAAGGGTAATGCGGTGTTTGGTGAGTCGCTCGCACATCATGGAGCCGATAGAAATGCCGATCGTAAACATGGCCAATAACAGGGTCACCACGGTCTCGTCACCCAAGAGGTTGGTGCGGGCAAAATTGGGAAACTGGGTCAGATAGGCGGCTCCAAGGAACCAGAACCAGGAGATGGTCAGCACCGCCAGCAACACCTGCCGGCGCTCGGCCGCCAGAGCCATCAGTCTCCAGGTTTCGAGCACCGGTCGAAAACGGACATTGACACCGGAACCATCGGATTCGGTCACCGGAACCTGACGCGCCGCCAGATAGCCGAACACCGCCATGACAAAAACGGCAACCGCCGTCAGCCGGGCGGCCATCTCAAAGCCCATCAAAAGCCCCGCCGCAATGGTGCCCAGAAGAATCGCCACAAACGTGCCCATACCAACCAGGCCATTGCCGCCCACCAGCTCATCGTCCGCCAACACCTGGGGCAGGATCGCGTATTTCACCGGACCGAAGAACGTGGACTGGGTACCCATCAGGAACAGCAGAACCAGCAACAACTCGTACCAGCCGAACCACAGTCCGAATGCGGCAACGGCCATGATGACAATTTCCGCCAGCTTCACATTCCGGATAATCCGGGATTTTTCGTAGCGATCCGCCATCTCGCCGGCAATACCCGAAAACAGGAAAAACGGCAGTATGAAGAGGAAAGCGGCCAGGTTAACCACCACATTCACCGACAACCCCATCAAACCGCCGGCACTGTAGGTGATCAGCAGCAGCAGCGCGTTCTTGAACAGATTGTCGTTGAAGGCGCCAGAGAACTGAGTCAGATAAAACGGCAGGAACCGGCGTTGGCCAAGCAAACGGAACTGACTTTTCGATGGCATCAAGAAACCCTGTTTTGGTGCGTTGCCGGCATTGCGACCGAAAATCTGCCCGGATCCGGTGCGGCAGCGTAGAAAGCGGCAATCATGTTCATTTATTTGACGGGGTTAAGCATAGTTAAACGCTTGATTTTTGGCCGTCTGGTACGCAATTCGCTTGGTCTCCTTGTTCAGACACTATTTTATCAGGCCAGGATGGCTGGATTATTGGCACTATAAAGGTTCCTGACCATGAGCAGCGTAGTCCGACTTCCAAGGCGCATCTATCGCGGAGCCGAAATATCCAGGACTCCCAAGATCATCGACGACTATGATTTCAGTTCTGTTTACCAGCCGATCCTGAGCCCAACCCATCGAAAACTGGTTGGCTATGAGGCATTGGTCCGGGTCAGAAAGAACAATGAAAGCATCTCTCCGTTTACGCTTTTCGAACAGGCCGAAAAAAACAACCAGACACCGGAGCTGGATCGGCACCTGTTGCAGCTCCATCTGGACAACTTTGCGGCCAGCTCCCAGGCCGTCTGGCTGTTCCTGAATATCAATCCCGGTACCTGCATCCATCCGGAAGCCTCCCTGGAAAAGCTTGCTCTGCAATGCCAGCGTAGCGGAATCGATCCCGAGAAAGTGGTTCTGGAACTGGTCGAAACCGCGTCCGACAACCCGACCGCACTTCTGGAATTCATCCTCAAGGCCAAAGCACACGGCTTTCAGATCGCTATCGACGATTTCGGTATGGGCGATTCCAATTTTGAGCGCCTGTGGCGCATCAATCCGCTCATTGTGAAACTCGACCGGAGCCTATTGGTAAACGCCGAGAACAACAGTCGCGCCCGAATGCTGCTGGAGAGTCTGGTCAAGATGATCCGCGAAAGCGGCAGCCTCGTGCTTCTGGAAGGGATCGAGAACCACACCCAGGCTCACATTGCCCTGCAAACGGAGGCCGATCTTCTGCAGGGTTTCCTGTTCGCAAGGCCGTCCAACCTGAAACAACACGAGCCGGAGCTGACCGAACAGGCGTTAAAACGGATCATTGCCGATTCCAGCGAGTCATCAGCCCAGGACATACGGGATCAGGAGAGTTATTTCCGACTTCTGCGTTTCGAAATTCTCGAAGCCTGCCATTCCCTGAGCCGGGAGCTGCCGTTCAGCACCGCCTGCAACAAGCTGTTGGAAGTGGATGGCGTAAAACGCTGCTTCCTGCTCAATCCAAAGGGCATCCAGCAAGGCAACCTTGCCCGCGCCAATCCGGACATTCATCGCGGAAAGTTCAATCCGCTGTATCATTCCGCCGGTGCTCAATGGACCCACCGGGAGTACTTCCGGAATGCCCTGGAACGGCCCCAGCACATCAGCAGCTGTCGGCCCTATGTCGGTCTGCCGGACGCAAAACGTACCGTCACCCTGTCAACAATGCTGCCGGGGCAACAGGTCTTCTGCGTCGACATACACCCGGATGAGATGTTTGGCGGCCAGCTGGAGTTCCCGGCCACCCTGTAATCATCCGGTGAGTCAGAAATCGTCGGCGCGTTTCTGTGGCGCGGCGGCCAATCCCGTGCCACCCGCCTGTCCGGACGCCTGACGTTCCAGTTCTTTTTCCACCGCATTGGAAGACTTGGCAAACCGGGCCAACAGGTTGTAGAGCACCGGAATGATGAACAGGGTCAGCGTGGTGGCGAAGATCAGCCCGCCCAGAATGACCATACCAATCGCAGCCCGACTCTCGGCTCCCGCACCGGTGGCAATGACCAGTGGCACGGCACCGAAAATCGTCGATATGGTAGTCATCAATACCGGACGGAAACGCAGACAGGCGCCTTCGAGAATCGCCTCCCGCACCTCGTAACCCTTGTCCCGGAGCTGGTTGGCGAACTCCACGATCAGTATCCCGTTCTTGGCCATCAATCCCAGCAACATGATGATGCCGATCTGGCTATAGATGTTCAGACTGATACCCGTCCACCAGAGCGCCAGGAGAGCCCCGGTTACCGCCAGCGGCACCGACAGCATGATAATCAACGGATGTATCCAGCTTTCAAACTGGGCTGCCAACACCAGGAACACGATGACGAAAGCCAGCGCAAAGGTAACGTAGATTGCCGCCGAGGATTCCTGGAATTCCCGGCTCAGGCCCTTGTAACTGACGCGGGCTTCCGGCGGCAGGTTATCCACAGCCAGGTTGTTCAGGTAGGTCAATGCCGAACCCAGGTCGTAACCATCCGCCAAAGACGCACTGATCACCACAGCGGGCAGGCGGTCGATGCGGCGGAGGTCCGGGTTGGCCCCGATTTCCTGCACGGAAACCAGTGCCTGCAATGGGATCAGGTTACCGCCCTCCCGGGGCCGCAGGAAAATCTGGCCCAGGTCTTCGGGCGTTGCCCGGTTGGCGTCTTCCGCCTGAATGATTACATCGTATTCCCGGCCTCGATCGATGTAAGTGGTTACCTGCCGGGAAGCCAGCATGGTCTGCAAGGTGAGGCCCACGTCTTCCACCGTGATATCCAAATCCGCGGCCCGCTCCCGGTCGATGTTTACCCGCAGTTCCGGCCGGGTCAGCTCGAAATCGGTATCCAGGTCCTGAAGATTGGGGTTTTCCTTGGCCCGCTCCACTATCTCCTGGCTCCAGGCCTGCACCGATTCGTAGTCCGGGCCGGCCACCACAAACTCCACGGCCTGGCTGAACCCCCGCTGACCCAGACCCGGCGGGTTCACGGCCACGGTTCGAATGCCGGACACATCGGCCAACTTTTTGCGGATTTCGCTGGTCACTTCCTGCTGCTTGATCTCCCGATCTTCCCAGGGCACCAGGCCTATGATCATGAACGCGTTGTCCTCTTCATTGCGGAATCCGACGATAGCAAGCAAACGGTTGGCTATCCCCTCGTCCAGATACGGGAGCAGTGTTTCTTCCACTTGCCGAACGTAGTGGTCGGTGTATTCCACCGTTGAGCCACGGGGCGCGCTGGTGGGCATGATAATCACGGCACGGTCTTCGGTCGGCGCCAGCTCCTGAGGCAATTTCGGATACACCACGGCGGCAATGACCAGCCCGACAAGTCCAAGGCCCAGTAACAATCCCGGCTGCCTCAGGGAAAACTCCAACAACCTGCGATAACCATTGGTCAGGCCATTCAGGACCTTTTCACTGGCGGCCCAGAGCCGATGACCTTCTGCCGATTCGGGGCTGTGCCTGAGCCACTTGGAACACAGCATCGGCGCCAGGGTCAGGGCCACGAGGCTCGAAAACACCACTGCCGCCGCCAGGGTAAAGCCGAATTCGGCAAACAACCGGCCAATGTTGCCGCCCATGAAGGAGATGGGGACGAACACCGCCACCAGGGTCAGAGTGGTCGCAATCACGGCGAAGGCAACCTGCTTCGCGCCCCGGTAGGCGGCAAGCAACGGGGGCTCGCCCTCGTCAATCCGGCGCTGGATGTTTTCCAGCATCACGATGGCATCGTCCACCACCAGGCCGATGGCAAGAATCACCGCCAGCAGGGTCAGTACGTTGATGGAAAAACCCAGGAAGCCCAGACCGATAAAGGCACCAATCACCGCAACCGGAATGGTCACCGCGGGAATGAGGGTCGCCCGCCAGGAGCGCAGGAACAGGAAAATAACCAGGATAACCAGTGACACCGCAATGGCGAGCGTGGTGACCACTTCCTTGATGGAAGCCCGGATGAAAATGGATTCGTCGTAGCTTTCCGCGATGGTGACTTCCGGTGGCAGTGTCTCCCGGATCTTCTCCAGCTCGGCGCGGACGGCATCGGAAACCGCAACGGTGTTGGCCTTGGACTGGCGGATAATCCCCATGCCGATGGCGGTCTGGCCATTGGCGCGCAGGCGGCTCACATCCGACTCCACACCCATCTGGACATTGGCCACCTCGCCCAGGCGCAACAGATCATTACCATCCCGGCGAACCACAAGCTCCCGGAACTGTTCCACGTTCGACAGCCGGCCCTCGGCCCGCACGGTGAAATTCCGGGTGGACGAATCCACCGATCCTGCAGGCAGCTCCACGTTGTTGGCACGCAGGGCCCGTTCCACTTCCGCCACGGTGATATCCCGGGCCGCAAGACGTTCGCGGTCCAGCCAGACCCGGATGGCATAGCGCCGTTCGCCGCCAATACGCACGTCGGCAACACCATCGAGTACCGACAACCTGTCCGCCAGGACCCGGTCGGCAAAGTCACTCAATTCGGCACTGTCCCAGACATCACTGCGCAGGGTCACCCACATCATCGGGCGTGCATCGGAATCCGCCTTGCGCACCACCGGTGGATCGGCTTCGTCTGGCAGCTGGTTCGCCACCCGGGACACCGCATCGCGGACATCATTGGCGGCAATATCCACATCCCGCGCCGTGGTAAATTCAATACTGGTTCGGGACTCGCCCTGCTCGGTGGATGATTCGATCGACCGAATACCCTCAATGCCACTGATGGCACCCTCGATCACCTGGGTAATCTGGGTGTCTACCACCTCGGCCGCCGCGCCGGTGTAGTCGGTGGAGATGGAAACAACGGGTGGGTCAATATCCGGGTACTCGCGCACCGGCAGGCCCATCAGGGCTGCCAGACCGAACACAACGATCAGAAGACTGAGGACCGTAGCGAACACCGGCCGCTTGATGGAGACGTCAGAGAGGACCACCGGTTACGACTCCCTGGCCGTAATAAAACGATTCTCGGGAATGGCTTTGTCGTCTTCCAATACCCGAACCCGGTCCCCACTGCTGAGCCGGTCCTGACCGGTCACGATCACCGGGTCTTCCTGGCTCAAACCGCTCGAAACTTCCACAAAACCGGGCATGCGCGACCCCAGGCTCACCGAAACCCGCCGGGCCACACCGTCTTCAGCCACAAACACATATTGTTCATCACCCCGGATCATCACCGCCTGCTCGGGGATTACCAGTGCCTGCCGTTGCCGGAGTGTAAGCGTCGCAGACATGAACTGTCCCGGCCGGAGCAGACCATCCGGGTTATCGATCAGTGCCCGGACAGGCAGCGAACGGCTCAACTCACTGACCCTGGAACCCAACTCCACCAGCTGACCGGAAAAGGTCTGGTCCGGATAGGCCGGCGATGCGCCCCTTACCTCTTGCCCGAGACTTACCTGCCCCAGGAAACGCTCCGGTATCGAAAAGCCCAGTTCCATACGGTCGGTGGTATCCAGGGTAGTCACCGAGGTCCCGGCAGTAATATAGGCACCGACGCTGATGTCACTCAGCCCGACCACACCGGCAAACGGCGCCTCGATCCGGTGGTTTTCCAGACGAACTTGAGCTGACTGGCGCTGTGCCTCGGCGACATCGACTGACGTTCTCAGTTGATCCACCTGGGACTGGGAAATACTGTTGTTCGAGCGCAACCGCTGTGCCCTTTCAAGCTGTCGGCGGGCATCCGCCAGTTGCGCCTCGATCACCTGCAGGTCTGCCCAGGCCTGGCGATCATCAAGCCGCAACAGGACGTCGCCCTGCCCCACCCGGCGGCCGGTTTCCAGATTCAATTCCACCACGCGGCCACTGACTTCCGTGGTCAGTTCAACCGCGTTCAGGGCTTTGAGACTGCCAACGGCGTTGACCACATCCCGTACTGCCTCCATCTGCGGAAGCATGGTGTTAACGGCGCTGGCGGGGCGTTCTCGGCCGCTCTGGGCGGCGGTCCCATCATCGAAGTTCTGATACACAAAGGCGCCGCCGATAGCGACAGCCACCAGTACCAACGCAATCAACCACTGTTTCCACATAGGATTTCCAGGTATTTCGGGGTCAGGTTAGTCGTCTGTTACTTTTTCTGGATGACCAGAACCACCTCGCCCACGTCGATTCCCCACTTGCTCATGGTGGTCTGATTGATCAACGTGTCGGGCGTAATCAGGTACATCCAGTCATCCATGCGTACGTCCAGGGTACCGTCGCCATAGGCCACCTGGAGCACATAATTCATGTGAATTGCATTGCCACTCCAACGCATGGTTCCGGGTTCAACCACGTCACCGGCGTCAGCATGGTAGCCGTCTTCCGCGGGAGTCAGGGTCCAGACGCGGGTCTGCACTTCGCCGTCATCGAAACGGAACACCTCATCCAGGGTGCCTACGCCCTCGTCATCCCATGATGCGCTGATATCCGCATCAAAGGTGCGAATCACCTCACCGGAAAAATTCTTGACCACCCCCCGGGCGGAAAGTTCGCCGGTAAAGAACTCTTCAGGGACCAGCTCTGGCGTGCGGTCGGCGTAGTCCTCGAGCGAGGGACTGGCACAGCCACTGAGCAGCAGTGCCGAAAACAATACCCAGAGTATAGGTGTCGACAGGCGTTTCGATATCTCAGTAAACAGGCTTTGCATGACTTTTACACTCTCTGAACAGGAAAATGTGGGGGTCCTCGGCGCAAGGAAATACGCCGAAACCCTCTTTAGCGATCATTACCCGGAATCCACGATCTCTGCTACGTCATCTCGGCCAATTGTCCATTCTGACAGTCTGCCCGGTGCTTTTCGTCAATGGCAGTGCCCGGGTATTGGCGTAAAACACAAGGCAACGAACGGTGGTTGCCCACCCAAGATTGTTGAGAAAGACACAGAGGATTCCGCTATGCCGGTTTACAAAGCACCCCTGCGCGACATGAAATTCCTGCTGAACGAGGTGTTCGATTACCCGGGTCATTACGCCACCCTGACCAGCGGTGAAAACGCCACGCCCGATATCGTGGACGCGATACTCGGCGAATGCGGAAAGTTTTGTGAAGAGGTGCTGAGCCCACTTTACCTCTCTGGCGACGAAGAAGGCTGCAAACTGGACAACGGTGAAGTCACCACACCCGCCGGTTACCGGGACGCCTACCAGCAATACGCCATGGGGGGCTGGCAGGGACTCTCAGCGCCCGAGGAATACGGCGGCCAGGGCCTTCCCGCGTCCATGGGACTGCTGAAACAGGAAATGATGGGTACCGCCAACTGGCCTTTCTCCATGTATCCGGGGCTGTCCCTGGGGGCCATGAACACGATTTTCCTTCATGGTACGGAAGACCAGAAACAGACCTACCTTGCGCCACTGACGGAGGGCCGCTGGGCCGGCACCATGTGCCTGACCGAACCCCAGTGTGGCACCGATCTGGGCCAGGTAAAGACCAAAGCCGAACCCCAGGCCGACGGCAGCTACCGGCTTACCGGAACCAAGATCTTCATCTCCTCTGGCGACCACGACCTGACCGAGAACATTGTCCACATTGTACTGGCCCGTCTGCCCGACGCCCCCAAGGGCACCCGGGGTATCAGCCTTTTTATCGTACCCAAGTTCCTGCCCGACAGTAACGGCGATGTCGGTGAGCGCAATGGTGTGGTCTGCGGCAGCCTGGAAAAGAAAATGGGCATCAAGGCCTCGGCCACCTGTGTACTGAATTTCGATGGCGCAACCGGTTTTCTCATTGGCCCCGAGAATGACGGCCTCAATTGCATGTTCACTTTCATGAACACCGCCCGTATCGGCACCGCCATTCAGGGCGTCGGGCCGGCGGAGCTGTCCTATCAGTGGGCGTTGGCCTATGCAAAAGATCGGCGCTCCATGCGGGCACTCTCAGGCAAGAAAGAGCCGGACCAGGTCGCCGACAGCCTGATCCATCATGCTGATGTGCGCCGGATGTTACTGACCCAGAAGGCCATCGCCGAAGGCGGTCGGGCCATGCTGTATTACGCGGCCCGCCTGGCCGACCATATGGTAGAAGGATTCACCGAAGGCGACGAGAAAAAGGCCGACAAATACGACGACAAGCTCGGCTTCCTTACACCGATACTGAAGGGCTTTCTCACCGAACTCGGTTGCGAAGCCGCCAACCTGGGGGTACAGGTCTTTGGCGGCCACGGTTACATCCGCGAACACGGCATGGAGCAGATTGTCAGGGATACCCGCATCGCCACCCTGTACGAGGGCACTACCGGTATCCAGGCGCTGGACCTTCTGGGACGAAAAGTATTGCTGATGACCCAGGGCGGCGCGGTGCGCGAGTTCACCCTGAACATTGCCAATTTTGCCCGTAAGCATCTCACCGATAAACGGCTACGGCCCTGGGCTCTGGAACTGCTCAAGCTGACCGGGCAATGGAATCTGCTGACCGTCCGTATCATGCTCGCGGCGCGCAAGGATCGCGATGTGGTGAGTTCCGCATCCTACGATTTTCTGATGTATAGCGGCTACGTCACCATGGCCTATATCTGGCTGCGTCAGGCTGCGGTGGCTGTGGATAAACTCGATAACGGTGGTGAGGAATCCACCGGCTTTTACCAGGCCAAGCTCGCCACCACCGAGTTCTATTTTGAACGTTTGCTGCCCCGGGCCCAGAGCCACGCCACCAGCATGCTCAGCCCCAGCAAAAACCTGATGCAGCTCGACGCCGAAGATCTGGCCTTCACCGGGTAGAGTATCCGATACACCTTATCCCCGGGCCTCGGCCCGGTTTTTTTGCCCTTGAAATACGTCCGCCTGAACCCATCTACCAGGTGCATTTCCGCATTGGAGTTATTAACTCACTGAATTAAATAGAAATGTTCTGATCTCTCGAATAAAAGTAAGGAGGTTCGAATATGGAGACTCGTACTGACGACTTTTATCCCACCCGCCTGGAACGCCCCACCAAAAGCTTTGAACGACAGGATCCCGTGGTGCACAGCAGCGGCTCGGACCGTTCCGACGGACCACTGAGTGAGACTGAGCTGGCACAGTACGAGCGCGACGGTTTTCTGGTCTTCGACAGTTTTCTCGACCAGGCCACGGTGCGCCAGTTCCGGGAGGATTTGCGGGGCTATGAGGACGATGAAAGCATTCTGCGCTCAGAAGGCACCATTACAGAACCCGGCAAGCAGGGAATCCGCTCGATTTTTGGCATTCACGAACTGTCGGACCGATTCGACCGGTTGACCCGGGATCCCAGGATTCTGGCCATGGTGCGTCAGCTTCTGGGCAGTGAAGCCTACATCCACCAGTCCCGGATCAACTTCAAACCCGGTTTCCACGGCAAGGGTTTTGACTGGCACTCGGATTTTGAAACCTGGCACGCCGAGGACGGCATGCCACGGATGCGGGCAGTCAGCTTTTCCATCGCCCTCACCGACAACACGCCTTTCAACGGCCCCCTGATGCTCATTCCCGGTTCCCACAAGACCTTTGTGCCCTGCGTTGGCCGCACACCGGAGGACAACTACCAGTCGTCGCTGAAAAAACAGGAACTGGGTGTTCCCAACAATCGGGACCTGGCAGCCATGGCGGATGACTACGGTATCAAAGCGCCAACCGGCCCTGCCGGCTCGCTGATCATCTTCGAGTGCAACACGCTCCACGCCTCCAATGCCAATATGTCGCCCTGGCCGCGCAGCAACCTGTTTTTCGTCTATAACAGTGTGGAAAACCAGCTCCAGGCCCCATTCTGCGGCAACAAACCGCGCCCGGATTTCCTGGGCAACCGCACCAGCACTGAGGCATTGATGCCAGTTACCTCCGAGGAACGCCGGAAGACCGGTTAGCGCTATTTACCGATACAGAAGCTGCTGAAGATCTTGCCCAGTAACTCATCAGGCGTCAGATGCCCGGTGATCTCGCCCAGGCTATCCTGGGCGGCACGCAGGTCTTCAGCCAGAAGCTCGCCGGCACCGAAACCCTCCAGCTGGCTCTGGCCCTGGATCAGCAGGGCCTGGGCGCGCTCCAGAGCATCAAGATGGCGGCGCCGGGCGAGGAAACCACCTTCTGTGGTGCTGGCAAACCCCATGCATTGTTTGAGATGGTCCCGGAGGATCTCCAGGCCTTCCGCAGACTTTGCTGCCAAACGGATCACCGGCGCGCTCTGGTGGTCTTCGGCACTGATACCGACCGTTTCACCAGAGAGGTCCACTTTATTCCGTATCACCGTCACCGGGGCGTTGGCCGGTAGCTGGTCGATGAAATCCGGCCAGATTTCATGGGGACTGGTCTTCTCGGTGGTAGTCGCATCCACCATCAGAAGAATGCGATCGGCCTGACGGATTTCCTCCCAGGCCCGGGCAATACCGATCTGTTCCACTTCGTCCGGGCTGTCCCGCAGGCCGGCGGTATCAATAATGTGCAGGGGCATCCCATCGATGTGGATATGCTCCCGCAGAACATCACGGGTTGTGCCCTCAATCGCCGTAACAATGGCCGCTTCGCGACCGGCCAGGGCATTGAGGAGACTCGACTTGCCGGCATTAGGCCTTCCGCCGATCACCACTTTCATGCCGTCACGAAGAATCGTTCCCTGCTGGGCTTCGGCCAGGATTTTCCCGAGCCGCTCCAGGAGGTTTTGAAGGTCACTGGCTACCTTGCCGTCGGCCAGGAAGTCGATTTCCTCCTCTGGAAAATCGATCGCCGCCTCCACGTAGATCCGTAGATGAGTGACCGCGTCCACCAGATCCTCGATCTGCCTGGAGAACACACCCTGCATCGAACGAACCGCGCAGCGGGCCGCCTGTTCCGAACTGCTTTCAATCAGGTCGGCAATCGCTTCGGCCTGGGCCAGGTCCAGTTTGTCGTTCAGAAACGCCCGCTCGGAAAACTCGCCGGGCCGGGCGAGCCTTGCACCCTGGCCGCACACCTCACGGAGCAGAAGATCGAGAATCACCGTACCACCGTGCCCCTGAAGCTCGAACACATCTTCGCCGGTGAACGAGTGGGGGTTGGGGAAAAACAGGCCGATGCCCTCGTCTATTAACTCGCCATGGCTGTCATGGAAGGGGCCGTAATGGGCGTATCGCGGTTTCGGCTCAAACCCCAGCATCTTTTTTGCAATGGCGAGGGACTTGGGCCCAGAGATACGAACAATGCCAACTCCGGCCTGTCCCGGTGCGGTGGCGATGGCTGCGATGGTGTCAGAACTCTGGCTCATGCTTTTTCCACAGGCTGAAAACAACAAAGGCTCCATACAGGAGCCTTTGCCGGGTCGGTTCGGGCACCGGTCAGTGCTTCTTGCCGGCCATTTCTGCTTCGATCTTGCGGGTAATGTACCACTGCTGGGCAATGGACAGAATATTGTTCACCAGCCAGTACAGAACCAGACCTGCCGGGAACCACAGGAAGAAGACCGTAAAGATCAACGGCATCATCTTCATGATCTTGGCCTGCATCGGATCCGGCGGCGTCGGGTTCAGACTCATCTGAAGGAACATGCTGGCACCCATCAGAATCGGCAGGATGAAGTACGGGTCCATGACCGACAGATCCTGAATCCACAGCATGAATGGCGCGTGGCGAAGCTGAACACTCTCGAACAGAACCCAGTACAGGGAGATGAACACCGGCATCTGCACCAGTATGGGCAGACAGCCACCCAGCGGATTGATCTTCTCCCTCTTGTACAACGCCATCATTTCCTGGGACATGCGCTGCCGGTCGTCTCCGTACAGTTCTTTCAGCCGGGTCAGCTGGGGCGCAACGGCCCGCATCTTGGCCATGGACTTGTAGCTGGTAGCGGACAGATGGAAAAACACCGCCTTGACCAGAACCGTCAGCAGGATGATGGACACGCCCCAGTTGCCAACCAGGCTATGAAACCAGTCCAGAATGATGAACAGCGGCAGCGAAATGAAGAACAACCAGCCGAAATCAACGGTACGGTCGAGGTTCGGAGCCATGCCTTCAAGGCGCTCAATAATCTTCGGCCCAACGTAGGCCCGGGCACCGATCTCTGCGGTTTCGCCCGGCGCCACACTGGTAGCCGGATAAACAAAGCCCATTACATAGTTCGGGCCACGGCGCGTGGTCTGGTACTGGGCGGGAATATCGCGCTCCGGTACCCATGCCGACAGGAAGTAGTGCTGCAGGAAGGCCAGCCAGCCGTTGGTAACCGACTGATTGATCTGGTTTTCCTGTAGGTCTCCGAAATCAAACTTCTCGTAGGGATCTTCCGGAGAGCTGATGACCAGACCCAGGAAGGCCTGGATACCCATGCTGGTCTGGGAGGTCGGGTCCGGGGACTGATCCCGGACGATCTTGCCGGTGAAATTGGCCTGCCATTCTTCACTCGACTGGTTTTCAACCAGATATTTGACGCTAATTTCGTAGCTGTTGCGTTCAAATTCATAACGCTTGGTGATCTGGACGCCATTATCAGAGGTGTAAGTCAGATCTACCTGAAGCTGGTTGTCGCCTTCCGCCAGTTCATAGCTTGCAGCGTCAGCACTGTAGACCGGAGCCGAACCGTTTTTGCGACTATCCGGGCCATCACGACCAATCAGCCCACTTTCCAGAACGTACAGGCGATTCTGCGTGTTGTTCAGGAGCGTCAACGGCTTTTCGCTGTTCAGGGTATCGTCGTAATCAAGCAGCCGTGCTTTTACCAGGTTACCGCTGACCCGATCGATCTGCAGATCGTAGACATCGGTGCGAACTGTGATGAACTGATCGCTGACCGCGGTGGTGGTTTCGGTTGAGCTGATGACAGCCTGACCAGTCTCCGGAGTGGTGAACTCGCCATCACCATCAACCTGAGCGGAGCTGTCCTCCGGAAGCACCATATTGTCGGAATTGCCCATGTTGCCAGCGGTTTGCGAAGGCTGGGATTCAGCGACCTGAGCCGTCTCGGGCGGCTGATGGTAGTCCTCATTCCAGGCAAGCACCATCAGATAACTGACAATAGCCAGGCCGGCAAATAATACGATGCGTTGAATATCCATAGAGTTACTGTCTGGTCTGGGTTGTTGTATGGGAGTGATCAGCGTGTACGCAGGCTGTTGCGGTTTCCGGAGCCCGGGGTTCTGCCGTTCCCGGTACAGGATCATAACCGCCTTCCGCCCAAGGATGACACCTTAACAAACGCCGGATTGCGAGAAATAATCCTTTAAGCGCGCCATGGTGGTTAATGGCTTCAACGGCGTATTGTGAGCAGGTGGGGTAGTGGCGGCAGTGACTGGCCATCAGCGGGCTGATTGCATACTGGTAGAAGCGGATGGGCAGAAGCAGAAGCTTGCGCATTAACCCGTTCCTCGATTGGCAGATTCCGATGGTGCTGCCCGGGATGGCTGAGATTGAGCGTACTTTTTCCTGAGACGTCGCCAGAGGTCATCCATGGATGCCCGAACCGAGTGGTTGTCCAGGGAAACCAGCCCCTGGCGTCCCAGAATCACAAGATCCAGGCCGGGCAGGTCCGTCTGGTGACGAAAACTTTCCCTGACCTGGCGCTTTACCCGGTTTCTCTGGACTGCAAGCTTCAGGTTTTTCTTCGAGAAGATCAAACCAATCCTGGCGTGACCGAGATTATTCGGTGTAGCCAGGATCAGAAAATTCCGGTGCGGAACTTTCAGCTGCACGTCGTTGAAGACTTTGCCGTAATCAGCAGGTCGCAAGAGACGATGTGATTTCGGGAAACTCAAAGCCTTCATGAGGCAATCAGAGCTTACGCGGACAGACGTGCGCGGCCCTTGGCACGACGACGGGAAATAACCTTGCGACCGTTGGCAGTGGCCATACGGGCACGGAAACCGTGAACGCGCTTACGCTTCAGGACGCTTGGTTGAAACGTTCTTTTCATGGTGATGATCTCACAATTCGTAAGTTGGAAATTCAGTAACTGGCTGGAAAATGAACAGCCAAAACAGGAGCGGCATTCTATTCAAATACCGGGGGGAATTCAATGCTTATTGCTAGGGGGTTATGCGCATGCCCGAAATTCGGAATCAGCCAGGTCAGCTAATAAATTCAGTAAGTCTTTTTAGAATTCTTTTAAGGATTAATTATTACTGTTATTAGTACCGCAGGTTTCTGTGGATAAGCGAAGAAAAGATCAGAAAAACAGTTCGTTGGGCGGTTTATAAGGGTATTGATAAGGCGCCCTGAGATCTGTGGACGATGGCAGGGTGAAATGTGGGTAAGTCGTTTTCGAAGGGAGGTGCAAAGTTATCCCCGGTTGCATCCCGTGGTTCCTAACAGGGTTAAACCCGGGCTGTACACACAGGGCTGTGGGTAACTTTCATTGTAGGAATTTTCTGTACACAAGGTTGTAGGTAAGTTCGTAAAAAATTGAAATATAAAGAAATAAATTTCCACAGGCTGTTCATGAACTGGCTTTAGCCCTTTCACTGGAGGGCCGGTCGGGTTAGAATTCGGGGTCATCTCACAGGACAGGAAGTCCCTTGTCCGTTCAGAGACATTTCAGGGTTATCGGGAGCAGGCTGTCGTGCCAAACAGTATGTGGCATCAATGTCTTGAAGTACTCCGGGACGAGTTTCCCGCACAACAGTTCAATACCTGGCTCAGGCCCCTGCAGTCCGATCACCGGGAGGGGCAGCTGATGCTGTTCGCCCCAAACCGTTTTGTCATGGATTGGGTAAACGAAAAGTACCTGCGACGTATCGAAGAGGTGCTTAAGGATCTGAACGGTGGGCAGGCGCCCCGGGTCAATATGAAAGTGGGTTCTGCACCCCGTGAAGGCGAACCGGTCAAACGGTCGGAAGCACCTGCCCGCGTCAACGGTCAGGTTCAGGAAGAGGCCGGCAGCCGGGTAACCGAAGAAGAAAAAGGCGTGGCCGCCACCGTTGCATCCACACCATCCGTGCGCCCGAAGAGTGACACCCAGCGGCGTCCGGTTCAGGTTGAAGGTGACATCAAACACCAAAGCTTCCTCAACGAGGGGTTCACCTTCGAAACCTTTGTGGAAGGCAAATCCAACCAGCTGGCCCGTGCCGCATCCATGCAGGTGGCCGAGAATCCGGGTGGAGCCTACAACCCTCTGTTTTTGTATGGCGGTGTTGGTCTTGGTAAAACACACCTTATGCATGCGATCGGAAACGAAATTGTCCGTCGTAACCCCAAGGCGAAGGTGGCCTATCTCCGTTCGGAGCGTTTTGTTGCCGATATGGTGAAGGCATTGCAGCTCAACGCCATCAACGAGTTCAAGCGCTATTACCGTTCAGTGGACGCGCTGTTGATTGATGATATCCAGTTCTTCGCCCGCAAGGAGCGTTCCCAGGAAGAGTTCTTTCATACCTTTAATGCGTTGTTGGAAGGCGGGCAGCAGGTAATTGTTACCTGCGATCGGTTTCCGAAAGAAATTGTGGATATGGAAGAGCGACTCAAATCGCGGTTTGGCTGGGGCCTGACGGTGATGGTAGAGCCGCCGGAACTGGAAACGCGGGTTGCCATTTTGATGAAAAAGGCTGATCAGGCCAACGTGAAGCTCAGCAGCGAAGCGGCCTTTTTTATTGCCCAGAAGATTCGTTCAAACGTTCGGGAGCTCGAAGGCGCGCTTCGTCTGGTGATAGCGAATGCTCACTTCACTGGCTCTGAAATCACGCCTCCGTTTATCCGGGAGAGCCTGAAAGACCTGTTGGCGCTGCACGAGAAACAGGTGAGCATCGACAACATTCAGCGCACGGTGGCGGAATATTACAAGATCAAGGTGGCCGACCTTCTCTCCAAGCGCCGGACTCGAACGGTGACCCGGCCAAGACAGGTCGCCATGGCGTTGTCGAAGGAGCTGACCAATCACAGCTTGCCGGAGATTGGTGATGCCTTTGGCGGGCGTGACCACACCACCGTATTGCATGCGTGCAAGAAAATCGTGGAGTTGCAGGAGACTGATCCGGGCATCCGCGAGGATTATCAGAATTTTATGAGACTGCTGACCACCTGATGCCGGGCGTTGGCGAACAACATTCACCCTTCCAACATAAAGAAAGCTGAGTGCCATGAAACTGACGATCAGCCGTGAATCCCTGCTTACCCCGCTGCAAAGCATTGCTGGCGTGGTGGAAAAGAAACAGACCATGCCCGTGCTCTCCAACGTCTTGCTGGTGGCCGAGGACAATACCCTGACCCTGACCGGTACCAATATGGAAGTGGAACTGGTGGCGCGGGTAACACCGGTGCATGTAGATCAGCCCGGCCGGATTACCGTTCCGGCCCGCAAGCTGTCCGATATCTCCCGGGCCCTTGGTGACGAGGCGCCGATGGAGCTGTCGCTTGAAGGCGATCGGTTGCACCTGCGGTGTGGCGCCAGCCACTTTACCCTGTCGACCCTGCCGGCGGAGCACTTTCCGAACGTGGAAGACGAAGACGAGAGCTTCCGTCTGGAATTGCCCCAGAAAGAACTCGGCCGAATGCTTGATGCCACGGCGTTCGCCATGGCTCAGCAGGACGTGCGCTACTACCTGAATGGACTGTTGCTGGAAGTGGACAAGGACCATGTGCGGACGGTAGCTACCGACGGCCATCGACTGGCCATGGCACACCTGGAACTGGCCACCAACTGCCCGGAGCTGCGTCAGGTTATTGTTCCGCGCAAAGGGGTACTGGAACTGGCCCGGTTGCTCGATGATGTGGAAACACCGGTGACCCTGGTTATTGGCGATAACCACCTGCGAGCGACGGTGGGGTCTTATACCTTCACCTCGAAACTGATTGAAGGCAAATTTCCCGACTACAATCGCGTAATTCCGCGCGGGGGCGACAAGATCGTCCTGGCGGACCGCGCCACCTTAAAGAATACCCTGCAACGGGCGGGCATCCTGTCCCACGAGAACATCCGCGGCGTGCGCTTGAACCTGGCATCCAATGAACTCCAGGTATTTGCCAACAACCCGGATCAGGAACAGGCCGAAGACGCGCTGCCGGTGGACTATCAGGGCGAATCCCTGCAAATCGGTTTTAATGTAGGCTATCTGGTGGATGTCATGAACGCGCTGGATGAGGACCAGGTAAAAATAACCCTGTCGAATCCGAACAGCAGTGCGTTGATAGAGGCGCAAAACGATAACCGTTGCCTCTATGTTGTCATGCCCATGAGGCTGTAGGAGGAGATGAGATTGATGAGTACCGTAACGAATGGAATCAAAGGCGCCTTCAGGATTGGCCAGACTGTGTCGGTACTCGGGCGCACCGGGATCAACTGGCTTCGGGGGGATCGCCCTCCAACGCCGCGCTTGCTGAGGCAGACGTTTGAATCCCTCGGTGCAACCTACATCAAACTGGGACAGTTCATTGCCAGCTCCCCGACGTTTTTCCCTAAGGAGTATGTCGAGGAGTTCCAGCACTGCCTGGACAGAACACCCAACCTGCCCTTTGGTGTGATCAAGAGAATTATCCGGGAAGAGCTTGGTCGGCCCCTGGAGGAAGTCTATTCGGAAATCGATCCGGTGGCCCTGGCGTCGGCATCGATTGCCCAGGTTCACGCCGCGCGTCTGGTATCCGGTGAAGAAGTGGTGATCAAGGTTCAGAAGCCGGGTGTGGAAAACATTCTCTTAACCGATCTGAACTTCCTGTACCTGTCTGCCCGTATTCTGGAAACTCTGGCACCGAAACTGTCCTGGACCTCCATGTCCGGTATCGTCGAGGAAATCCAGCGGACCATGATGGAAGAGTGCGATTTCATCAAGGAAGCGAACAACCTGAAGGTGTTCCGGGATTTTCTGCATGATACCCATAATGAAGATGCGGCAGTACCGAGGGTGTTCGAACACTGCAGCACCCGGCGGATCCTGACCATGGAGCGGTTCCACGGTGTGTCCCTGACCGATCTGGAAAGTATCCGCGGTTACGCCCGTGATCCGGAGCGAACCCTGATCACGGCCATGAACACCTGGTTCTCCAGTCTGACCCAATGTGAGTTTTTCCACGCGGATGTGCATGCCGGCAACCTGATGGTTCTCAAGGACGGTCGGGTTGGTTTTATCGACTTCGGAATTGTTGGTCGTATCAAGCCGGATACCTGGCAGGCGGTGAGCGATTTCATTTCAGCCGTTATGGTTGGGAATTTCGAGGGAATGGCCGACGCGATGATCCGAATCGGTATTACCCGCCAGACGGTTCGGGTAGATGATCTGGCCAGCGATTTGAGACGGCTGTACCAGCAGATGGATCGAATGGTGCCCGACGAGGTTCCCTATGAGGCGGAGCAGGCAGAAGACGATGTTAATCATATCCTGATGGATATGGTTAAGATCGGCGAAAGCCATGGCCTGCATTTTCCAAGGGAATTTGCTTTGCTACTGAAACAGTTCCTGTATTTCGATCGCTATGTTCACATCCTTGCACCAGAAATGGATGTGTTCATGGACGAACGGTTGAACATGCTCCACTGAGGCTGTCGCCTTGAGCGATTGGCTTTTGTACACTAGGGCAGCGTTACCGACGGGAAGGTAACGCTGCCTTTTTCGTTAAAGGGTTTTGTGTTGTTTCCTGCCCTCATCCCCTTCGAGTCTGCTTTTCTATGGCGCTTGTAAAATTCCAGACTGAGAACTTCCGCAACCTGTCGTCGGCGCCGGTCAGCTTTTCGTCGTCGTTTAATATGCTTTACGGAGAAAATGGAAGCGGCAAAACAAGCGTGCTGGAAGCCATCGGTTATCTGGGATTGGGCCGTTCGTTTCGGGTGAACAGACACCAGGCAGTGGTGAGTCATGGCGAACAACGGCTGACAGTGTTTGGTGGTCTCGATCATGGGTTGGACTCACGCAGGCATGGCAGCGAGACCGATCTGGTGCATCGCCTGGGAATATCCCGGGATGTGGGTCAGAAGGAAACGATGTTACGGGTGGATGGTGAGGCGGTCAGGAGTCTTTCTGCCCTCGCCAAGCATCTGCCGGTATCGGTGATCGATCCTGGTGTTTTTGATGTCGTGGCAGGTGGACCCGGGAAGCGGCGTCAGTTTCTGGACTGGTTAGTGTTCCACGTGGAACCTTCCTTTGGATCTCTCTGGCAACAATGCCAGAGAGTGACATCACAGCGGAATCAAACGCTGAGAAATGGTAGACTAGACGAAGCTTTAATGCGTGTCTGGGATCATCAGTACGCTACCCTGAGTGAGCGCATTACTGAGGCCCGTGCCGGCACCTTTGGCCGGTTCAAGTTGGCTTTTGAAAAGCTGGTTCGGGAAGTAGAGGTACCCTGGACCGAAGGTCTGAAGCTCGAGTATTACCCGGGCTGGGATGTCAGTCGGCCGCTGGCAGAATTACTGGTAGACCATCGGGATCAGGAGCGAAAAGTCGGGCACACATTATATGGTCCGAATCGCGCAGACATCCGGTTGAAGTTTCAGGGCAGGCCTGTTGCCGAAACGTTCTCCCGGGGCCAGCAGAAAACCCTGGTGATTTTGATGAAGATTGCCCAAGGCATGGTGTTGAGTGACATGGGCAAGCAGGTGACCTTTTTGCTCGACGATATTAACGCCGAGTTGGATGAGGGCCATCGCGCCATGCTGGCTATCAGGTTACAGGCATTACGTTGTCAGGTGTTTATCACGTCTATTGAGCGTCCCATGGTGGATCAGCTCTGGCCCGAGGGTAATGCACCGGATTACAGATTGTTCCACGTGGAACATGGCAAATTGACGGAAGAATAAGACCGGTGCGAAGAGCAAAGAATGCTCCGGCCTATCACGCTTCAGGAGTTTCCGAATGAGTGAATCGAACTATAATTCCTCCAGTATCAAAGTCTTGAAAGGGCTGGATGCGGTGCGAAAGCGGCCAGGTATGTACATCGGGGATACCGATGATGGCACTGGCCTGCACCACATGGTCTTTGAATTGGTGGATAACTCCATCGACGAAGCGCTTGCGGGCTACTGCTCAGAGATTGGTGTGATTATCCACCCGGACGAATCGGTAACCGTGAAAGACAACGGACGTGGCATCCCGGTGGACCTCCACGAAGAGGAAGGCGTTTCGGCTGCGGAAGTTATCATGACCGTGCTGCACGCCGGCGGTAAGTTCGACGATAACTCCTACAAGGTGTCCGGCGGTCTTCACGGCGTGGGCGTCTCGGTCGTGAACGCATTGTCCTCTACCCTCACCCTGACCATTCGTAGAGACAACAAGGTTTACGAGCAGACCTATACCCACGGTGTTCCCAATGCACCTCTGGCAGCCGTCGGCGAGACCGACGCATCAGGTACCAAGGTGCATTTCATTCCCTCGCCGGAAACCTTTACCCACATTGAATTCCACTACGACATTCTCGCCAAGCGTCTGCGGGAACTCGCGTTCCTGAACAGTGGCGTGCGCATTCGTCTGACCGACGAGCGTTCTGGCAAGGAAGAAGTCTTCGAGTACGAAGGTGGCCTGCGCGCCTTTGTCGAGCATCTGAATTCCAACAAGACCCCGATCAACCGCGTTTTCCATTTTAATCGCGAGCGCGAAGACGGTATCGCGGTGGAAGTGTCCATGCAGTGGAACGATGCTTTTCAGGAGAACATCTACTGCTTCACCAACAACATCCCCCAGCGCGATGGCGGCACACACCTGGCCGGCTTCCGGGCGGCCCTGACCCGTTCTCTCAATAACTATATCGAGCAGGAAGGTCTGGGCAAGAAGGCGAAAGTTGCGACCTCCGGTGACGATGCCCGGGAAGGCCTGACTGCCATCATCAGCGTCAAGGTTCCGGACCCGAAGTTCTCCTCACAGACCAAGGACAAGCTGGTCTCCTCCGAGGTGAAGACCGCGGTTGAGCAGGAGCTGTACCAGAGTTTTGCGGAGTACCTGCAGGAGCAGCCGAACGAAGCCAAGCTCATCGTCAACAAGATGCTGGAAGCCGCCAGGGCTCGTGAAGCCGCTCGAAAGGCGCGTGACATGACTCGCCGCAAAGGCGCCCTGGATATCGCCGGTCTGCCCGGCAAACTGGCCGACTGCCAGGAGAAGGACCCCGCCCTTTCCGAACTTTACATTGTGGAGGGTGACTCGGCCGGTGGTAGCGCCAAACAGGGCCGTGACCGCAAGACCCAGGCAATCCTTCCGCTGAAAGGTAAGATCCTGAACGTGGAAAAAGCCCGCTTTGACAAGATGCTGTCCTCTGCAGAAGTGGGCACCCTGATCACGGCTCTGGGCTGTGGTATCGGCCGGGAAGAATTCAATCCCGATAAACTGCGTTACCACTCCATTATCATCATGACCGACGCGGACGTGGACGGTTCTCACATCCGGACACTGCTGCTGACCTTCCTGTTCCGTCAGATGCGCGAAATCATCGAGCGTGGCCATGTCTTTATCGCCATGCCGCCGCTTTACAAGGTCAAGCGTGGCAAGCAGGAGCAGTACCTGAAGGACGAGAAGGCCAAGGAAGCTTACCTCACCCAGACCGCTCTGGAAGGTGCCCAGCTCTATGTGAACCCGGAAGCCCCGGCGATCAAGGATTCCGCTCTGGAAACCATGGTCAAGGACTACCAGGCGGTCATGAACATGATTGGGCGACTGTCCCGGGCCTACCCGGCCAAGGTGCTGGAGCAGATGCTCCAGAACGTCACGCTCAAGCCTGAGCATCTGAAGGAAGAAGCTTCCGTGGCTCGCTGGGTTGCGCGTCTCGGCGATGGCCTGGACCTGGATACCCGCACCGGTACCAAATACACCTTCTCGGTCACCAAGGATACCGAGCGGGCGCTGTATCTGCCGAAGGTAACCATCTACGTGCATGGCATTCCCTACGAGCATGTATTCAGCCATGAGTTCTTTGAATCATCCTCGTACGCAGCGATCGCCCGCATGGGTGAAACTCTGGATGGCCTCATTGAAGACGGCGCCTATATCCAACGTGGCGAGCGTAAGCAGCCGGTGCTGTCGTTCGAAGGTGCCCTGGACTGGTTGATGAAAGAGGCCCAGCGCGGTCTGAATATCCAGCGCTATAAGGGTCTTGGCGAGATGAATCCAGAGCAGTTGTGGGAAACCACCATGGATCCGGAGACCCGCCGCATGATGAAAGTGACGATCGAAGACGCCATTGCGGCAGACCAGATCTTCACAACCCTGATGGGCGACGATGTCGAACCGCGTCGTAACTTCATTCAGACCAATGCCCTGGAAGTGACCAACCTGGACGTCTGATCACAACCGTCCAAAAGGCACAAAAAAAAGCGGCGAAGGCTTCAAACCTTCGCCGCTTTTTTTGTTTTCGATCCCGTGCGGCAACGATCCACCGGAGGTTTTATTTACCGGTGCTCGATTCCGACGATTCGTTTCTCTCCCTCTCTTTCTCGGCCAGATGCGGTGCCATCACTTCTTCCAGCGTGTACCCGGTCAGCCGGCGGATGGTGCGCCAGAGATAATAAAAGATCAGCATCATCATAATCATGGAAGGAATGGCGATCATGGGATAGCTCACCAGGGTCATCCGACCAAGCTCTTCATTGAACGCCTCAGTACCGGACGGGCTTACCACGATCCATTTGGCAATCACGTAGTTCATGATGGATGAAAACAGGAAGGTGCCCGCAAAGAAGTAACTCGCCTTGAGCAGGCGGGCCTCGAATTCCTCAACCCGATTGTGTTCTTCAAGGGTCTTATGGATCTTATCGACATCCAGAACACTTGGGTTATACAGAAGGGTGCGTACCAGAGGGTACTTGGTTCGTGTGGAAGCCAGTACCGCCAGACCTATAATCGCGGGAATCGCGGCTTCCTTGATGGCTAACCAACCCGCATCCAGCTCAAGCAGGCCAATGCCGCCTGTCAGCCCGACACTGACCAAACCGAGTACCGCAATGAAGTTTTTCTTGCGGTACTTGATCAGTTCGAACAACCCCCAGCCCAGTGGAAACGCCAGGCCGATGACCAGTGCGTTCACGCTGCCCAGATGTTCTTCGCCACTGAACTTCATCAGGATAACGGATGGAATGATAATACTGACCAGCAAGTCGACCCAGGGCCTTGGCTTGTGGTCCGGAACGTTGGCGGAGCTCGGAGACGTCATGTTCTAGCCTGATTGGTGAAACTGGAGCAGGCCGGAAGGCACTGCCGGAGTAGTCTGGGCAGTATACGATGAATCCAAGTGTGGACGTAACCGCCGTCACCGCACACAGAAGCGGCGGGTTGACTGAATAGACGCTTTCCAAACGGGCATAAAAAAACCGGGCTTATGCCCGGCTTTTCTGTTTCCTCTTGAACGTCAGCGCCGATCAGGCACCCACTTCCTTGAGGCTTTCTTCCACAATCGCCAGCCCTTCTTCCAGCACCTCGTCTTCGATGGTGACCGGCATCAGGAACCGCAAGGTGTTGCCGTACATACCACAGCTCAGGAGAATCAGACCCTTCTCCTTCGCCTTCTTGGTTACCGCCGCTGCCAGTTCCGGCTTGGGCGTACGGCTTTCCTTGCTTTCCACCAGCTCAAACGCAGCCATGGGACCGAGGTTGCGCACATTGTCGACGTGGGCAAACTGTTCCTGCCACTGGCTGAAGCGCTGCTTCAGTTTTTCGCCCAGCGCCTGGGACTTGCCGAGGATGTCCTCTTCCTTGAACACGTCGAATACGGCCAGGGCTGCTGCACAGGCGGTCGGGCTGCCCGTGTAGGTGCCGCCCAGAGAGTTCGGGCCGGACGCGTCCATGTACTTGTCGGTACCGACGATGGCGGAAATCGGCATGCCATCAGCCATACTCTTGGCCATGGTCATCAGATCCGGCTCAACGCCACTGTGCTCGATGGCAAACATCTTGCCGGTCCGGCCAAAGCCGCTCTGCACTTCGTCTGCGATCATCAGGATATCGTTCTCGTCGCAGATCTTGCGGATTTCCTTGAGGAAGCTGGTCGGAGCCGCGTAGAAGCCGCCCTCACCCAGCACCGGCTCGATAACGATCGCTGCGGTGTTGTGGGCCGGGGAATCGGCTTTCATGGCCATTTTCAGGCCGCGCAGTGCTTCATCTTCACTGACGCCGTGGTACGGAACCGGATAAGGCGCGCGATAAACGGTGCCGGGCATGGGGCCGAAATCCGTCTGGTACGGCGCTGCCTTACCGTTCATGGCCATGGTGTAGAAGGTCCGGCCGTGATAACCACCGTCGAAGCAGATGACGTTGGTTTTGCCAGTCGCTGCACGGGCGATCTTCATGGCGTTTTCCAGAGCCTCGGCACCGGAGTTGGCCAGCATTACCTTGGCGTGGCCACGCACAGGAACCACACCGCTGAGCTTCTCCGCCAGTTTCACGTAGCCCTCATAGGGCATAACCGTCTGGCAGGTATGCATCAGCTTGTCCAGCTGTGCCTTGACCGCTTCCACCACCTTCGGGTGGCGATGGCCGATGTTCAGTACGCCGATGCCGCCGGCGAAATCGATCATGCGCTTGCCGTCTGCATCCCACAGCTCTGCATTCGTTGCATGGTCGGCAAACTGTTCATTGGGACTTGCCGCGCCCGCCGCAACGTAGCGTTCTTTGAGTGCCTGCAATTCTTTATTGCTCACTTTGCCATTCTCCCTGGGTTCAGGTTCGAAAGTTTCACCTAACAGTGTAAGTAGTACGGTCACAGGAAACAAACCGACTATTGTCGCCCTCAGGCCGCATTGTCCCGGAATTGCAGTTTTGCCAGGCGTTGATAGAGGGCGTTATGGCGCATCAGTTCATCATGGGTGCCCACCGCCAGCAGGCGTCCCTGGTCCATAACCGCAATCCGGTCCGCGTCCCGGACCGTGGCCAGTCGATGGGCAATCACCAGGGTGGTACGCCCGGCAGTGAGAGCTGGCATCGCTTGCTGGATCAGGTTCTCGCTCTCCGCGTCCAGTGCGCTGGTGGCCTCATCCAGCAACAGCACTGGCGCATCGGCCAGAAGCGCCCGGGCGATGGCAAGACGCTGCTTCTGGCCACCGGACAGGCCCAGGCCAGCATCCCCGAGTGGCGTCCCGTAGCCCTTTGGCAGGCTCTGGATGAAATCATGGGCATGGGCGACCTTCGCAGCCTGCTCGACATCCTGCTGGCTGGCATCAGGCCGGGCGTAACGGATGTTGTCGGCCACCGTGCCATGGAACAGGGCTGGATTCTGGGGCACCAGGGAAAAACACCGGCGCAGCGCATCGAGAGACAGATCGGCAGTGTCGACGCCATCGAGCAGAATTCGGCCCTCTGTCGGCTGATAGAAGTGCAGCAGCAAATCGAACAGCGTGGATTTTCCGGCTCCGGACGGCCCCACCAGGGCCAGGGTCTCGCCGGCCCTGACCTCCAGCGAAAGATCTGTCAGCGCGGGCTGTTCCAGCCGCCCCGGGTAACTGAAGCTCAGCCGCTCAATCCGGATTGCCCCCTGAACGTGTTCAGGGAGTGTCTGTGTCGACGCTTTGCGTTCAAACGCCGGCTCAGTCTGTAACAGTTCAAACAGCCGCGCCGCCGAGCCTGCAGCCCTCTGCAACTCGCCGATGACCTCGCTGATGGCGCCGGCAGCAACACCCACCAGCAGACTGTAGAAGACAAAGGCCGCCAGCTCACCCGGGCTGATCCGGCCGTGAATAACGTCCAGGCCCCCTATCCAGATGACGATGCCCACAGCGCCCATCACCAGGGAGATGGCCAGTGTGGTCAGCCAGGCGCGCTGACGGATACGCTGGCGGGCAATCTCGAACGCCCGTTCAGACACTTCGGAAAAATACTTGCGGTCGTGGGGCTGATGGTTGAAGGCCTGAACGGTCTTGATCTGGGTAAGGTTCTCGCCCACGTAGCTGCCGACATCGGCAACCCGGTCCTGGCTTAAACGGGAAAGAGCCCGCACCCGCCGGCCATAGAACAGAATAGGCGCGATCACCAGGGGAAAGCCCAGCAGAATAATGCTCGCCAGTTTGGCGTTGGTGATGAACAGCAGCAGCAACCCCCGACCAGCATCAGGGCATTGCGCAGCGCAATGGAAACCGTGGAGCCAATCACCGACTGCAGAACCGTGGTATCGGCAGTGAACCGGGACTGGATTTCCAGGGCCCGGTTCTGCTCGAAAAAGCCCGGATGAAGATCAATCAGGTGGTTGAAGACTTTTTTGCGAATATCCGCCACCACCCGTTCGCCGATCCAGGAAACGAGATAGAACCGGGCAAACGAGCCAAATGCGAGCCCCAATACCAGGATGAAAAACAGACCGATGGCCCTGGCCAGGTTCTCCGGCGACTCGGTGGCTAATCCCTGATCGACAAGAATACGTAGACCCTGTCCTAACCCGAGTGTAATTCCGGCCGTAAAAATCAGCGCCACCAGGGCACCGGCAACAGCCCGCCGATAGGGGCTGATAAAGTCGATGACCAGTTTCAGGGCCTTGCGGTGACGAGTGTTAATGATGTGCCTCCAACCTGATGGCTACGATAGACTCCACTCCAATACGGTTTGTACTGGCAATAAGACCTATCATACAGCTACGTAAGAGCGTGCGGGGCGGGATGGCCTGACAGGACCGTCGAAAGCCATGGATGGCTTTCGCCGAGCGTACAGGGACGTATTTAAAGCGTGTCCTGTCAGGCCATCCCGCCTCGTGCGCTCGACTACTCTGAAGTAAAAAAGGAAATCCTGTGCGCGCATACGCCGACAACGATTACCCGGCAGATCATAAACCGGACTGGAAAATCATTTCAGGCCTCTGGCCCTATCTGGCCGAATTCCGCGGCCGGGTAGTCCTGTCCCTGGTTTTGCTGGTGTTGGCCAAACTGGCGACCGTTGCCACGCCCATTGCCCTGAAATACATCGTCGACTACCTCGACCAGAACCGCGGCGCGGACATGCTGCTTTGGATCCCGGTGATCCTTGTGGTGGCTTACGGCACACTGCGGTTTGGCGCCACCCTGTTCAATGAGCTTCGGGATGCGGTATTTGCCCGGGTAGCTGAACGGGCCATGCGCCGGGTGTCCCTGCGAGTGTTCGAGCACCTGCACCAGCGCGAACTGGCCTTCCACCTGGATCGAAAGACCGGTGGCCTTGCCCGGGATATCGAGCGGGGTACCAACGGCATCAGCTTCCTGCTGCGTTTTACCCTGTTCAACATTGTGCCCACCCTGCTGGAGATCCTGATGGTCGCCGGCATTCTTTTCGTGGTGTTCAACGTGGGTTATGTGCTGGCGATCCTGGTGGCCGTAGTGGTGTATGTGGTCTTTTCCATCAAGATCACTGAGTGGCGGACGAAATTCGTGCGCGAAGCCAATGCCCGGGATAACCAGTCCAACTCGCGGGCCATAGACAGCCTGTTGAACTATGAAACCGTCAAATATTTCAATAACGAGCGGTACGAGGCCGAGGTCTATGATCGGGATCTGGACGACTGGGAACAGGCCCGTCTGAAAAACCGCCTGTCCCTGGCCGCGCTTAACTCCGGTCAGGCATTGATTATCGGTCTGGCGATGATCGTGATCATGGCCATGGCGGTCCGGGAAGTGGCCAGTGGTGAAATCACCCTCGGTGACTTCACCATGATCAACGCCTACCTGCTCCAGCTGTTCATTCCCCTGAACGCCCTGGGGTTTGTCTACCGGGAAATCCGGCAGGCACTGGTGAATGTCGAGCGCCTGTTCAAACTGCTGGGGGACAAACCGGCGATTGAAGATGCTCCGGATGCTACCGAGCTGGCCGTGGATAGAGGCGAAGTGCAGTTTGACCACATCCACTTTGCCTACCGCCCGGACCGCCCGATTCTGAAGGATGTGAATTTTTCCATCCCGTCCGGCCACAAGATTGCCGTGGTGGGAGCCAGTGGCGCCGGCAAGTCCACCCTCGCCCGCCTGCTGTTCCGCTTTTACGACGTCGATCAGGGCGCCATACGGATCGACGGTCAGGACATTCGGCAGGTGACCCAGGACAGCCTGCGCTCTGCGATTGGTGTGGTGCCTCAGGATACGGTGCTGTTCAACGATACCCTTTACCGGAATCTGGCCTATGGCCGACCGGAAGCCACGGAAGAAGAGGTGTACCGGGCAGCTCGAATGGCCCACCTGGAAGACTTTATCCACAGCCTGCCGGAGGGTTACGAAACGAAGGTGGGCGAACGGGGCCTGAAGCTCTCCGGTGGTGAAAAGCAACGGGTGGCCATTGCCCGGGTGATCCTGAAGAACCCGCCGTTGCTGATCCTGGATGAGGCGACATCCTCTCTGGATTCACTTTCGGAGCAGGCCATCCTCACGGCGCTCAAGGAAGTTAGCCAGAGGCGGACAACACTGGTGATTGCCCACAGGCTGTCGACTGTTATGGATGCGGACAGCATCCTTGTGATGGAGGGCGGAAAAATCGTGGAGAGCGGACACCATCAGGATTTGTTGGCCCGGAACGGGCATTACGCCCGGCTGTGGTTCCAGCAACACCAGTCTGATGGCGGGGATACCGAAATTCAGCCGGAATCCTGATCTTTGTAGTCAAACACGACCACTTGATTGCGGCCTTGAGCCTTGCCCCGGTACATCGCCTGGTCCGCACGTACCAGAATCTGGCTGGGTTTTTCGTCAGTCCGGTCGGAAATGGCAACGCCGCAGGTTATGGTGCCCCGCAGTTCATCAAAGCCAATGAACCGCAATTGTTCAACGGATCGGCGAAGGCGTTCCGCAAATTGCCTGGCACTGTTCTCGTCGCACTGAGGCAAGAGCACGGCAAACTCCTCGCCACCGATTCGCCCCAGCGTGTCGCCCGTACGCAGTTCATTTTTGATGCGGTGGGCAGTCTCCCTCAGGACAAGGTCACCAACGTGGTGCCCGTAATGATCATTCACTCTCTTGAACCAGTCAAAATCGAAGAGTACGACCGCATAGCCGGCGCCGTTCCGTTTCAGCCTCTCAAACTCCCAAGACAGCACCTCGGTGAAGCGACGCCGATTGGCTGCACCTGTGAGATCGTCAGTGGTTGATGTCTGTCGGAGCTCTTCTTCAAGCGTTTTCTGGGAGGTGATATCCAGGATCGCGCCGTGCCAGATGACCGTACCGTCCGGCTTGAATTCCGGTTTGGAACGGCCCAGAACCCAGCTGACCACGCCCTCGTTTATAACCCGATATTCACAGATCCAGTTTTCGCCGCTTTTCTTCGAGTGGTTAATGGTCTGTTCAACAAAGCCGCGGTCTTCTGGATGAATGGCCTGGAACACAATAGTCCCATCGGCGAGCGCCTGCTCAGGCGTCACGCCATAGACCCGTTCAATTCCGGCACTGGCATAGGGAAACGTCATGGTTCCGTCCGGTCTGATCTCGAACTGGAACACCACTCCCGGCAAGAGCGACGCCATTTTTTCAAAACGCTGGATCGTTTGCTGTTGCTCAGCCTTGATTTGCTCCAGCCTCTGTTCGTACTGCTTGCTGCTGGAGATCTCTATGTGCGTTCCGGAAATCCACTCGGGCTCCCCTTCAAGTGTCCGACTGACGAGGCGACCATAATCTCGGACCCAAACCCAATAGCCGTCGCGATGACGCATGCGGGCTTCACACTCGTAATACTCGGAGTCGCCGCGGAAATGAGCCGTTAACTTCTGCTCTGAGAGAGCCAGATCGTCCGGATGGGCGTGCTTCATCCAGGTGTCAATGGACACCGGTTGAAGTTCTTCCAGCGAATACCCGATGATTTCCGCCCAGCGCTCATTAAAAATCGTCTCCCCCGTCTGGACGTTCCATTCCCAGGTTCCGGCGCCGGTCCCTTCCAGAATGGTTTTTAAACGCGAGGCTTCGTCTTGCTGAAGATAAAAAGAATGAGAGGGCATTCCACGTACTGCATGTCAGAGAGTTCCCGGCGATCATATAAGAACATGTAGCTGGAGGCGATACCCATTAGTCAGTAGATTCCACAAGTGCGAGCGCCAAACCTGAGGCCCTGGAGACCTGCTGCGAGACGGCCTCCCTGAGCACCGGAATGTCCCCGGCAATCAGGCTGAACCAGTTTCTGGCGCGGGTGATGCCGGTATAGACCAGCTCTTTTGTCAGGACCGGGCTCAAACGGTCCGGCAAGACCAGGCAGGTGTGGTTGAACTCCGAACCCTGGGATTTGTGCACCGTCATGGCGTACACGGTTTCCAGCTGCTGCAGACGACTGGGCGAGATCCAGCGAATACCGCCAGCGGTGTCGCTATCCGGAAACGCCACTCGCAGGGTATAGCGGGGCTCACCGGTGTCGGTCCGATCCCAGGGCACGTTGACGGCAATGCCAATGTCGCCGTTCATCAGGCCCAGGTTGTAGTCGTTGCCGGTAATCAGCACAGGCCGGCCCTCATACCAGCCCTCGGCCCGCGAAATCAGTTTTTCAGCCAGTAACTGCCTTGCGATCCGGTCGTTCAGGCCTTCCACGCCCCAGGGGCCCTTGCGCAGGGCACAGAGCACTTGGAAGTCACTGAAGGCTTCAAGGAGCTGCACCGCCATCGCATCCCAGTCTTCGCGGGGGCTGCTTTCGTTCAGGCCATGATTCTGCAAGCGTTCGAGGTAATGGCGGTAACCAACGGGTGGTGGCAGGCTCTGACCATTCACTTGCCGGCCCTGCCCGGCATTTCGGAATGCCTCTGGTGAGCCGGTGATGGCATGTCGACACACCAGGTCCAGGGTGTCTTCCGTATCCCCACTTTTCGACCGGCCGTTAAGCAAAATGACATCGTCGAATTCCGCTTCCCGGATCTGGCGCAACATGGCGTTATCAAGCGCGTTAGTGTTCACTGCTTCGGCAAAGGCGCGGATACCGCTGTCCTCCCGGAACCGGTAGCTCTTGCGCAGCATGGCCACGGCCTGATCCATGGGTTGGCCGGTTTCGTCCACCAGTGACTCCGGTATCTCGCTTCCGGCCATGGCGGCCAGCCACCGGGCAGTTTCCGGAGTGTAATGCGCCAGCAACGCCCGCTGGCAAAGTTCCCCCAGTACCGCACCGGCGTCCACCGAGGCCAGCTGGTCCTTGTCGCCCAACAGGATCAGCTGGGCGTTGGCGGGCAAGGCATCAAACACCGACGCCATAAGATCCACGTCCACCATTGAGGCCTCGTCGATCACCAGGATATCCACCAGCAAAGGGTTGTCCCGGTTATGGCGGAATTTGCGGGTATCCGGCCGGCTGCCCAGTAACCGGTGCAGGGTAGTGACCCTGGTGGGGATATCATTCAGGTCCACGTTGCCCGGCAGTTCGGCAAGGGGTAACCGGCTCACTGCACCACCGATGGATTCGTTCAGTCGGGCCGCCGCCTTGCCGGTCGGGGCTGCCAGGCGGATCCGGTATTTCCGACCGGCCCGTTCGGGGGATTCCCCGGCGACGGCCTGAAGTGCCGCCAGAAGATTGACCACGGTGGTGGTCTTGCCGGTGCCCGGCCCGCCGGTGATCACGGCGAAATGGTTGCGGGCCGCTAGGGCACAGGCCAGTTTCTGGTAATCCACCGGTTCTGACGACCGGAACAGTGTATCCAGAGCGAGAGACAGGGTGCGGGCCGGACCGGATTCCGGATCTGCCAGGGGTGATGGCAAAGCCAGGCGGTGCCGGATACCCGCCGCAATGCGTTGTTCGTAGCGCCAGAATCTGCGCAGATAGAGCCGGGTTCCGTTCAGCACCAGGGGTGTTGTATGTGAGCCATCACTTACGGCGCAGGCGCTTTCCAGTATGCTCAAGCATTCCGGCAGCGTTACAAGTGCAAGCACGTCGGCGGGCTTGGGACGGTCCGGCTCGCTGGTGCCGGAATCGGTGAGCGGCTCCTGGACCGACTCCTCTGGCGGCAGTGAAAGGGTATGCCCGGCATCGGCCAGGAGATTGCCCAGATCGACGCAGACATGGCCACGCCCCACCTGATGGGAGACCAGTGCCGCCAGCAGCAGGAGCAGTGGGTCCGGGCGTTCGCCCTGCTCTTCCGAGAGCTCCCGGATCAGCCGGGCAAACCCCACATCCAGCGCGCGGATCCACTCCGCCTGCTGCCAGTGCAGCAGCAGGGACTCGGTTTTATCCGGGCTCGAGAGCAGATCTTTGATAGCGAAGGTGGTATCACCGGCAGCGGGTATGGTCGGCGTTTCCGCAGCGATGTCCTCCGCGAACAGATCAATCTGGTGGTCGGACTTTCCGGTTTGGGAGCGGGAACGGCTCATGCGGCCACCTCCGCAACCGACTCGCCATCAAACAGGGCATCCAGTTGTTCAATCAGGGCTCTGGGCGGTTTGTCGGTGAAGGCGCCACCTGTGCTGGAATCAATGCCTCGCAGGAACAGATACACCGCGCCGCCAATGTGTCGGTCGTAGTCGTAATCCGGCAAACGGGCTTTCAGCAGCCGGTGCAGGGCCAGCAGGTAGAGCACGTATTGCAGATCGTAGCGTTTATCCAGGATGGCGTTGCCCATGGCCTGATCGGTATAGGCGCTGTTGTCTTCGCCCAGGGTATTGGATTTGTAGTCCAGCACGTAATAGCGCCCGTTGTGTTCGAACACCAGATCGATAAACCCCTTGAGCATCCCGTTGAATCGGGTCTCTTCGACTCGGGGACGGTCCGCGCGATTCAGGGTGTGCGCCGTTACCAGCTCGTCGAGTTTCCGGATACTGACGTTGCGGCTTTCAAACCAGAACTCCAGTTCCGGGCGCAGGGTGGTCAGGTCCGACAGGCAGACGGTTTCTGCACCGGCCCGGTCGAGGCTCAATGGTTTGCTGATCAATGCCAGCAACCAGCGCACCAGCGGCTCCACCCATTCGTTCCAACCACGAGTGCCGCAGCGCCGGGTCAGCTGCTCATGAAGCAGCGGCGGGTTATCCACAACCCGCTGGAACCCCTGCTGCGTGCACCATTCCAGCAATTCGTGCAGGAAGGTGCCGGGTCCGGCGCCTTTCGGAAAGTTATGCTGGTTGCGCTGGTTGGCCATTTGAGCCGGGTTTTCCTCTTCGTCCAGGGTGCTTTCTTCCAGCAGGTTCTGGGTCTGGGCATCTTCCACCTCACCGGTAAACGCGATCCCGGTGCCGGTCATGCCGGTGTATTCGATGGAGGAGTAGCTGGCAATCCACCAGTCCTCTCTGGCCTCACGGGAAGAGACCATGGCCGGGCCAAGCGCTTCGGGCGCCGGTCCGTGGTAGTGCGTATCGTCCGGATCCGGTAACGGGGTTATCCGGATCTCCGCTCTGCCCTCTGCCAGTTTCCCCAGGCAGTCGCTGATACGGCTTTGCCCTTCGCTTCCAATCAGGTAGCCCAGTCCGCTTTGCTGCCAGTTGTCCAGGGCCGCCGTGCCGACCCAGGTGGCGAAGCGGGCCCGGGTCAGGGCTACGTAGAACTTGCGGATATCCTCACCTAGGCGTTCCCGGTCAGCCCTGGCCACGTCGTCCGGCGACGGGTCGAATACCGTGACCAGCCTGCCCTGCTCATTGTGATAGCGCACGAAGGCCTGCTTTTCACTCTGGGCGCGAAAGGCCGTGCCAAAGGGCAGAAACACCAGCGGGTATTCCAGACCCTTGGACTTGTGCACGGTGATGACCTTCACCAGGCCGGCATCACTTTCCAGCCGCAGGGTACGGTGTTCATCTTCCTCGTCGGCTGCACGCAGAATCTGGGTGTAGTGATGCACCAGGGCATGTTCGCCGTCCAGTTGCAGGCTGTCCTGCTGCAGCAACTCGGCAATGTGCAGAATGTCGGTCAACCGCCGTTCGCCGTCAGGGCGTTGCAGTAACTGGCCTGGCACCTCGAAATCCATCAGGAAGGTTCGCAGCATGGGCAGTACACCCTGTTTCTGCCATTGCTGCTGGTAACCAATAAAGCGCTCGATTTCCCGTTCCAGCACGAGCTCGTCGGTGAGAAGCTGATTCATGGCATGCCAGGACTGACCGAGGGTGGGTGTAGCCAGGGCCGCGCGGATATAGGCCAGCTGCCGGGGCTCGGCAAATGCCCGAAGCCAGCAGAGGATTTCCTGTGATTCCCGTGAGGTCAGCACCGAATCGCGGTCTGACAGGTACACACTCTTGATACGCCGCTGGCCCAGGGCGTCCCGAACTGCGCTGGCCTCGTTGCGGTTGTTGACCAGTATCGCGATGTCTTTGGGGGCAACCGGCTCCAGATCGCTCGGATTATCCGGTAAGGCAAAACCGGCCTGCCCGGCCTGGCCCAGGGTCAGCAAACGGGCGATCTCGCTAGCGCAGGTTTCTGCCATATCGGCCCTGGCGGCGCCCTTGGCAACGCCTTCCTCTTCCCCAGATTCGTGGGTCCAGAACACCAGGCTGGGCTGCACTTCTCCGTTAATCGACCAGCTTCGTTTGGTACCGTTGGCGTCCACGCCCTGGAACGGCAGCGGTGAGGTGTCGCCCTTGCCGAACAGGAAGGCGCCGTCCCGGCTGTTCTGGTCACTGTGGTCAAAGACCCGGTTAACCGCCGCCACCATGGTCTTGGCGGAGCGGAAGTTCTTGCCCAGTGTGTAGGTCCGCTCTTTCACGCCCTGCCTGGCCTGCAGGTAGGTGTATATATCAGCACCCCGGAAGCCGTAGATGGCCTGCTTTGGATCCCCGATCATCAGCAGGCAGGTACCGGAATCGCCGCCAGACACATTATAGATGCGGTCGAAGATCCGGTACTGCACCGGGTCGGTGTCCTGGAATTCGTCAATCAGAGCAACGGGAAACTGGCGACGGATCGTCGCGGCCAGCTGGTCGCCCCGGGGGCCATGCAGCGCATCGTCCAGCCGGGTGAGCAGATCGTCAAAGCCCATCTCCGAGCGTTTTTGCTTTTCCGATTCCAGCCGTTCGGCCATCCAGTGGCTGGCGTGGCGGAGAATGTCGGATTTGGCGCTGGGCTGGTTCTGGCTGAAATCCAGCAGCGCTCCGATGGCATCAAAGGCCGGGTGATGAGGGGCAGAATCATCGCCCTTGAGAATCTTGTCGAGCCCTTCGGGCGTCTGATTCTTGAAGCCCGCGGCGCTATCGATCTTTTCGGGCAAAAGGTCGTCCGATTCCGCCCAGGCAACCAGCAAATCCCAGACCTTGATCATGGCATTCTTGCTGGCGCCATGGAGTCGCTTGCTCTTGTTCAGATCGTTCAGCAGCTCGATCACGTCATCGCGCCACTGGCTCCAGGGGTGGGCTTTCAGAGACTGTGACTGTTCCAGACGCCGGTGGACCACCTGATCGATGGCCTGATGAACGCTCTCCGGGGGTGTGCCCAGGCTCAGGGGATCGTCAATCAGATTGCGAACACCCTGGCGCAGGTCCCCGGGGGTTTTCCAGTGGCTCAGGGCCTCGTCCATCAGCGCCGGTGGCAGCGGATAGACAAAGGTGCGCCAGTAATCCCGGGCGACCTCGTCCAGCAATTCGCTCTGGTCGGTTTCGAGGGTGAGTTTGAACAGGCTGCCGCTGTCGAAGGCGTGCTCGCTGAGCATGCGGTTGCAGAAACTGTGGATGGTGGATACCGCCGCCTCGTCCATCCATTCGGCGGCCAATAGCAGCTTCTTTCGGCATTCCGGCCAGCTGGCCGGATCCGGGTAGCTTTCATCCCGTAGCTGGTAGATCAGTGCCGTTTCCGCGGGCGGATTGGGCTCGTCGGGCGCATCAGAAAACACCTCGGCGGCCTGGGTGAGCCGGGTGCGGATACGGTCACGCAGTTCCTTGGTAGCGGCCTCGGTAAAAGTGACCACCAGCAGGTTGGGAGGCAGCAGGTTCTGCAGAGGGCTGTCGGGCGACTGACCCTGGCCAAGCACCAGGCGCACGTACAGAATGGCAATGGTAAAGGTTTTGCCGGTGCCGGCACTGGCCTCGATCAGGGCACTGCCGTTGAGGGTCAGTGCCAGGGGATCCAGATTCGGATTCCGGTTGGTCATCTGCTCGGTCATTCCAGGCCTCCGATCTGATCTGCAGCCGATTTGTCCTGCTCGGCTTCCCAAACCGGCACGTAGAGCTGATGCAACAGGGCTTCGAATTCACTGCTGGCCATCAGCAGCTCCGGTGTTTCAAAGGCCCCTCTCAGGTAACCGGTATCCCGCTTCAGAGCAATGGAATAGGCCTGCTGCGCCTCTGATATGGCTCGTTCATGGTCACCGACGTACTTTTTGCTGCCGTAGAAACTGGTGATCCAGGCAAAGCCGGCCTCGCAGTGAATGGGCAGCGCCCGGGTGGTGGCGTCCATCCATCCGCTGAGCACCGTTTCGAACAACGGTCTGGCCCGCTCTGGATGCAATGGAGCAAAGCGGAATTTCCGTCCCTCCTCCTTGCCCAGAACCAGGGTCTCAAAAGGTTGACCGCCGAGCTGGCCTGCCAGATGGATCAGCCAGTCCCGCATCAGGTTGGCATAGCGTACTTTCTTGCTGGATCCTGAACCGGTCAGCAGGCTGGAACTGGCCACCACCAGCCGGCACAGCTCTCCCTGGGCATTGCAGCGCAGGTTGTCGATCAGATCCGCGATTTCCACCGAACCCAGGGCGCTTTCAAACCGGTAATCAAAGGGCAGCGGTTCAGCAACCGCTTCCGGCCAGTCAGCCAGTGCGTTCTGGTAACGCTCGAACAGATCGGGCAAGCGCCCCGCCAGCTCGGAACGCAGGCGGTGTTCGGTCACGCCCATACCCAGGTCGCCGCGTCGCGCCATGCGGTCCAGAGTTGCCTGCAACCGATCGTGCAGTTCCTCGTCGCTGCTGGCTTTCAATAGCCCATCCTGGATCAGCTCGTTGTCCAGGCGCCAGCGGTCCAGGCCGTCCAGTTCGAAATTCTCGTTGTCGGTGTCGTCGTCTTCGACATCCTCGAAGCGCACCTGCAGCCGGCGCTGGTAAAAGGTGTCGATGGGTTTTTTCAGGAAAGCCGCCAGATCGTTCAGGCTGATGGGCTCTTCGGGCGCCTGGTAAGGTAGTGCCGACTGTGTCTGCGCGGCAGCCTCACCACCATGGGCACTGCGCCATTCCCGCTCGTAGGTGAATAACCGGCGTGCCTCCAACACCTCGGCCAGGGGACGGGGCGAACTGTTTTCCCCCTTTCCACCCTCCTCCAGCCCGTTGGCTTTCGGGAAATAGCTCCGGCTGAACGGCTGCAACGGGTGTTGGGTCGTCAGTGCCTCGATGACCTTGGTTTCGGGTTGCCCAGACACAGACCAGAGACTGTCCAGATGATCCTGAAGCTGCCCCACCAGAACCGACGGCGGCCGTTCCGAATCATCCTTTATGCTGCGGCCTACCCAACTGATGTAAAGCTGCGCCCGGGCGGATAACAGGGCTTCCAGGAACAGGTAGCGATCGTCTTCCCGGCGGGAGCGGTCCCCCGGGCGGTAATCCTGGGCCATGAGATCGAAATCCACCGGCGGCCGGGAGCGGGGATAGTCGCCGTCGTTCATGCCCAGCAGGCACACTTTCCGGAAGGGTATTGCCCGCATGGGCATCAGGGTGGCGAAGTTGACCTTGCCGGCCAGGAAACGCTGGTTCAGGCCGCCTTCATCCAGCCCCTCCAGCAGCACATCCTTGACGATGTTCAGGGGCAGGGTCTGTTCCTCAAGGCCTGCTGCCAGCGCGTCTTCCAGCCACTGCTCCAACTGGCGGCGGAAACGGTTCAGCAGCAACAGGTCGCTGCCTTCGACCTTGTGGAAGAACTGCCCGAGCATCTCTGAGAACAGGTGTTCCCATTCGTCCGGTGTGCGATGGGTCTGAAGCGCTTGCCAGAGGGTTTCCAGCTGATGCACAAAGTCGTTCAGGCGGCCGGCAAGACTGGCCTGCAGGCCGCCGATCTCGCCGAAGGGTTCCACACCGGCCCAGGGCTCATCGTCGCCCATGCCATAACCCAGCAGCATCGAGCGCAGACCGGATTGCCAGGTATTGCGTTCCAGTTCGGCGGGCAGGTCCAGGCTTTCCCGGTGCTGGCCGTGCAGACCCCAGCGGATATTGGCGCCCTCGACCCAGCGACGGGCCAGGGGGATCTCGTCTTCATTGATACCGAAGCGGTCCCGTATGCCGGGTACTTCCAGCAGGCTGATGATCTCACTCACCGCAAAACGACTGCGGGGCAGTGACATCAGGGTTTCCAGAGCAATCAGCACCGGCTCGTGGTGGCGCTGGCCCTGGTCGGAAATGGTGAAGGGAATGTGGCGTTTCCGGCCCGGCTGGTAGCGGCCGAATACGGCCTGTATGTGGGGCGCGTACACGTTGATATCGGGCACCATCACGATCACGTCCCGGGGCCGCAGCGTGGGATCGACGTTGAAGGCGGCGAGAAGCTGATCGTGCAGAATTTCCACTTCCCGCTGTGGGCTGTGGGCCTGGTGGAACGCCAGGGAATGATCCTGCTGAACATCCAGTTGTCGTTGTTGCTGGCGGATTTCCCGAAGGGGCGTCAGGTTGTGGATATCGTTCTGCAGCTGATGAAGCAGGCGCGGTGCTTCCGGGTTGCCATGGTCCGAGAAAATATCAATTTTCTGGTCCGGAGTCTGGAAGCTGCCCCGGTACTGATCCGGGTTGTCGAACTCGTCCAGCAGCCGGATGTAGTCCCGGCCCTGCTTGCCCCAGGCGGCCAGCAGTGGATTGGCGTGCTGGTGCAGCTGGTCCGGATCCTCAATGGCGGAAAGTGTCGGATGGGTCCTGCCCCGTTTACGTTCGGCGGTGAGTAGCTCCCGGTCGCTGATGATGTCGGCCCAGTAGAACTGGCAGGGGTTGTGAACACACAGCACTACCTGACTGAACCGGCTCAGCACGTACAGGGCTTCCAACGCTTGCCGGGGCAGTGAGGAGACGCCAAAGACGACAATGCGGGTCGGCAGCCGGGACGGGTTGGCCGGCGCCTGAAGTCGCTGGCCCTGTTCCATGAACCGGGTATGGATCTGCGAGCGGCTGGTATGAGCGTCTGCGCCCACATCCTCAACCAGCCGGCGCCAGAGCAGGGGCTGCCAGCGGGTTTCCGCATCCAGAGGCTTTTCCTCGGCCCGGGCCGTGATAATCACGTCCTTGCCCTGCTCCCAGGCGGCCAGCCAGTCGGCCCGGAACACCTGGTACTGGTCAAACAGATCCGCCACCTTCTCCGCCAGCTGGAAATTGCGCAGGTCCGGATCGTTACCTTCCAGAAACCGGGCCAGGGGTGTGAAGGCCTCGTCCTGCCCCACCAGACGTGGCAATAACCGGTACAGCCGCCACACCAGCCGCCGTTTGTCGAAGGGCGACTGTTCCGGTACCTCACCGTCCGGAAGCACGGCCCGGTAGGCTTGCCAGATAAACCGGGCCGGGAACAGGAAATCCATACCGGCAGCAATTCCAAGGCCGCCCTCAAGGCCATCTTCGGTGCGCTTCTCCGCCAGCGCAAGCTTCAGCCACTGGGCAATGCCGTTGCTCTGCACCAGGAAGGTCTCGCTCTCCAGTGGCGGCATTGGGTTGTGCCGACAGATGTAGACAACGGCCCGGCGCAAGTCTTCCAGATGGTTGGCGTGGATCGCGTGAAACCCGGGTTCGATCCTGGCGCGTTGCTCGGTGGGCTCGGTGGAGAGTGCGGCCATGAATTTCCTTGTCTGGTGTGCAGTTCAATCCTGTTGCCACAGGTTACCGTATGTGACCACAGATGCGGACTGTCTGAAACGTCTGATCTCCAAAAATCATAACGGCCCGTCGCGACAAACGGTGTCGTGAATTATCTGCAAAAGGGAGAAGCACTATGTGGACACTGATCACTGGCGCGGGGTCGGGCATTGGGGAGGCCCTGGCCCTGGAACTTGCTGCTCAAGGCCACGACCTGATCCTTGCAGGCCGCACCGTGTCAAAGCTGGAGGAGGTCGCGACAAAGCTCCGTGTGGAGGCGCCCGACCGTGAAGTGATGACGCTGGAAGTGGACCTTGCGGATCCCGAAAGCACCCGTGATCTCGCGCAGCAGGTGAGCGACGCCGTAGATCGTCTTTCAGCGTTTGTGTATTGCGCTGGCGTGGGTGAGCCGGCTGCGGATTTTGCCAGCCTTGGGCTCATTGATTTTCAGGAAGCCCTGGCCGTGAACGTGTCCGCGCCCATGCTGCTCACCCAATCGTTGTTACCGATACTCAAAGGGAGTGATCCCTCGTCGCGAATCGTGATGATTGGTGCGGGTATGGACAAGCATGCGCAACCCGGAACGGGCAGCTACGGGATCAGCAAGATGGCGCTGCGTCGGCTGGTGCGTCAGATGTCCGTTGAGTTCGACACCATGTCGGGCGGGCCGGTTGTCAGCCTCTTTCAGCCGGGGCTGGTGGATACGCCGGGTATTCGAAGCCATATCGATAAGGCGGGCAAGTTAGATCTGCCCCACGCGGAGTGGCTGACCAATCGTCTGGCGTCGGGGGATTGCCTGAGTGCCGAACAGGCCGCCAGTGCCATCGTGTTTACGCTCAATCAGATACCGGAGAGCGATTTTCACGGGGCCGTGTTCAACGGCGCCGATCTCGTGGATTCGCTCTCATTCGCTGGAAGCTAGGGGAACGTCAAGCGGGCCCTAGAGAGGGACCCGCATGGTTTCGGAGCCGCTGTCAGGCATACCAATCATTTCATCGGTTCCAGTCGGCGGAATCACCTCGGTGCGCTCGACCTCGTATTCGTGGAAATGTTCTCGCACCGCGCAGGCTCCGGTGAACATCACTGGCTTGTCGTAGGGGTCCGTCAGAACGTAGCCCTGTCCATCCAGATAGAACCGCGCCATGTAATAGCGCCCTTCCATCGAGACAATCTCCAACAGAGAAATTGTGTCGTGCTTGTGTTTTTTCAGTTCGCCGGTGTCCATGTGCATGGGAAGTCTCCCGCAGGTTTATTGTCGTAAGGAACAGTACGAAACGCTTTCCGTTACAGGTCATAAAACGAGCAATTATGAGCAGGATTGATTTGGTCAAAGCCGCCGTGGACGAGCAGTTGAATGACAGCTACGACCTGCTGGCCATGCGGATGCTGTTTCCCCCGGACCACGTGGAAGTAAAAATTGATCAGGAAATCAAAGACCTGTACGTGTATCCGGAAAGGCTCGATACCGGGTATCGCGACGAATGGCGAGCCATTGCCACCCGGGCCCTGTTCCGGAACGCCTTTGACGATCACTGGCGGCCTGATGAAGAGAATCTGGAGCGCTACCTGCATTTTCTGAGAGATGAGGCCATTCCCCGTTGTGTTCACGACAACATCGAACTGTTTCGTATGCTCGGCGAGGTCCTGTCGATCGCGAGGTCCGACAACGCTATTGCCTTTCCGGATCCAAAGCGTCGGGCCCTGATGAAGATCATCTGGCCGGAGAAGGGTCGTCGGTGAGAGTAAGCTGGCTGGCGGAACGCGAATCCGGAGCCCTGATCCGACCGTATTGTTTAAAAGATGAACAATAGAGAGGTGCCATCATGGGTCACCAACACATCGTTTCCGGAAAGTGGCTGATTCCCGTGCTTCTGGCTTTCATTGGCTTCGCGGTTCTCGGGTCCCCACAGTCTGTGGCCAGTGACAAAGACGCAGAAATCCGCGACACCATCCTGCGCCAGATCGAAGCGTTTGCGAACAACGACGAGGAGCAGGCCTGGGCCCACGCCTCCGAGGGCATCAAGCGTCGATTCGGGTCGTCACAGGTGTTTGTCGATATGGTTCGTGAAGCCTACCCGGCGGTGCACAACGCCACGGCCATCGAGTTTACCCAGCGCGTGCCCCACGGCGCCTTTGAAATCCAGGTGGTGCGGTTGCAGGGGCCGGAGGGCAAGCGATGGGACGCCTATTACCGGATGGTGCTCACGGAAGGGGCCTGGAAGGTGGCCGGCGTGAGACTCCAGCCGGCCGAGCTGGGCATTTAACGGGATCAAACCAGATGGCGCCCACCATCCAGGGGCAGGGTGCGGCCCGTGATATAGGGGTTGTCCAGCAGAAACTGAAGCGTGGCGACAGCGACCTCAGCCCCCGGTTCTATTCCCATAAGCGACTTCTTCAGGGTTTTCTCCCGATACGCCTGGCTATCGCCCTGGTTGAACATGATCAGGGACGGCGCCACGGCGTTCACCTTGACCCTGGGCGCCAGTAGACGGGCGAACGACAGGGTCAGGTTAGTCAGGGCTGCCTTGCTGGCGGCATAGGCGATATGCTTCGCGCTGCCCTTCTCCACCACGTAGTCGGTCATGTGGATAATGTCGGTTGTCGAACCCTCCTGCTCCAGCATCGACCGGCACGTGAGGTTTATCCGGTACGGTGTCATCACGTGAATCTGCATCATGGCGTTCATCACGTCTGCCGGGTCGGAGTCTTCGCTCTCTGGTATCCAGTCCGACGCATTGTGGATAATGGCACGTAGCGTGTCCGTCCGGGATTTCAGGGCCTGGATGAAGTCATCAATGCCCGCATTCGTGGCAAAATCCGCATGGAGACACACTGCTCCCGCCTTCTGCAGCGCGTCGATGGCCGGTCGATAGGTTCGGTAGGTGACGATGATGGGCTGGCCGCGGTCAAGACAGGCTCTGGCAAAGGCCAGACCAATGCGTTGGCCGGCGCCGGTAATCAGGATGGGTGCGGTCATGGTGTTCTCCTGTAATCAGTGTCTTACCTACGTTAATGTCATGCCGACGGCTCAACGTGGTAGCGTCACTTTCCCGAACCATCCTGAAGGAAGATCAACCTGGCCATGTCACCGGCGAAGCGACAGAGCACACAACTGGCCACTGCGGATCTCGACAATCCGCTGTACTACCTCGAGAACATGGAAACCGTCCTTGGCTGGGTCCAGAGCCATCACGGTGACTTGCTGACAGCAGAAGAGCTGGATCGACTGGCCAGTTTCCATACCCTTTCAATGCCGGCCCGGGCATTGCTGACCCGAATGGTGATGCGCACGGGCGATCTCTTCCGGTCGGACAAGCTCAAGTATCCGGAGCTCGGCGTACCAGAGGCCAGTGCCCTCGACGAAATCACGGAGGCAGGCTGGCTGGACACCGATCCCCTGCTCAGCCTGGATGAACTGTTCAGATTGTTCACGCTTGGAGAACTGCGTCCGGCCATGGAGCCGCTTTTAAAGGCGGCGGGAGAGCCCGCCAACCTGCCCAAAGGCCGGATGCGCGACGCTCTGCTTCTGCGATTTCCCGACCCTCTGATCGTTGCCGACTGGCTTGGCCAGCACGCCAGGCCGGTTATCAGGCTCAAAACCATGGCGTTGTTTGACCGGGTGCGTCTGATGTTTTTTGGCAATCTTCGCCAGAGCTGGTCCGATTTTGTGCTGGTGGAACTGGGCCATCAGCAGTTTGAGCCGGTCACTTTCACACCGGATTCCCGGGCCTTCCAGCAGCGTTCCGAGGTCGACCTGTATCTTGCCATGCACCAGTGTCGGGAATGGCTGGACCAGGGCGTACCCGCCCTCGAGGTTTGGCAGGCGGTTCCGTCGCCCTCGAATAACGCCTGGCTGACCAGCCGCCGTGACCGGCTGTTGCTGGAATTGGGCCGGCAGGCGGAGCGCCAGGGGGAGCGGGAACTGGCATTAGAGGCTTTCGCCAGCAGCGGCCATCGGGAAGCGCGGCTGAAACAGCTCCGGTTGCTGGAGCGGATGAAGCGTCACCGGGAAGCCTGGGCCATTGCCTCCGAGTGGCAGAACCAGGAACTGAGCGATGCAGAAGCCCAGGGTCTGGCGCGGATTCTCAAGCGGCTTGCGAGCCGGCTTGGCGAGATAGCGCCACCGCCTCCGGAGCAGCCGCTCATCCGGGAGATCACCCTGACCCTGCCCAAGCCAGAGGTCGGGTCGGTCGAATACGCCGTTCGGGACCACCTGTATCGGGACGAGGCGCCCGTGCTTTATGTGGAGAATACTCTGATCAACGGCCTGTTTGGCCTGCTCTGCTGGCAAACCATTTTCGAGCCGGTGCCGGGGGCCTTTTTCCATCCCTTCCATGTGGGCCCGGCGGACCTGACCCGGGAAGATTTCGTCAGCCGTCGGAAGGGATCGTTCGAGCAATGCTTTGCGCGGCTGGCGGATGGCAGTTATCGGGAGCGGATACTGGCGAATTACCGGGCCAAACAGGGCACCACCAATCCGTTCGTGATCTGGCCGGTCATCACCGAGGAACTGCTGAGCCTGGCGCTGGACTGTCTGCCACCGCCGGATCTGGAACGCCTGTTCCGTCGCTTGCTGTTGAATATCCGGGAGCATCGCAGCGGCTTTCCTGATCTGATCCGGTTTCTCCCCAATGTGGCTGAGCCTGACAAGCGTTATGAAATGATCGAAGTGAAGGGGCCGGGTGACCGTTTGCAGGACCACCAGATTCGTTGGCTCGAGTTCTTTGCGGCTGAAGGCATCCCCGCCAGTGTTTGTTACGTGCGATGGCAGGCGAGCGAGGCGATGGAATGACGGTGACAGTTGCCGTCCGTACTCTGTGCGAGTTTGCCGCGCGTAAGGGCGATCTGGACTTCCGCTATACCCCGGCACCCAGTGCCGAGGAGGGCATTGCTGGCCATCAGGCAATCCAGTCCCGGCGCGGCTACGGCTATAAAAGCGAGCATTTACTGACCGGTGAATGTATGGGGTTATTGCTTTCCGGCCGCGCCGATATCTATAACCCCCACCGAGGCCGGCTGGAAGAGATCAAAACCCATCGGGGTGACCTGTCCCGAATCCGTGAGCATCAGCGGGCACTCCATCGGGCTCAGCTGCGAGCCTACGGCGCGCTGTTGTGCCGGCAGGAAAACCGGAAAACCCTGGAGCTGGCACTGATCTATTACGACACCGGCAGAGACAAGGAAACGCCAGTGGTGGAGACCGCCAGCGCCGAAGAGCTCTGGCAGGAACTGGAAACCCTGTGTAGTCATTACAAGGCCTGGGCTGAGCAGGAAGAACATCACCGCGAGCAGCGCAATGTCCTGCTTTCAGGCCTAAGATTCCCCTTCCCCGCGTTTCGCCCCCGGCAGCGCCAGCTGGCGGAGACGGTGTACAAAAACTCGGTAAAGTCCGGCACCCTTTTGCTGGAAGCCCCCACAGGCCTGGGCAAGACCCTCGGCACCCTGTTCCCGGCGTTGATGGCGATGCCAGCAGCCGGCCAGGACCGCCTGTTCTACCTCACTTGTCGCAATACCGCCCGTCAGCTGGCCATGGATGCGGTTGGTCGCCTGCGTTCGGCTCAAGCTGCCCAGCATTGGCCACTGAGAACCCTGGAACTGGTCTCGAAAGATGACGCCTGCGAGCACCCGGACAAAGCCTGCCATGGCGATTCCTGCCCCCTGGCTAAAGGGTTTTTCGACCGGCTTCCTGACGCCCGGGCGGAAGCCGCCCAGAGCGAAGGCACGCTGGATCAGCACGCCCTGGCGAAGATCGCCGCCGGTCACGATATTTGCCCCTACTTTCTGGCCCAGGAAATGGCCCGGTGGAGCGATGTGGTGATCGGGGATGTGAACCGGCTGTTCGATCAATCCGCCCTGCTCCACGGTTTGATTCGCCAGAACAGCTGGAAGGCCAGCGTACTGGTGGATGAGGCCCATAACCTGGTGGACCGTGGCCGGGGTATGTATTCGGTTCGGCTGGATCAGCAGCGCTTACTGAGGATCAAAAAAACCGCACCGAAGCCGCTGAAATCCGCCATCGATCGCACCGCCCGCGCCTGGCAGAGCCTGATCCGGGATTGCCAGGCTGATACACAGAGCCCGGAGTTTCTGGAGACGCTGCCGACGCAATTGCTGGGTGCCCTGCAGGCGATGGTTTCGAATCTGACCGATTACCTGGCCGATAATCCCCCGGATCTGGCCCTGCAGGAGCTGTTGTTTGAAAGCGTCGCCTTCATAAAGCTGGCGGACTCCTTTGGTGATCATTCCCTGTGTGAATTCCAGCGCGCCGGTCGGGGGCGGGCCAGCCTGACCATCCAGAATCTCATTCCGGCGGATTTCCTGCGGGAGCGGTTTGAAGCGGCGCATTCGGTTCTGCTGTTTTCCGCCACCCTGAGCCCCGGTGTTTACTATCGGGATTTGCTGGGATTGCCCGAGGATTCCCGTTTTACCTCCTTGCCCAGCCCGTTCAGCGCCGACCAGCTGCGGGTGCAGTTCACGCCCGGTATCAGCACCCGCCAGGTTCACCGGGAGGCATCACTCAAACCGATTGCCGACCTGATCGCTCGCCAGTTCCGGGATCGGCCCGGGCATTACCTGGCGTTTTTCAGCAGCTTCAAATACGCGAAGCAGGCCAGCGACGCGTTGGCGGAGCAGGCGCCGGATATACCCCAGCGAGCTCAGCAACCGGGCATGTCGCCTCAGCAGCGAGCAGATTTTCTGGCCGGTTTCCGGAATCCGGAGGGCAGTGTGGCGTTTGCGGTGTTGGGTGGGGTGTTCAGTGAAGGCATTGATCTGCCCGGTGATCAGTTGATCGGTGCCTTTGTGGCCACCCTGGGCTTGCCACCGTTCGATGCCTGGCATGAAATCCTGAAGGTTCGCCTCGAAAAACGCTTCGGCGCTGGCTATGACTACACCTATCTCATTCCGGGGCTGCAGAAAGTGGCGCAGGCGGCGGGGCGGGTGATTCGCACCCCGGAAGACCGGGGGGTGATCTGGCTTATTGATGACCGGTTTCTGCAGCCGGCAATCAGCAGGTTTTTTCCGCGCTGGTGGTTTGCAGAGGGCGACACTGCCGATCCGCGGCCCGAGTCTTCAGAGACCGGTTAATCACTATGGTGTCGACAGGGCCTTCCTGGGCAATAGCCGACAGTGCCTGCTCAAGTGTGGCATTGGCGATGGCCTCATGATCCTGAGGAAGAGAGTTGACCGCCAGTGGAAGAAAGTCCAGCAGCCGGTCATCGCCGAAGGTCGCTATTTTCAGAGTCTTCGGAAGCGGGTCCGGCTGATCGAGCAGAACATCCAGAACCCCTTGAAGCAGCGTGAAAGAGGCTGTAACCAGGGCATCCGGCAAACCATGGTCAGTCAGGATCCGACGCATCATTGCGGCGCCAGAGGCGCGATCGTAATGAGGGCCACTTTCTACCAGCGGGGCAATGCCGGCCTCATTTGCGGCCGCCATAAAACCTTCCCGGCGCTCCCGGGTCATGGCGATCTCCGGCACGGCATCCAGCCAGGCGATACTGGCGGTTTTCCCTCCCAGCACAGAACGGGTCAGGATCTCGGCTGCTGAGCGGTTGTCGCTGACCACACATCGAATCTGATCCGGAGACTGGGCGCGATCAACAGCAATCACCGGTAGACCTTCTTTCTGCAGTTGGGGATAAAAAGGGTCGTCCAGGGACAGGGCGCTGGCGACTATCAGGGCGTCGCAGCGCCTTGCTTTCAGTGCTCGGGCCAGGGACTTTTCGGTCTCGGGGTCGTCATCAGAGCCGGCAATCAGGAGCTGATAGCCTCTCGCCCTCGCGCCCTGCTCAAGCAATTTGGCCAGGCGGGCATAACTGGTGTTCTCGAGATCCGGCAGAATAAATCCGAGGGTCCGGCTGGCCCCACCCCGTAGCGCTGCCGCCTGGGTATCTACCTGAAAGTTGTGCTTATGAGCCACCGTAAGCACTTTTTCGATGGTGTCCTGTTTGATGCGCCGTGAAGCCCCCTGACCATTAATGACATAGCTGGCCGTGGTTCTTGAAACGCCGGCAAGCCGGGCAAGTTCTGCAAGGGTCATGGACGACAGCTCCGATTAAAAGATTGCTTGATTTCTGATCATATCTGTTTCACCATCGATTTTAAGCATGCTGACACGATTCAGCAAACAAAAACTGATACGCAGTATCAAAACAAAAAGCGAGGCAACCTCATGCTGACGCTAACTGCCAATGACGTTCGATTGGGTGCCACTGCCTCTGACTGGCAGGACGCACTGCAACAGGCTGCTCGAGACCTTGAGCGCGCTGGCCGGACTTCCCCGGAATACCTGGCTGGAATGAACGCCCGTGAACAACAGTCTTCCACGGTATTGGGCAACGGCATCGCCATTCCCCACGGTACACCGGAAAGCCGGGATGCCGTCCTTGAAACCGGTGTTCGCATTCTTCAATTCCCCGAGGGGGTCTCCTGGCACGATGGTGCGCGGGTGCATGTACTGGTGGCCATCGCTGCACAGTCCGACGAGCACCTGGATATTCTCCGCCATTTGACCCGGGTACTGGATAAGCCAGGACTGGCTGAGAAGCTTGGCCATGCTACGGATGCCACGGAACTGGTTGCCTTGCTTTCCAAAGCTCCGGCCGTTGCCAAATGCGACAGCGAGACGCTCTGTCTGGGAATAGATGCCTCCACACCGAACGAACTGGCCTTGATCGCAGCTGCACGTCTGCAGAGTTTGCGGTGCGTCGACACGGATTTTCTGGCGAGCATTGTCGGCCAACCGCCGGTGGACCTTGGTCAGGGCTTCTGGCTGACCCACCACACTGTTGGCGCCAGGCGCCCGACCCTTTCACTGGCAACACCAAAGCGTGCAACTGCGGAACTGCGTGGGGTGTTCTGTCTGGCCGGACCCGGTGATGAGTGCCATGACCTGCTGGAGCGCATCGATACTTTCCTGGCTGGTGATGAACCTATTCAGGGCCTGAGTGCTGAGGCCTTGTTGGCAAGGCTTTCCGGCGAGGCGGCCGATGCAGTGACGGCGAAAGTCACCCTGTTGAATACCCATGGCCTACACGCGCGACCCGCCAAGCAACTCGTCCAGGAGGCGCGTCGCCACAATGCCAGTATTCGGTTGCGCCTGTTGGAAGGCGAAGGTGCCGCAGTATCCGCTACCAGCCTGACTCGGGTGATCGGCCTGGGCGCCCGCAGGGGTCAGACGTTGCTGCTTTCGGCGACTGGGGATGACGCAAGCCAGGCCATTCAGTCTCTGACCAGCGCCATTGAAGGCGGCCTGGGTGAAAAAGTTTCTCCATTGCGGTCTGCGGATCCGCAAACCAAGGTGCCTGAAGCCGAACAGGCTCCCGCACTGACGGATGATCAGCCGGTTAAAGCGGTTGCCGCATCTCCCGGACTGGCGCTGGCACCGGCTTTCGTCATGCGACAGCCGACCCTTGAATATCCGCAATTCGCAGAAGATAGCGAACAACAGATCCAGCGCCTCAACCAGGCCGTCGATAGTGCTGACGGTCAGCTTCGAACCCTGATCCGTCAGGCGGAAGGCGGCGAAGCCGCGCCTATTCTCTCGGTTCACGTGGAAATGCTTCAGGACGAAGATCTCTACCAGGCTACGTTGGAAGCGATCAACGAAGGGGCGTCCGCCGAGGCAGGCTGGTGGAAAGCCATAGATACCGCGGCCAGGGGCCAGGAAGCGCTGGCGGACCGTTTGCTGGCCGAACGTGCCGCGGATCTGCGGGATGTCGGGCGCCGGGTCCTGTCCAACCTCTGTGGCGTGGCCATGCCGACGCCGCCGGACACTCCTTATATCCTGGTGGCTGACGATCTCGGGCCATCGGATGTGGCTCGGCTGGATACCACCAGGGTGCGTGGCCTCGTCACAGCCCGCGGGGGAGCGACGTCCCACAGTGCGATTTTGGCCCGAGCCCTGGGGCTGCCTGCGGTCGTGGGTACCGGTGAGCGAATACTGACAATCCTGAATGGCTCCGATCTGGTGGTGGATGGCGAACGGGGTTGCCTGGTGCCGAACCCCGGGGCCGAACGCTGCGAGAAGATCCGTCGCCGTCTGCAACAACTGGACGCGTTGCAGGCCGAAGCTCATGAGAACCGCAATCAGCCTGCTACCACCGTAGATGGCCATACCATCGAAGTCTGCGCCAATCTCGGCAACACCGCCCACACCCCGGATGCTGTTGAACGGGGCGCCGACGGTGTTGGCCTACTTCGAACCGAGTTCATTTTCATGGCCCATCCGGAAGCGCCGGATCTGGCCACTCAAGTCACTGAATATCAGCACGCGTTCGATGCCCTGAACGGTTTGCCCCTGGTAGCCCGGACCCTGGATGTGGGTGGCGACAAGCCGCTGGATTACTGGCCGTTACCCCAGGAAGACAACCCGTTTCTGGGCATGCGTGGCATCCGCTTGTCACTGACCCGCCCGGACATCCTGGAAACCCAGGTCAGGGCCCTGCTGACTGCGGCAGGTGATCGCCCCCTTCGCATCATGTTCCCCATGGTGAAGGATCTCGAGGAGTTCCGGGCAGCCAGGGCCATTGTTACAAAAGTCCAGAGCGAGGTTTCGGCCAGTAATGTTCAGGTCGGCGTGATGATTGAAGTGCCCTCCTGTGCCTTGCTGGCTTCGACCCTGGCGCCGGAAGTGGATTTCTTCTCGATAGGTACCAATGACCTGACCCAGTACACACTGGCCATCGACCGCGGCCATGGGCAGCTCTCCGCGGAATCGGATGGACTGCACCCCTCGGTATTGCGGCTGATCCGGATGACCGTGGAAGCTGCCCATGCCCACAACCGTTGGGTCGGGGTGTGCGGGGAGCTGGCCTCAGATCCCCAGGCGATTCCGGTTCTGGTTGGGCTGGATGTCGACGAGCTGTCTGTGACCAGTCGTCGGGTGCCCCTGGTAAAGGCCTGTATTCGCGGTCTGAACCTTGAAAACGCCCGACAACAGGCTGAAAAGGCGCTGTCCCTGGCGACGGCGTCCGAGGTACGTGATGCCCTGGAGGCCTGGTGATGGCCCGTATCCTGACAATCACCCTGAATCCGGCTCTCGATCTGAGTGTTGAAACGGCGCCCCTCGCTCTCGGAGAGGTAAATCGCACAGGTCATACCCTGATGGAGCCGGCCGGAAAAGGCATCAATGTCGCTCGGGTGCTGGCGCGTCTGGGCCATTCGGTCACCGTTGCAGGGCTGTTGGGAGACGCCAATGCTGCGCCCTTTGAACGTCTGTTTGAGGCAGAGGGCCTGCAGGACAGTTTTGTACGCGTTCCCGGCCAGAACCGAAACAACATCAAGATTGCTGAGGCCGGCGGCCGGGTAACCGATCTGAATGGCCCCGGTTTCCGGGCCCCGGAAGACGCACTTCAGCGCCTTCAACTCCGCCTTAAATCCCTGCTGCCGGAATGCGACGCGGTGGTCATCGGAGGCAGTTTGCCAGATGGCTTTCCGCCTTCTGGATTGGCAATCCTTGTCGAGCAAGCTTCCCGAGCAGACAAACCGGTATGGCTGGATACCAGTGGCGCGGGCCTGAAGGCCGGCATCAAAGCTGGTCCCTACGCCATCAAACCCAACACGGACGAACTGTCTGACTGGGCCGGCACACCCCTGAAGGATTTGGCCTCAGTGGCAGCTACGGTTGACGGCATCCGTGCCGGTGGCGTGTCCCACGTGGTGGTATCCATGGGTGCAGACGGCGTGTTCTGGTCGTCACCGGCCGGCATTCTGAGGTCCCGGGTACCCCCTGTCTCGCTGGTCAGCACCGTGTGTGCCGGCGATACCTTACTCGCAGGCATGCTCCATGGCGTGCTTGGTGAACAGTCTGAAGACACAGTGTTGGCGTTCGCCACGGCTTTGTCTGCCGAATGTGTGCAACACATTGGTGTCGGAGACCCCGGGGCCCCGGACTTTCACTCCCTTCTCCAACAAACCCGGGTGCAGCCATGGCCCTGGCAAAACAACACCGGAGAGATACGGTTATGAATCTGATCATTGTGACCGCCTGCCCCCAGGGCGTGGCAACTCGTTTTCTGGCCGCCCGGGCCCTTGAGCGGGCGGCGAACCGGCGCGGCTGGTCTGTTACCACTGATACTCGAGGCCCGGATGGTAAAACCGACAACAAGCCCAGCGAAGCGGCAATCCAACAGGCCGATCTTGTTATTGCCGCGGTCGGTATTCCGGTAAATCTGGATGTCTATGCAGGCAAACGCTTGCTGCAGATTCCGGTCACCGCTGCCCTGCCAGACCCAGACGCCATCCTCACCCGGGCGCAGGCGGAGGCCACACCCTGGGACCCGGCAATGGCCAGTCAGGAATCTATAGCAACCAGTACCGCTGTCGGCAGTACCTCTGCCGGTAAGCGGATCGTTGCCGTTACTGCATGCCCCACTGGCGTCGCCCATACCTTTATGGCGGCAGAGGCCCTGACCGCCGCGGCGCAATCCGCTGGCCACAAGATCCGTGTAGAAACCCAGGGGTCGGTCGGCGCCCAGGATCCGCTGACGGAGGAGGAAATTGCGGCTGCCGATGTGGTGATCCTGGCCTGTGATATTGAGGTAGATCCGGGCCGCTTCTCTGGCAAGCGGGTCTGGCGGACCTCGACCGGTGCCGCCCTGAAAAAACCAGCCGATACCATCCGTGATGCCCTGGAACAGGCCGTGGTTCTGAACGCCGGCCAGAAGAAAACGTCCGGCGCTTCCGGAAGTGGTGAGAAAAAGGGGCCTTACAAGCACCTGCTGACCGGTGTCTCTTTTATGCTGCCCATGGTGGTGGCTGGCGGTTTGCTGATCGCCCTGTCCTTCGTGTTCGGGATTGAAGCGTTTCAGGAGGAAGGCACGTTGGCTGCCGCCCTGATGCAGATTGGTGGTGGCACCGCCTTCAAACTGATGATTCCGTTGCTGGCCGGATACATTGCCTGGTCGATTGCCGACCGTCCCGGCCTCGCGCCGGGAATGATCGGTGGGTTTCTGGCGGGCGAATTGGGAGCCGGATTCCTCGGCGGTATTGTGGCGGGTTTTCTCGCTGGTTATGTAGCGCGCTTTATAAGCCAGAAACTGCCAATGCCCGAGAGCATCGAATCGCTGAAGCCGATCCTCATCATTCCCTTGCTGGCCAGTCTGGTTACCGGCCTGGGGATGATCTATGTGATTGGAGAGCCCATGGCTGCCATCATGGGCGCCCTGACCGGATTCCTCGAGGGCATGGGAACGACCAATGCGATCCTGCTTGGTGGCATTCTGGGCGCCATGATGTGCTTTGACCTGGGAGGGCCTGTCAACAAGGCGGCCTATACCTTCGGTGTGGGACTGCTGTCTGAGGGCAGCGGCGGCTCGGCACCCATGGCTGCCATCATGGCGGCAGGAATGGTACCGGCCATCGGCATGGGTGTGGCGTCTTTCATCGCCCGGCGAAAGTTTGCAGAGGCGGAACGCCAGGCCGGACGGGCATCATTTGTCCTGGGATTGTGCTTCATCTCGGAAGGTGCAATACCGTTTATGGCAAAGGATCCGTTGCGGGTTATCCCGGTGTGTATGATCGGTGGCGCAATTACCGGTGCCCTGTCGATGCTGTTCACTGTCAAGCTGATGGCACCCCATGGCGGGCTGTTTGTGCTTGCCATTCCGAACGCGGTAAGTGCGGTATTGCCCTACCTGATTGCGATTGCGGTGGGATCACTGGTGATTGGTTTCGGTTACGCGTTGCTGAAAACCGGTAAGGCGGAAGTGACGGCAGCGGTTAGCTGAAAAATAGAGACTGCGGCCCTCGTCTGAGGGCCGCAACTAATCAACCGAATACGAAAAACGCCAGCTTGTTGCCGTCCGGGTCCTTCACGTAGGCACCGTAGAACTGGTTCGGAATTCGCTGACCGGGCTCGCCGTCGCAGGTGGCGCCCAGCTCAATGGCCTTCTTGTACATTTCATCCACGCCCTCTTTTGAACCGGCAGGCAGAGCCACCATGTTGCCGTTGCCAGGATGGTTGGGCTCTTCATTGAAGGGAACGCAAACTGCCAGCATGGGCGCGCTCATGCTCTTGCCGATAAATGCGATGCGTCCCATATCCAGAAGCACCTTGGCTCCCTGGTCGCTCAACAAATCGGCATAGAATGCCTTTGCTCTTTCCATATCACTGACGCCAAGGGTGACGTATCCGATCATGTTTATTCTCCGTTGCTGATTGTTTTGGGCGTATTGAATACGTTGAATCTTGCACCGGGATCATTCTCCGTTGCCATTGGCCACAACCCGGTTCCGCCCGGCTCTCTTGGCGGCGTACATGGACTGGTCGCAGGCCGAAAGTAAATCCCGTACAGATGTGGTCTGGGACTCTGCCCCGGACCAGTTAACCACACCCGCACTGAAGGTAGTGCCAAATGTCTCGCCTTCATCACTGACAAAGCTCTCTGTCTGCAGGGCAATACGCAGGGATTCCGCCACATGCCCCGCCTCAGACAGCCCGGTGTTGGGCATGAAGATAATGAACTCTTCACCCCCGGTACGTGCCACGATATCGGATTTTCGGGTCCTGGATTCGATAATATCGGCGAACCGTTGCAGCACCGCATCGCCGGTGGGGTGTCCGTAGGAGTCGTTGATGGTTTTGAAGAAATCGATATCCAGGGAAATCAGCGAAAAGGTATCGCCGTACCGTTCGCCCTGTGCCACCGACTCTTGAAGTTTCCTCAACATGTACCGGCGGTTGTAGAGGCCGGTCAGCTCATCAGTAATTGAAAGCTGTTCGAGCTCGAGCTCCAGGTTCTTCTCGGTGTCGATATTGATGGTCATTCCATGCCAGCTGATTCTGCCATCCGCGTCTTTCTCGGGCCGCGACACGCCTTTAAGCCAGTATGTGCCGCGCTCGGTCTGAACGCGGTATTCGCAGACCCACTCGTCCAGGGTCTGGGCAGAAACGGCGATGCTCTCATGCACCCTCGGAAGATCATCCGGATGGATCAGGTTAAAGATTTTGTCAGGGTCATCCAGACACTCTTCGGCGGTCAACCCATAGAAGTCCCAGGTTTTTTCGCTCAGATAGGAAAAGAAGTAGCGACCGCCTGGTTCCAGTACAAAAGTGTAGATGATGCCCGGCAGGGATTTGGCGAGTTGCTCCATCTGGTGTTGGCTCAGCTTCTCCCGGGTGACATCCAGATGGGTTCCCATCAGCCAACGGCTTTCTGCCGTCTGGTCATTGTTGAACAGGGTCCCGCGGGTGTGGATGTAACGCCAGTCTCCGTCCTTGTGAAGCATACGCACCACGCATTCAAACTGGTGGGCATCACCGCTCAGGTACGCGGTCAATGCCTGGTTTGCTGACTCGATATCGGTGGGATGACTGAGCTTTTCCCAGGTCTGGAACGACAATGGCGAAAGCTCTTCCAGGGTGTAACCCAGCATGGTGGCCCAGCGTTCATTAAAGATGATTTCGCCGGTGTCCAGGTTGTATTCCCAGGTGCCTGCCCCGGTGCCGTCAAGAATGGCATTGAGCCTGGTTTCTGCAGTCAGGTGCATGTGATCCCTCACACGAAGGCCGCTTGTTCGCGGCTAGTTGTGGCCCGAATGGTAACGAGCCCAATTGAAATTATTGGCCCAGTCGAGCGCTTCTGCCAGTGGCAGAGGTGGACTGTACCGGTAGCCCTGCCCGACATCACAGCCAAGTTCGAGGAGACGTTGTTCTTGCTCGGCCGTCTCCACCCCTTCCGCCACGGTGCGCCTCTGAAAACTCTGGGACAGGCGTAAAATAGCTTCTACGATCATCGAGTTATCCTGGTTCCCTATCAGATCACCCACAAAGGTTCTATCAATCTTCACTTCCTGGGCCGGCAATGTCCGGAAGTAATTCAGTGAAGAGTAGCCGGTTCCGAAATCATCCAGGGAGATGCAAAGACCGGTATTGCGACAGACGCTGAGATTCTTCATGACGGTCGTGGTATCGTCCAATGCGGTCGTTTCCAGGATTTCAATGATCAGCCGGTCACGCACCTCGTGAGGGCACTCGTTCAGCATGCCCGTTATATCGTCGGGGAAGTGTTCACTCAGGAAGTGGGACGGGCTGAGGTTGATACTCAGGGTATACGGCAGCCCCAGGTCCATGAATTCACAGATTACGCTGACCGCGCTTTCCATCACGAACAGTCCAACCTGCCTGGCGTAATCGGTGAACTCCAGGTGCTCCAGAAAACGCGCCGGGGAAAGGAGTCCCTCCTCCGGGTGATTCCAACGAATCAGTGCTTCAAAACCTTCAACCGTTCCGGTGCGGTAGTTGATCTTGGGCTGGTAGTAAAGTTCGAACTGTTTTTTTGCCAGCGCTTCGTCGACCTGCTCGAGGACACGAACTCGCTCCTTGCGATTAAAGTGAGACGCCAGATCAAACAGGCTATAGGTATCTTTCCCCGAATCTTTGGCCGCATACATAGCCTGATCGGCATGCCGAAGCAACGTATCGGGGTCTTCGGCGTCATCGGGATAAACGGTCACCCCCATACTGGCCGACAGTTTCATGACGGCATTCTGGTAGCTGATGGGCCGGCGGATAGCTTCCAGAATCCGGCTGTAGACTGTTGAGTCTTCGACATCCCTGAGAACAGCGACGAATTCATCGCCCCCGAGCCTGCCGATGGCATCGTGTTGCCTGATCGTGGCTTTGAGACGTTCGGAAATGATTTTCAGAACAGCGTCGCCCACTGCATGACCCTGTTGGTCGTTGATGCCCTTGAATCCGTCCAGATCAATGAAGCAGAGGGAGACAGTCCCCTGGCGAAGGTTTGCTTCATGAAGTTCCTGAGTAAATATTTCTGTGAGCCGTCGACGGTTTGGAAGACCTGTCAGCGAGTCGTAATTTGCAGCTTTTTCAAGCCGTTCCTGGTGCTGTTGTTTCTCATGATGCAGGCGCTTCCGTTCAATCAGGTTCCCCAGAGTTTGCAGTAAAGGCTCAAGTTCCTCGGCCAGCCTCGGCTTATAACCGTCCAGGCGATTGGCAAGTCCAACAAGTCCCACCTGTTGATCACCCGAGAAAACGGGAATCCCGATATAGGCGTCGATATTGGGGTGTCCCTCGGGCAGTCCTCCGCGACGGGGATCTGTGGCGACATCGCCCGAGATGACAACCTCTCCTGTTGTCATAGGAAGTGCGATCAGCGTATCGAGCCGATCGAAAACCAGCCCACGTCGTTCAACCTGCTGGTAAAGCGCCTGCGTTTTCGGATTCCAGGCAATGTTGGTGATTGCGCCGATCTTCAGAAATGGATCGCCGTTCTCCCTGGACAGGATTTCGCCAATGAAACCGAACTGGCTGCCAGTAAGCGAAAGAAGATCGTTCAGCATCTGCTCAAAGGCTGCGTGCTGGTTGTCACTGGTCAGGAAAACGTTCAGGGCCCTCTGGATCGACCGGTTCAGGTGGGACACTTCAACAAATTCGTGATTTTCGATCGAGAGATAGGTCCGCTCGAGTTCGTCTTCAATCATCGTGGCGAGGTTGCGAAGGATATCGAGATCCAACTCCCCTAAGTCCCTTGGCTTATCGTCGATGATGCAGATCGTGCCGATTTTGAATCCGGTTGGCTCCCGCACCGGCATGCCGGCATAGAATCGAATATGGGGAAAGCCGGTCACAAGGGGGTTCTGCGCAAAGCGTGGATCTTTCGTGGCATCCGACACGATAAACGCTTTGTCCTGCTGGATTGCGTAATCGCAAAAGGCATCCGTTCGTGGGGTTTCATTGACGTCCAGACCCTGACGCGACTTGAACCATTGGCGTTCGGAATCGAGCACCGAGAAAAGCGCGGTTTTCACGCCATAGTACTGGCGAGCAATCCGTGTGAGCCTTTCAAAACGATCTTCCGGCGGCGTGTCCAGGATGCCCAGGCGTTCAAGTGCGGTGAGCCGACGTTTCTCCAGGGTACTACTGTCCATGGTTGTGACTCACTGTGTTTGAGCAGGCGACTGCTGGGAAAAAAGTTCAATGGCTTCGTCAACCGGTAGTGGTTTCGACAGTAGATAGCCCTGACACAGATGACAACCCATTTCACGTAACAGTTCGAATTGCTGCGCCGTTTCCACGCCTTCTGCGACGACCTGAATGTCGTGAGCCGCTGCGATATCAATGATGGATTTGACGATAATTTTTCCTTTTTCCGTCAATACCTCATCAACAAAGGTTTTGTCGATTTTGAGGTCATCAATGCCGAGGTATCGCAGATAGTTCAGTGAAGAGTAACCCGTGCCAAAATCATCAATGGCGATGCGAACACCCTGGCTGCGAAGGGCATCAAGGTTTTGTCTGGCCTCTTCCGATCGTTCCATTACCGCCCCTTCGGTAATTTCCAGCTCGACACTTTCAATCGGAATGTTGGCATCTGCTATGCCGGCTAATACCAGCTTGTGAAAGTCGACTCGTGAGAAATGCGCGGGCGTTATATTGATGGCAACAGGTGGAAAGTCGCGGATAGTCGCTCTGGCCGAGGCGATAAGCTCAAACACCCGAACCAGCACATAGTGGTCCAGCTCCAGCCCTAACGAAGACTTTTCAGCTATCGGGACGAATTCGCCCGGTGATATGAAACCCTCTCTTGGATGGTGCCACCGGACCAGGGCCTCATAACCTGCTATGGATTTATCACTGATCCGATATTTAGGCTGGAGGTAGATCGCCAGTTGGTGACTTTCGATAGCATCCTTGAGCCCCTGTTCGATTTCGATTTGCCTGTGGAGCACTTTGTGGTGCTCGAAATCAAAAATCCCGATCCGCTGGTTTCGGTCCCGAGCGAACCCATTGGCCGACTCGGCCAGCTCCGGGAGAACTTCAATGACTTCCGAATCTTCAGGGTACATCGCGATGCCAATCGTGGCTCGCACATTGAGCTGGTTTTCCCGCAGTTTGAACGGTGTCGAAATATATTCGATGATCCTCTCCGCTACTGCCTCTGCGTCTGCCTGGCTGTTTACCTGGATCGCCGCAAGGAAGGTGTCTGCTCCTGCCCGCGCGCAATGATTTGCGCGCTGCATAGCACGCCCTATGCGGTTGGCAAGCTTGATCAAAACGGCGTCGCCAATCTCGTAGCCGTAGCGCTGATTGATAAGGCTGAAATGCTCTATATCGATGTAAAGCAGCGCGCCGGGGCTGGCACTCCTGAACCAGAGCTTACAATCTTCAACGAGCGTCTGTTTGTTTAGCAAACCCGTTAAAGGATCGTGTGTTCTGAGGTAGTGTGCCTGCTCCAGGGCCCTTTCCTGCTCGGATACGTCGATACCAAATCCCTGTAATTCGGCTTCGTCGCTCCCCTGCGTCGAAGTTCTTCGGAAACTCCAGTCTACAAGAGTCTGCGAGCCGTCCTTGCCATTCATCGTGACTTTGACAGCAATTTCCTCAGAGGTGTTCTCGTCACTGAACAGGGACGCCAGACGTTGGCGGATACGATGGCCAGGTTCGTTAAAAAAGACCGTGATTGGCGCTCCGATGATGTCGGTGTTTTCTGTTCCCAACGCTCGGGTGAAAGAAGCGTTGGCAAAGGTAATTCGGAAATCGCTGTCGAGTCGCAGTATGAACTGTTTCTGCGCCTGAACAATTTCACGGTAACGTTCTTCAGCCGCCGCCAGTTTGTCGAGAGCGTTCTTATAATTGCTGAGGTCGTGGCAAATTCCGACGAAAAGATGTTGGTCAGCAAATTCGCTCTCGCCAACCGAAAGGTGCATTGGAAAGGTTTGGCCGTCCTTTCTTTGCCCCTTCACATCACGACCGATGCCAATTATTTTTCCGACACCACTGTTTTTGTAGTTCTCAATGTAGCGATCGTGGTGACGAGCGTCCGGATAAGGCATGAGCATCGAGACGTTATGCCCGATCACTTCCTCGGCGGCGTATCCGAACAGGGCTCTGGCAGATTCGGAAAACTGCTGAATGATTCCCTTGTCATTGATAACAATGATGGCGTCAACCGCTGCATCCATCAGCGCCGATGCCAGGTCTTGCTTGCTCATACTGTGATGCCTTAACCCTTGGCTATTTGAACCTTACGACCAGTTCGTGCAAATCGTTGGCAATCTGTTCAATGTTTTTTACACAGTCGGTGGACTCCTCACCTTTCGACAAGTTGTTGGATGCCAGATCCGAAATTTTTTCCACCTGTTCGTTGATCTGATCTGATACCTGAGCCTGCTCTTCAACGGCCGCTGCCATCTGCAGTGCCATTTCGGCGATATTGGTAACCGATTCAGCGATGTCATTCAGTGTGCTTTCTGCCGACAGCATTTTTTCCATGCCTTCATCCGCCGACAGCTTGCCTTCGTCTGCTTTTCTATTCGCGTCCTCGGACCGGGAAATCAATGCATTGACGATACCGTGGATCTCGCTGGTGGAATTCCGTGTGCGTGATGCCAATCCACGAACCTCCTCAGCGACTACGGCGAAACCGCGCCCGTGTTCGCCGGCCCTGGCAGCTTCGATCGCAGCGTTCAAAGCCAGCAGGTTCGTCTGTTCAGCGATTTCCTCGATAATTTTTGCAGCAGACGCTATTTGCTGGGTTTGTTGTGACAGTTCACCGACGGAGTCGCTGATGCTGTGGACAGAACCCTTAAGGGTTTCGATCGCTTCCCGCGTTCCCCGAACAACGGAGCGCCCCTCGTTGGCAAATTCCTTGGCGCTGTCCGCCCGCTCCGCGGTTGATTGAACGTTTGAAGAAACCTCAGCGATGGTCTGGGACATCTCATGCACGGCCGCCGCGACCTGTTCGGTTTCAGCCTGTTGCTGCCTGAGGGCTTCCTGCGCCTCGAAAGTGACTTCACGGCCTTTCACGGAAAACAGTCGCATTTCATCCGCAGAGTCTTCAAGTCTGGTCAGAACTGCGTCCAGATGCGCCTGCTGAGCTTTGACAGCAACCTTGATCCTGCCCAGGGGCAATTCGTCATCGGTGTAGCTTTTTGCAGCAAGGTCATCGGTGAAACTGTGCTCAAGTAACTGAGTGACTGACGCCATAAGCTGTTTTCGCGCAACATGCATCCAGCCCGCATAGATAATGACGCCGACAGCCAGTGAGAGCTCAGAGAACATTTTCTGGCCGGCAATAAACAAGATCCCTGCGACAATAAAGACAAATGCGAGGAAGAGGGTCGGCGGCTGGAAACGCTGCCAAAAGCGAATGCCAGAATTGCCTGAACGGATATCAGCGTAGAGTTTTTCCGCCCGAGCCACATCCTGTCGGTCCGGACAGGATCGGACGGATTCATACCCGACTACTTTGCCGTTTTCGGTGACCGGCGTGACATAGGCACTGACCCAGTAGTAATCGCCATTTTTGCAGCGGTTCTTTACCAGGCCCATCCAGGGCTGCCCGGCTTTAAGGTGAGACCACATGTTTTCATAGGCGGCCGGAGGCATATCCGGGTGCCGGACGATGTTATGGGGTTGGCCTATCAGTTCGTCACGGCTGAAGCCACTGACCTCGACGAACGCCGAGTTGCAGTGTCGAATTTTCCCTTTGAGGTCCGTGGAGGAAATCAGTTTCTGATTAGATGGAAAGGTTTTTTCGTTATCCGTGACAGGTAGATTCTTTCTCATCGCAAGTCCTTGCGTATCCGGCTGCTTTCACTTCGAAAGGTAGTCGTTGATACGCCAGCCTGCCACGAAAAAGAAAGTGGGCAGGCTGGAATTGCAAGGACAAATACTGCAAATCTGGCTTTTCAGGCAGAGTTCTTATTTTTGGGGGGATCGGACTGCTGGCCTGGCAAGCCACTCGTGACCTTTCAACATGCCGTGCCAATACAAAGTGGGTAACTGTTTCGCCTTCAGCCACCAGGCCGCCCGGGTCGCTTTGGTGCCATCGTTGATCCATTTCGGGAAGCTGGGCTGGAGTACGCCGCCATAGCCGAATTCTGCCAGCACGATCTTGCCGTTTTCGACCGTCAGCGGGCAGGAGCCATAGCCCAGGTAGGCGGCTTCAAGCGGCTGGTTTCGGAGCGTGGCCACGAGGTTTTCAGCCACCACGGGTGCCTGCTTGCGCACCGCGGCAGCGGTTTTTGCGTTGCCGGTTCCGCTCGCGTCGCCAAGCCCAAAGATGTTGGCGTAGGTTTTGTGGCGCAGGGTGTCGTCTTCCAGGTCCAGCCAGCCGGCTTCGTTCGCCAGGGCAGACTCCCGGATCAGCTTCGGCGCCCGCTGGGGGGGCACCGCGTGCAGCATATCAAAGCTGACCTCACGGTCTTCGGTATTGCCGTCGCCATCTGTTGAGCGGAACACAGCCGTTTTAGCCGGTCCGTTTACCGCAACCAGGGTACTCTGGAAATTCAGGTCGATGCCGTATTTTTCGACATAGGCTTCCAGGGCCGGGACGTAATCGGCGACACCAAACAAGACGGCTCCGGCGTTATGAAACTGGATATCCACATTGTTGAGCACGCCGTGCTTGAGCCAGTAATCGGCAGACAGATACATGGCTTTCTGAGGGGCGCCGGCACATTTGATCGGCATTGGCGGCTGGCTGAAAAGAGCCCGGCCTTTCTTGAGCTTCTGCACCATGTCCCAGGTGTAGCTGGCCATGCCTTCCCGGTAATTGGATGTGACCCCGTTGGAGCCCAGCGCTTCCTCAAGGCCGTCGATGCCGCCCCAGTTCAGCTCCAACCCGGGAGCGAGCACCAGGGCTTTGTATTGCACGGAGGAACCGTCAGCCAAAGAAACCTGGTTGTTGTCCTGGTCGATGGCGGTTACCGGTTGCTGGTACCAGGATACGAATTTTGGCATCACTTCTGACATGGGCTTGGAGGTGACTTCTGGCCGGAAAACCCCACCACCCACCATGGTCCAGCCGGGCTGGTAGTGGTGCCGGGTAGCCGGCTCGATAATGGCGATGTCGATATTGCCATCCCGTTTGTGGATGCTGGATGCCACCGATATACCGGCCGCTCCGCCGCCCACGATTACGACGGTATGGGTTTTGACGCTGCCCGTGGTGGTTGTGTTGCTGGTCATGCCTCGAACCTCTTGTCTTTGTTTGCTGTGTGCGAGTGAGCTTGAGATATATCAAAGGGTACCAAACAAAAGGTTCTATCGTTAGATTAAATAAGAATATTGCCGACTGAAGCTCTAGTGCGTGGCTATAAAGTTAGGAAAACCTAATGAATTGGGATTATCCGAAAGGTTTTGTGTATTGCCTTAATGGGTGCTCGCAATTGGAAGATTAAAACCTATAGCTATATCCTAATAACTAAAGTAAGCAATCACGCGTTTTCAATTCAGAGGAGGACGCACTTATGAGAACGTTTCAGCAATCACCGGCAAAACACGCCGGCACACCGAATGTGGCCGGGTTTTTCGATCCAAGAACGTTCAGTGTCCAGTACGTGGTTAGTGATCCGGAAACAAAGCAGTGTGCGATCATTGATCCAGTGCTCGATTACGATGAAAAGTCCGGCGCAACGGCGACGCACCACGCAGATGAACTCCTGGCATTTATTCGTGAACAGGGCTTTGAAGTTCAGTGGATCCTCGACACGCATCCCCACGCCGATCATTTCTCGGCAGCCCAGTACCTGAAAGAGCAGACGGGCGCTCCAACCGCAATCGGTGGTTATGTGACCGGAGTTCAGGAACTTTGGAAAGGCATCTATAACTGGCCCGATTTTCCTGCTGACGGTTCACAGTGGGACCATTTGTTCCGGGCCGGGGACGAGTTCCGGGTTGGCAACCTTCAGGGCCGTGTGATGTTTTCGCCCGGCCATACCCTGGCTTCTGTTACCTATGTGATCGGCGACGCTGCGTTCGTGCACGACACCATTTTCCAACCGGATTTCGGCACTGCCCGCGCGGACTTCCCCGGGGGAGACGCCCATCAGCTATGGGATTCCATCCAGGCCATTCTGGCCCTGCCGGACGAGACCCGCCTGTTCACCGGTCATGATTACATGCCCGGTGGTCGTGAACCTGAATGGGAAAGCACCGTTGGCGAGCAGAAGCAGGCGAACAAGCACCTGGCTGAAACCTCCGAAGCCGAGTATGTGGAGCTTCGGAACACCCGTGACAGCGAGTTGCCGATGCCGAAATTGATTCTGCATGCGCTGCAGGTCAACACCCGGGGTGGACGCCTTCCCGAGCCGGAAGCCAACGGCAAACGGTATCTGAAGATTCCATTGGACGCACTCGAGGGTGCTGCCTGGGAATAACCCGGGAGAGCGAGCACACAACCCCTTTGCCGGGCCGACAAAGCCCGGCTTTTTTGTGGGTGAAGAGCTGCTGGGCAGAGTTGAGTGACTTTGTCACTGAAGGCCACTCCCTGGCCGGATACATTGGTTTCGAAGTTATTCGATCCACCAAAAAGGAGCTTTTCCCATGATCAAGTCAATCAAGGCCATCGCCGCGGCTGCGGTGATTGCAGCCGTACCGTTCAGCGTTCAAGCCGACAGTCATAAAGGGGGTGTTGAAGAAGTGCTGGTGATCCTGTCCAGCGATTCGCTGCAGACACAGGGCATGGCGATGGTGCTTTCGAACACCATGGCCCAGCAGGGAGCCAAGGTAAACGTGCTTCTGTGCGACAAAGCCGGTGACCTGGCACTTAAGTCCTACGAAGCGCCCGCGCTCAAACCCAAAGATGTGACTCCGGGGCAGATGCTGCGCGGTCTGTTGAAAAATGGTGGTGAGGCGAAGGTCTGTGCGCTGTATCTTCCGAACAGCGACTACGGCAAGGACGATCTGATTGACGGCGTGGGCGTTGCCATGCCGCCGGAAATGGCCGGCCAGATGCTCAACCCGAAGATGCGTACGTTCACTTTCTGAGTTTGCAAGCCCGGTGTCCAGTGACCCCGGGCGTTTACATCTGACTCAAGGACGATAGATTTTATCGGCGTTCAGCGTCATGGACCATGGCAGGCCGTCATTCTGCCAGCCATTTACAATTCTCATGCCTTTCTTCTTGCCTTCTTTGGCGCCACTTCCCTGAAAGCCGTGGTCAATGTACTTCACATTGGTGAAACCCCGTTCCAACAGGTATTCCGCGCTTGGCTTGCCACGGCTGGACCCGGAGCGGCACATGGTAATGACCAGATCATCCTTGGTAAGGCCTTTTTCCTTCAGGGCATTTTCTACCTGTGAAGCGAACTCCGGATTGGTGTTCATGGCAAACCGACCCTTGTCATCCAGGAAAGTCGAGCGATCGGCGAGTTTGAACGGGATATTCTTGTCGACCACATCGGTGAAGCCGATAAACATGATTTCAACCGGATCCCGGACATCCACAAACAGGAGTTGGTCTCCCTGCTCCTGAACCATGTCATAGGTTTGCTGTGGAGTGAGGGAAAGTGCCTCTTCCGCCTGGGCGCTGAAGGCAATGGCGATAGTGGCGAGCAAGGTTGTCAGTATATGCTTCATGATGGTTTCCTCCTGCATTGGGGAGGCCCGCCGAACGACGGGCCCCTTATCTATCCGCGAGTCGGATTAAAGCTTGGTGGTGCGGAGATACGGACGGATTTCATTCCAGCCCTGCGGGAACAGACCCTTGGCTTCCTCGTTGGAAATGGAGGGCGGAATGATCACGTCGTCTCCTTTGCGCCAGTCGGCCGGCAGGGCAACCTTGTTGGCATCACCGGTTTGCAGGGCATCGATGACCCGGAGGATCTCGTCGAAGTTACGGCCGACCGCCATCGGGTAGGTCATGGTCAGACGAATCTTCTTGTTCGGGTCGATGATGAACACGCTGCGCACGGCTGCGGTTTCGCTCTCACCGGCGTGGATCATTTCGTACAGCTCGGCCACTTTGTGGTCAGCGTCGGCAACGATCGGGAACTGGAGGTCGCAGTTCTGGGTGTCGTTGACGTCTTCAATCCACTTTACGTGCTCTTCCACGGTATCGGTGGAAAGCCCCAGGGGCTTCACGTTGCGGGCTTCGAATTCTTTCGCCAGCTGCGCGGTGCGGCCCATTTCAGTGGTGCACACCGGCGTGAAGTCGGCCGGGTGGCTGAAGAAGAATACCCAGGAATCACCTGCCCAGTCGTGGAAGTTGATCTGGCCGGCGGTGCTGTCGATGGTGAAGTTCGGGGCGGTAGAGCCAAGCAATAAACTCATGATGAATCTCCTGTCGGGTTTTGCTGGTGGAGGCGGGTTGCCTCTTGATGTCGGAATAACAATAACCCGCCAGGAGGTTCTTAGCCAAGAAAGTTATATCTATAGAACAAATAGGATTAACGAATTAAGGACGGGCCTTTCTCAGTAGATCGCTCTACCGTGAGGGTTACTACTCTGTCCTGATAAAGCGTTTACTCTGTGGCATGCTTCAGATTGTGCCCATAGTCGCAGGCCCCCTTTGAAAATGATCGAAAGCCGAACTTTCGCCCCTCTCGCACTCCTACTGCTCACAGGTCTGCTGGCAGGTTGTGCGTTGCCATCTTTGAAAGACCGCTCACAGTCTGTCGCATTCGTTCAGGCGCAGACGGCGGATACGCGCCTTGGCAGCGCAGTTGGCAGAGAGATTGAAGCCCACCCCGATCTCAGTGGTATTACAACGCTGGAGGATCCACTGGACGCTTTCGTTGCCCGCGCTTTGCTCGCCGAGGCCAGCGAGAGATCCCTGGATGTCCAGTACTACATCTGGCGCGAGGATATTACCGGCAAGCTGCTTCTGTACTCGCTGTATCGCGCGGCCGAACGCGGCGTTCGGGTTCGGCTGCTTCTGGATGACAACGGCATCGCCGGCATGGACGATTTCCTGGCGGCGTTAAATCATCACGACAACGTCGAGGTTCGGCTGTTCAATCCGTTTGTGATTCGTAGTTCCAGGGCGTTGGGCTTTCTGACGGACTTTGGTCGCCTGAACCGCCGGATGCACAACAAGTCATTCACGGCTGACAACCAGGCCTCCATTATTGGCGGCCGCAACATTGCCGATGAGTATTTCGGTGTGGGTAACGGTACGCTGTTCGCGGATCTGGATGTTCTGGCGATCGGGCCCGTCGTGGAGCGTGTCTCCAGGGATTTTGATCGCTACTGGGCGAGTCAGTCCGCGTACCCGGTGGATCGGTTGCTCGCAGGCGCCGATGATGAGGATCTGGATGCCATGGCAGCAAGTCTTGCTTCCGTCGAACAGGATGCTGAAGCCCGGCGCTTCGTGGCTGCTTTGCAGAATTCGGATTTTCTCAGAGAATTGCTGGACCGGGAGGTCTCTTTTGTCTGGGCGCCGGTAGAGATGGTGAGCGACGATCCTGCCAAGGCCCAGGGTCTCGAAGGAGAGCAGGGTCGATTGAGCCAACAGTTGGCCCTGGCGTTGGGTGAACCTGAAAAGACAGTAACGCTGGTTTCGCCCTACTTCGTTCCCGGTAATCGTGGCGTTGAGCTGTTTCGCGAGCTTGAAAGCGCCGGTGTGCAGGTGCGGATTCTCACCAACTCCCTGGAAGCCAACGACGTCGCCCTGGTCCATTCAGGCTATGCGAAATACCGGGAGGCCCTATTAAAGGCGGGCGTTGAGTTGTTCGAGCTGCGCAAATTCAGGTCTGAGGATGAAGACAGCAAGTCGAGCCCTGGCGGCATTGCCGGCAGCTCGGCCGCCAGCCTTCACGCCAAAACCTTTGCCGTAGATGGTCAGTCGCTTTTCGTTGGTTCCTTCAATTTCGACCCCCGTTCAGCGAATCTGAACACCGAGCTGGGTTTTCTGATCAAGAGCCCGGAGCTGGCGACCGCACTGGAATCCGCCTTTCCCGAGAAAGTCAGGCTGGCGGCTTATGAGGTTGTGCTGGATGAAGATGGCGATCTCCGATGGCTGGAGTTCACGGGTGAAGAAACGATCGAGCACTACCATGACCCGAATACCGGCCCTTTCAAACGGGCATTGGTGTATCTGTTCTCTTTGTTGCCTGTGGAGCCGTTGCTTTAGTTACGTAATCAGCGCTGTGATTGACGGCGTCGACGATAAGTCGATTTTTTGATGCGTACCGCCAGGGGGGAAAAACGGAGAGGGAATAAACGGGAAGATGGTCGGCGTGGCAGGATTCGAACCTGCGACCCCTTCGTCCCGAACGAAGTGCGCTACCAAGCTGCGCCACACGCCGATCAACGGCCGGTATTATACGGATTCGCTTCGGTTTTACCAGCCCTCGGCGGATAAAAGGGCATCCGTAAATTTGCTGAGATTATCGTAGATACTGACATCGGCGCCGGGTATGGGTCTGGCGTCCAGATGGCGTTCGGTGTCCAGTCCATTACCGGTTCTCACCAGTACCGGACGACACCCTTCGGCGTGGCCGGCTTCCAGGTCCTTGCGGCTGTCTCCCACCATGATGACCCCTTCAAGGCTGGCGAGATGAAAATGCTCGCGGATCTGCTCCAGCAGGCCGGTGAGTGGCTTGCGGCAGCAGCACTGGTCGTCGGGGTGATGGGGGCAGTAGGCAATGAAGTCAATGCAGCCACCCTGGGCTTCCACCAGCTGCTCGAGCTTCTCGTGCATGGCATCCAGCTCATCGGTGTCGTAGTAGCCGCGGCCGATGCCTGACTGGTTAGTGGCGATGGCAATGCGATGGCCGGCAATACAGAGCCGGGCCACCGCCTCAACGCTGCCGGGAATGGGGTGCCATTCATCCGCCGAGCAGATGTAGTTGCCATCGTACTCGTTGATGACCCCGTCCCGGTCGAGAATGATCAACATCGCTGTGCGCGTGCCCCTTGGTCCGGTCTCAGCCTGCTGTGGGCAGCAGGGAGATATCCGCAACGCGCAGGAACAGGTTGCGCAGGCGGTTCAGCAACGCCAGCCGGTTGTTCCTTACCGCCTCGTCGTCGGCCATGACCATCACTTCATCAAAGAAGTTGTCCACCGGTGCACGTAGGCTGGCCAGTGAGCTCAGGGCACTGGCGTAGTCGCCGTTCTCGAACAGCGGCAGAACCTTCGCGGCCTGTTGGTCGACCTGCTCGGCGAGGGCCTTTTCGGCGCTGTCCTGCAGCAGGCTGGCGTCGACCGTTTCGCCGATGCTGTCGCCACCCTGTTTGGTCAGGATGTTAGAAACCCGCTTATTGGCGCCGGCCAGAGCCTGCGCTTCGGGCAGCTGCCGGAAGGCTTCCACCGCCTTTACCCGGCGGTCGAAATCCAGCGGGCGGGTCGGACGGCGGGCGTGAACGGCCAGGTAGACCTCGGCGCCAATGCCCTGCTCGTCGTAGTGGGCACGGAAGCGCTCCAGCATATAGTCCACCACGGTGCTGGCGGTGTTCTGCTCGGTCAGCACGCTGAAGTTCTCTTCGGCCCACTCGCAGCAGGTTTGCAGGTCCAGCGGCAGTTCGCGCTCGATGATAATGCGCAGTACCCCGAGGGAGGCCCGGCGCAGGGCGAACGGGTCCCGTGTGCCGGATGGCGGCTGGTTGATGCCGAACAGGCCCACCAGGGAGTCCAGGCGGTCCGCGATGGCGATGGCACAGCCGGTCAGGGTTGTGGGCAAGTCGTCGCCGGCGAAACGGGGCATGTACTGTTCGTTCAGTGCCTTGGCCACGTCTTCCGGTTCGCCGTCATTGGCGGCGTAGTATTGGCCCATGATGCCCTGCAGGTCGGTGAACTCCAGGACCATTTCGGTGACCAGGTCGGTCTTCGCCAGCATGGCCGCGCGCTCGGCAAGGGCCGGATCACTGCCGATGGCGTCGGCGATTTTCTTGGCCAGTGCGGCAACGCGCACAGACTTGTCGTAGATGCTGCCCAGTTTTTCCTGGAACACGATGGGCTTCAGGGCGTCGATGCGATCCTCGAGCTTGGTCTTCCGGTCGGTTTCGTAGAAAAACGCGGCATCGGACAGCCGTGGCCGGATCACTTTCTCGTTACCGGAAACAACCTGTGACGGGTCCTTGCTTTCGATGTTCGCAACAGTGATAAACAGCGGCAGCATTTCCCCGTCGGCGGCCACCACGTGGAAGTACTTCTGGTGTTCCTTCATAGAGGAAATCAGGGCCTCCGCCGGAACCTCGAGGAACCGTTCCTCGAATCGACCCATCAACGGCACTGGCCACTCGTTGAGCGCGGTGACTTCGTCCAGCAGGTCCTCATCGATGACGGCCTTGCCACCGGCTTCCTTCTCGGCCAGCTCGGTGACGCCGGCGCGGATCTGTTCCCGGCGCTCGGCGAAATCGGCAATCACATAGCCTTCCTGCTTGAGGACGACTTCGTAATCACTCGGCGTAGGTACGATCAGGGATTTCGGGCAATGGAAGCGGTGACCGCGGGTCTTGTTGCCCGGAGTCAGGCCCATGATGGGCGCCTCAATCACCTTGTTCCCGAACAGCATTACTACCCAGTGCACCGGGCGCACGAACTCGGTGCGATGGGCACCCCAGCGCATGCGCTTGGGAATCGGCAGGCCGGCCAGGGATTGCTCCACCAGTTCCGGCATCAGCTCTACGGTGGGCTTGCCCTGCTCGACCGTGCGGTAGACCACCCAGGCACCCTTGTCGGTTTCCAGGGTGTCGAGCTGGTCCGGGGTTACGCCCAGAGAGGTGGCAAAGCCGGTCAGCGCGCGGGTCGGATTGCCGGCATCGTCGAACGCTGCCTTGACGGCAGGGCCACGTTTTTCAACGGACTTGTCCGGCTGGGAGTCAGCCAGATCCCGGATGCGCACGGCCAGGCGGCGCGGAGCGGCAAAGGCTTCAACCTTGCCGAATTCGATGCCCGCTTCTTCCAGGCCCCGGGCAATGCCCTGGGTGAAGGCGTCAGACAGCGGCTTGAGGGCCTTGGGGGGCAGCTCTTCGGTGCCCAGTTCGACCAGAAAATCCTGTGTTGCCATGGTTATGCGTTCCCCTGTTCCTGCTGTGCCTTCTTCGCTTTCTTGCCCTTCTTGCTTTTCGCCTTGTCGTCGGCGGCCTCAGCGGCGGCAAGGACTTCCTTGCGCAACGCCTCGGGGGCGAGCGGGAAGCCAAGCGAGCGACGGCTGTCGAAGTACGCCTGGGCGACGGCACGAGCCAGGGTGCGAACCCTCAGGATGAAGCGCTGACGCTCGGTAACCGAGATGGCGTGGCGGGCGTCCAGCAGGTTAAAAGTATGGGAGGCCTTGAGAACCTGTTCATAGGCTGGCAGGGCCAGGCCGGCTTCGATCAGCCGTGCGCTCTCCCGCTCGTGAACATCAAAGCTATGAAACAGGAACTCGGTGTCAGCGTGCTCGAAGTTGTAGGTGGACATCTCCACTTCCTGCTGGTGAAACACGTCACCGTAGGTGACCACACCGTCCGGTCCCTCGGTCCAGACCAGGTCGTACACGCTGTCGACGCCCTGCAGGTACATGGCGATCCGCTCAAGCCCGTAGGTGAGCTCGCCGGTCACCGGGAAGCATTCCAGGCCGCCAACCTGCTGGAAGTAGGTGAACTGGGTCACTTCCATGCCGTTCAGCCAGATTTCCCAGCCCAGACCCCAGGCGCCCAGCGTCGGGGACTCCCAGTTGTCTTCCACAAACCGGATGTCGTGAACCAGCGGGTCCAGACCCAGCGCCCGCAGGGAATCCAGGTACAGTTCCTGGATGTTGTCCGGTGATGGCTTCAGAACCACCTGGAACTGGTAGTAATGCTGCAGGCGGTTCGGGTTCTCACCGTAACGGCCGTCGGTGGGACGGCGGCTGGGCTGAACGTAGGCGGCGTTCCAGGTTTCCGGCCCGATGGCACGCAGGAAGGTGGCCGGGTGGAACGTGCCGGCACCCACTTCCATGTCCAGTGGCTGGAGGACCACGCAGCCATGCTGCGCCCAAAAATTCTGCAGAGCCAGGATAAGGCCCTGGAAGGTCCCGATATCCGGAGTTGTCTGTTTCGTTGCCTTGTCTGTCACGACGGTTGCCTGCTGATCAGTCTGTGTGTGGCGCCCCGGTTGTCCTTCGGGGCGCTCCGAAAAAGAAAGGCGCATTATACGCGTGCTGGCTGTGTATTTCTAAGTCAGAAGAAGGTAAGGCCCACCTGGAAGAGTTTTTCCACATCCCGGATGCGGGTTTTGTCCACCAGGAACAGGATTACGTGGTCGTCCGGCTGGATCCGGAGGTGATCGTGGGCGATCAAAACTTCATTGCGGCGCACGATGGCGCCGATGGTGGTGCCTTCTGGCAGGTTGATTTCATCAAGCCGTTTACCGACCACTTTCGAAGATCTGTGATCCCCGTGGGCAATCGCTTCGATTGCCTCCGCTGCGCCCCTGCGCAGTGAGTGAACGTTCACAACATCACCCCGGCGAACGTGGGTCAGAAGGCTGCCAATGGTGGTCTGCTGGGGCGAGATGGCCACGTCGATGTCGCCGCCCTGAATCAGATCCACGTAGTCCGGATTGTTGATCAGGGTCAGGACCTTGCGGGCGCCCAGGCGCTTGGCCAGAAGCGACGCCATGATGTTGGCTTCATCATCGTTGGTCACTGCGCAGAACACATCGGTGCTCTCGATGTTCTCTTCCAGCAGGATATCCTTGTTGGCGGCGTTACCCTCCAGAACCACGGTCTTACGCAGGTTCTCCGAGAGCATGACGCAGCGCTCGTGGTCCCGCTCCAGCAGTTTGACCTGGTACCGGTTCTCGAGGGTATGGGCAAGCCGCTGACCGATATTGCCGCCCCCGCAGATGAAGATGCGCTTGTAGGGTTTGACCAGGGGTTGGAGTTCGCTCATCACCGACTTGATGTGGTCGCCGGCGGCAATGAAGAACACCTCGTCCCCGTCTTCAATCACCGTGTTGCCCTCGGGCATGATCGCCCGGTCTTTGCGGAAGATGGCCGCCACCCGGGTATCGATCTTGGGCATGTGGGTGCGCAGGTAAGACAGCTCATGGCCCACCAGCGGGCCACCCTTGGTGGCACGGATGGCGACAAGGCGGGTCAGGCCCTTGGAAAACTCCAGTACCTGGAGGGCGCCGGGGTTCTCGATCAACCGGGTGATGTGTTTGGTCACCAGGTGTTCGGGGCTGATCAGAACATCAATGGGAAAACCCCGCAGGCTGTCGAGGTCCTTGGTCTGGTCGCGCTGGTAGAAAAGTTCGGATTTCGCCAGATAGGCGTTGGCTCGTACCCGGCATATGGTGGTCGGGGTCTTGTACAGCAGTTTGGCCACCTGGCAGGCGACCATATTGGTCTCGTCACTGTTGGTGACGGCAATCAGCATGTCGGCGTCTTCGGCCCCGGCCTGTCGCAGTGCCGTGGGATAGGACGCCGCGCCCTGAACGGTGCGGATGTCGAGCCGGTCCTGCAATTCGCGCAATCGGGCACCATCGCTGTCGATAATGGTGATGTCGTTGGCTTCGTTGGCTAGGTTTTCGGCAAGTGTACCGCCGACCTGGCCGGCACCGAGAATCAGGATTTTCATGGTTCGGGTTTCTCCAGCACGGCGTAGAAGAAGCCGTCATGGCTGTCCGGATCCGGGAGCAGTTGCCGCCCCGCACCCATATCGCGTCCCCATTGAGCCTCCGGCTCAACGAGAATGGCATCGGTCTGCTGCTTGCAAAACCGCTGAATTATACGGTGGTTTTCCTGCGGGAACACCGAGCAGGTGGCATACACCAGCCGGCCTCCGGGTTTCAGGATAGCCCACATTGCGTCCAGCAACCCGAGCTGTATGGCCGCCAGGGGGGTAATGTCCGATTCACGGCGCAATAACTTGATATCAGGGTGGCGGCGAATCACGCCGCTGGCGCTGCAGGGCACGTCCAGCAGAATGCGATCGAATGCCTCGCCGTCCCACCATTGGTCGGTCGCAGCGGCATCCGCCTGTTTCAGGGTGGCGTTGAGATCAAGTCGGTCCAGATTCTCCTGAACCCTGGGCAGGCGATCAGCGGATTCGTCGATGGCGACCACTTCTGCCAGCTCGCCACAGCTCTCCAGAATCGCGCAGGTTTTGCCGCCGGGAGCGGCACAGGCATCGAGAACCCTCTGGCCAGGCGCCAGGTCCATCAGGGTGGTGCACAATTGCGCGGCCTCATCCTGCACGCTGACAGCGCCATCGGCGAACCAGGGCAGCCGGTCGACAGGAACCGGAGTAGCCAGTTGAATGCCGTGGGGTGCGAAGCGCGTTGCCTTTGCCTCGATGCCGGCCTCAGCCAGCAGGCCAAGATACTCATCCCGGGCAAAACGGAGGGCATTTACCCGCAGGGTCATGGGGGCCTGGGCATTGTTGGCGTCGAGAATGTGATGCCAGTTTTCCGGCCAGTTGTGGCGGAGCTTTTCCACCATCCACACCGGGTGGCTGAACCTGGCGGCATCGTCTGCCGGTTCTTGTGCGCCTTCCCGCTCCGCGGCCCTGAGGACACCATTCACCAGCCCGGTCAGATGGGGTTTGTCCAGGGCGCGACAGGCTTCAACAGTTTCATTGAGAACGGCGTAATTGGCCTGTTGGCTGAAGCGCAACTGGAACAGGGCAACCAGCATCAGGTGATGGATGATGCGGTCGGGCTTGCGCAGAGGTTTTTTCAGCCGGTTGTTGAGCTCGCCGTCCAGGCGATAAAACCAGCGGCAGGTGCCGTAACAGAGCGCCTGGAGAACCGGGCGTTCATTGGCGGGCAGGCGGTTCAGTGCGGGCGGCAGGCACTGGGACAGGGACTGGCCATTCTCCACGGAAAGCATCACACCCGCGGCGATGGCGCGCATGGGGTGTTGTCGGTCGCCCATCTCAGCGCAGCTCCTGGCCGGGCATGAGCAGTTCCTTGCCGCCATTGATCAGGTCGTTCACGCTTTGGGCGCGGGAGCCCGGCAGCTGGAGACGGGTGATGCGCAGGGTGCCGTTGCCGCAGGCAATGTCGATCCCGTCCCGGTCCCGTTGTACTACGGTGCCGGGGAAAGCGTCGCTGGCGGTAACCAGGGCCTGGGCTTCGTGAATCCGGATACGTTGGTCACCCAGATCGGTGTAGGTTCCGGGCCAGGGGTTAAAGGCGCGAACCAGCCGTTCAATCGCTGTGGCATCTGCGGCCCAGTCAATATGGCCTTCGGTCTTGCTCAGTTTGCTGGCGTAGCAGGCCAGCTGGTCGTTCTGGGGTTCCCCGGTGAGTTCGCCCTTCTTAAGAAGCTCCAGGGCCTTGATGATGGCCTGGCCACCCAGTTCAGCCAGGCGGTCATGGAGACTGCCGCCGGTGTCGTTGTCCTCGATGGTGGTCAGGGATTTCAACAGCATGGCGCCGGTATCCAGGCCCTCGTCCATCTGCATGATGGTGATGCCGGTTTCCGCATCGCCTGCCGCTATGGCCCGCTGAATAGGTGCGGCGCCGCGCCAGCGCGGCAGCAGCGAGGCGTGGATGTTCAGGCAGCCGTGGGTTGGAATGTCCAGGACCGCCTTCGGCAGGATCAGACCGTAGGCCGCGACAATCATCACGTCCGGATTCAGATCGGCCAATTGTTTCTGGGCGTCGGGCGTTTTCAGTGTTTCGGGCTGGAAGACCTGGATCCCGTGGTCCAGCGCCACCTGCTTGACCGGGCTGGGCTGCAGCTTCCGGCCACGGCCGGCGGGACGATCCGGCTGGGAGTAAACGCCAACAATGGTGTGGCCGGCTGCAATAAGGGCGCGGAGCGCGGTTGCCGCAAAATCCGGTGTACCAGCAAAAACAAGTCGCACGGTGTAGTGATCTCTGTTCCGTTGTATACGAAAAGACCGGGTCATGACCCGGTCCGGAATAGTGTCTGGTTTTGGGCTAGGCCAAAGCCTGATCAGGCACTTTTCTTGTGCTGCTTCTCCAGCTTTTTGCGAATGCGGTTCCGCTTGAGAGAGCTGAGGTAGTCAACGAACAACCTGCCGTTCAGGTGATCCATCTCATGCTGGATACAGACAGCCAACAGGCCTTTCGCTTCCAGTTCAAACGGTTTGCCGTCCCGGTCCATTGCACGGATCATGCAGTGTTCGATCCGCTCAACGTCTTCGTAGAAACCGGGCACAGACAGGCAACCTTCCTGCATGGCTTCCCGTTCGCCGTCCAGCACTTCCACCTCGGGATTGATGAACACCCGCGGCTCGCTCTTGTCCTCGGACAGATCCATAACGATGATCTGTTTGTGCACATTCACCTGGGTGGCCGCAAGGCCAATGCCGGGCGCATCGTACATGGTCTCGAACATGTCGTCGATCAGCTTGCGGTCGGCGTCTGTCACCTCTTCTACCGGTTTGGCAATGGTGCGTAGACGGGGATCCGGGTATTCGAGAATCTCTAGTATCATAGGTCGGTCTTTTAGCCTGTATGTCGGGATGCCCGCGGTATTGTGCCGGCATGCCTTTTGACTTTGCTGCTCTTTGTAACAGTGTGAAACTGATCTCCGAAATGCGACAGCGTACTGCGCAAATTTTCACCTTGCCTCTACTATTATCGGGGCAAGGCCCCAGCTTTCAACGGCTGGAGGGGTTCTCAAGCTTTATACGAGTATTATCCAACAATTCGTCGATTGAGTACAAACTGATCAGTTAATAGTTAAAATCTTTCAACGACGGGATAGAATTTACTGGAAGAACAAAAGATAACATCACAATTTGCGAGACTTCTTCTATAGTAACTGGAATAACAACGTAATAAGCTGCAGGTAACTGACTGCATCCCAACAGAATGCAAAGAATCAAGGCACGCGATCAAGGACTTACACAATGAGGAAACTGCTGTACGCTCTGGCAGCAACTACGCTGCTTATAACCTCCTGGGCTCATGCTGCACCGGAGCTGCGGTCCGATCATCCCGAGCGTTACACCGTAGTTAAGGGTGACACCCTCTGGGACATTTCGGCCCGTTTTCTGAACAACCCCTGGTACTGGCCGGAAATATGGCATGTAAACCCGCAGGTCGCCAACCCTCACCTGATTTATCCCGGTGATCGCCTTGCCCTGGTTTATATTGATGGCAAGCCCCGTATTACGAAGGTTGCCAGCAACGATGTCGTAAAGCTGTCGCCCAAGGTACGTTCCGAGCCCATCGATACGCCCATCCCGGCGATCCCGCTTGATGCCATTGGCAGTTTCCTGACGGACACCCGTATTGTCAGCCCGGAAGAAATCAACGGTGCTCCGTATGTTCTCGAAGGTGAAGACGGCCGGATTATCACCGGTGCCGGCGACAAGCTGTATGCTCGCGGAGAAAAGCCTGCAGACAAGGTGGGTGTATTCCGTCGCAGCAAGGAATTCCGGGATCCGGATACTGGCGAGTTCCTCGGTCTTGAGGCGCGCAGTATTGCCCGTGGTGATGTCGCCCGGGAAAACGGCGATGTGTTGACCGTAAACCTGACCAGCTCCAGCGAAGAAGTTCGCATTGGTGACCGACTGATGGTGAGTGAAGACCGCCGTCTGACCACCAGCTTCGTGCCAAGTGCTCCCGACCAGGATATTGAAGGGCAGATGATCTCGGTTGACGGTGGTGTGAGCCAGATCGGTCAGTTTGATGTGGTTGCCATAAACCGCGGCACCCGGGAAGGTCTGGAAGCTGGCAACGTGATGGCCGTACTGAAAAGCGGCAACCTGGTTCGCGATCCGGTGACCGGAGAAACCATCGAGCTGCCCTCCGAGCGTGCCGGGTTGTTGATGGTGTTCCAGGCCTACGAAAAAATGAGCTACGGTCTGGTGCTGCAGGCCAGCCGCGTGTTGACGGTGGGTGACAAGGTTACCAACCCCTGATTGACTGACTACCGATAGACGCAATGGCTGGACCAGGAAGGTCCGGCCTCGCTGTTTCAAGGATGATGCCGTGTTTTCCTCTGCCACAGCCCAATGGCTGTTCCTGACTTGCCTGCCCGGCCTCGGCCGTACCCGTCGGCGTGAACTGCTGACTGAATTTCCTGATTTGCCCCAAATGCTTTCCATGAATGCTGCTACCCTGCGGGCCGTGGGCATGACTGCAGACGCCATGGCCGCAATCCAGGCCTGGCAAAAGCAGGATGATGCGCATCCGGCGATTCGTGAGGTGCGGACCATCCTGCACGATTGTCAGAAGCATGCCGTCGGTATTCTGACCTGGGAAGATACCCACTACCCCGAGCAGCTCCGGCACATTCACGACGCGCCCCTGGTGCTCTTCACCCGAGGTGATACGGAGCTCCTGGCACGGGACCAGATCGGTATCATCGGTAGCCGCAAGGCTACGCCCGCCGGTCTGGATCATGCCCGGCGTTTTGCCGCCGAACTGAGCGCCCGCGATCTGATGGTGACCAGCGGTCTGGCGCTGGGGGTCGATGGCGCTGCCCATGCGGGGGCACTGGATGCGGGGTATCCCACCGTCGCGGTGATTGGCTGTGGCCTCGACCGCGTCTACCCTCACCAGCATCGCCGCCTGGGTGAGCGAGTCGTTGCCGACGGACTGATGATTTCCGAGTATCCTCCTGGCACGCCGGCAAGAGCCGCGCACTTTCCCCAACGCAACCGGATTATAAGTGGCCTGAGCCGTGGCGTGCTGGTGGTCGAGGCGGGCCTGCGCAGTGGCTCCCTGATTACCGCGAGGATGGCGCTGGAGCAGGGGCGGGAAGTATTCGCCATTCCCGGCTCGGTGCACAGCCCTGTTGCCCGGGGGTGTCATCACCTGATCAAACAGGGTGCCCGCCTGGTGGAAACGGTGGAGGATATCCTGGAGGAGCTTGGTGCCTGGTGGTCCCCGCCGCTGGCAAACGAAGCGGCTGGCACCCCGGAGCCGAAGCCCGGAGGCAAGGGCCCGCTGGCCGGCCTCGACGGCCGTGAAATCGCGGTGTTTGAGGCTTTAGGGTATGATCCACAGTCAACCGATGCACTGAGTTCAGCAACCGGCCTTCCTGCCGATCAGCTTATGCAGTCCCTGTTGCTTCTGGAGTTGCAGGGGCTGGTCAGCTCGGCACCGGGAGGCTTTCAGAAAATCGCCTGAACCCCGTGTGATCATCTAACCGGATCAACGTCTGACACAAGCAGTATGGCCCATTCCCACCCCCTATCTGACTGGCAATTGCACTGCGCTCGCCGCACGGTTCTCGGAGGCGGCGTTATTGCCTATCCCACCGAGGCTGTCTGGGGGCTGGGTTGTGATCCCTGGGACCAGGAAGCGGTGGAGAAGGTTCTGGAGCTGAAGCAGCGCCCAGTCGAGAAAGGCGTGATTCTGGTGGCTTCTTCCCTTGACCAGGTCCGCTTCCTGCTGGATCCCCTTCCCCCTCTGCTCCGGGCCGAGGCTGAGCGGCACTGGCCCGGCCCCGTGACCTGTCTGCTGCCAGACCCGGAGCGACAGGTGCCGGAATGGGTGCGCGGGAAGCACAGTTCCATCGCGGTTCGGGTCAGCGAGCACCCGGTGGTGCGGGCGCTCTGTGAAGCGACGGGCATGCCCCTGGTCTCCACGTCCTGTAATCCGGCCGGGCGACAGCCTGCCCGCCATATCTGGCAGGTGCGCGGGTATTTTGGCGATCAGTTGGACTGGATCGTTCCGGGAGCACTGGGCGGTAATCGCAAACCCAGCCGTATTATTGATATTGTCAGCGGTCAGCAACTTCGTTAGGAGCGTTTATGGCAAAGCAACCCGACAGCCAGGCGGTCAAGCAGTATCTGCTGGGCCTGCAGGAGTCCATCTGCAACCGTCTGGAGGCCCTCGATGATGGCGCATCGTTCATCAAGGATGCCTGGGACCGGCCCGAAGGTGGTGGTGGCGTCAGCCGGGTGATCACCGAAGGCCGGGTGTTCGAGAAAGGTGGTGTTAATTTCTCTCACGTCATGGGCGATACCATGCCAGCTTCGGCCACCGCTCATCGTCCCCATCTGGCCGGTGCACCCTGGCAGGCCATGGGTGTGTCACTGGTGATCCACCCCAACAACCCCTATGTGCCGACCTCCCACGCCAACGTGCGGTTTTTATTGCCACGCCGCAGAACAGCGAGCCGGTTTACTGGTTTGGCGGCGGCTACGACCTGACGCCTTACTACGGTTTTGAGGAAGACTGTGTGCACTGGCACCGGACAGCCCGCGATGCCTGCGAGCCGTTCGGAGAGGGCACCTACAAGCGCTTCAAGGACTGGTGCGATGATTACTTTTATCTGAAACACCGGGATGAACCCCGGGGTGTTGGTGGTCTGTTTTTTGATGACCACAACACCGGCGACTTCGAGCAGGATTTCGGCCTGATGAAAGCGGTGGGCGATAGCTACATAGACGCCTATGAGCCGATCGTCCGGCGCCGAATGGATCATCCGTTTGGTGACCGTGAGCGGGATTTCCAGCTCTACCGCCGGGGGCGCTACGTGGAATTCAACCTGGTCTATGACCGCGGCACCCTGTTTGGCCTGCAATCCGGCGGTCGCACCGAATCCATACTGATGTCCCTGCCGCCGCTGGTGCGCTGGGACTACAACCGGACCGCCGAGCCCGGTTCGGAAGAAGCCCGGCTGACAGACTATTTCCTGACCGGGCGGAACTGGTTGGAGACCCAAGATGACTAACGATCTCTACGCGGTAGTTGGCAACCCCATCAGCCACAGCAAATCGCCGAGGATCCACAGCCTGTTTGCCAGCGAGACCGGTGAGCCGGTTGAGTACACGGCCATCCAGGCGCCACTGGATGATTTTGCCGGCACGGTGAGGCAATTCTTTGAACGGGGTGGCAAGGGCCTGAACGTAACCGTGCCCTTCAAGGAGGACGCCTGGAAGCTGGCGGACCGTCGTACCGAGCGGGCCGAGAATGCCGGGGCCGCCAATACCCTGTATCTCGATGACGAGGGCCGGCTCACCGCTGACAACACTGACGGGTGCGGTATTGTGCGAGACCTGGTTGTGAACCACGGTGTTGTCCTTGGGCAGGCACGCATCCTGGTGCTGGGGGCCGGTGGCGCGGTTCGTGGTGTTCTGGGGCCGATCCTGGCGGAGCATCCTGCCGCCATTACCATTGCCAACCGGACGGTTTCCAAGGCTGACGCGCTGGTTAACCTGTTTAAACCCGTGGCGGGCGAGACCGCGCTTTCTGCCTGCGGATTCGAACAGCCCCGGGAGCCTTTTGACGTGATCATCAACGGTACCAGTGCCAGCCTCCAGGGCGATCTGCCACCGCTGTCACCGGAGGTACTCGGAGAGCAAACGGTGGTCTACGACATGATGTATTCTCTGCAAACCACGACGTTCAATCAGTGGGCGCTGGAACAGGGTGCACAGAACGTTCATGACGGGCTTGGTATGCTGGTGGAGCAGGCGGCGGAATCCTTCCGTATCTGGCGCGGCGTGAACCCTGCCACCGGCCCCGTCATTGAGGAATTGCGTAACGACTGAGCCGCTGCCCCCGGATTGGGCTATGCTCAGGGTCAACTTCCGTAGGGATTTTTGATGGATATTCTTACCCTTGTAGGGCTAGTGGCAGGTGTCCTGATCGTCATCATGGCGATGCTCGCCAATGCCTCTTTCCTGACGTTCCTGAACCTTCCGGGGCTTGCCATTGTGCTGGGCGGAACCTTCGCCGTTACCCTGATCAAATTCCGAATGGCGTCAGTCATGAGCGCCTTCCGCCTGGCCATGTCGGCGGCGTTCACCGACCGTATGGCGCGGCCGACGGAGTTGATCCGGGAAGTGGGTTCGCTGGCCATGGTGGTGCGTAAGGAGGGCATTCTGGGCCTGGAAAACCACCAGACTGACAACGAGTTCCTCCAGAAGGCCATCAATCTGTGTGTCGACGGCCACCCGCCGGAACTGGTGGAGGAGGCGCTGGCCCAGGAAACCCAGCAGACCGCCGAACGGTACGAAGTGGCCGAGCGGGTGTTCCGGGGCATCGGCGAATCGGCTCCGGCCATTGGCATGCTGGGCACCCTGGTAGGCCTGGTGCAGATGCTCAACACCCTCGACGATCCGTCCTCCATTGGCCCGGCCATGGCCATCGCCCTGCTTACCACCTTGTACGGTGCGTTTATTGCCCAACTGGTTGCCCTGCCCCTGGCCGACAAGCTACAGCTGAAAGCCGAGGACGAGGCCCGGAACCAGGTGCTGATCATCACGTCCATCAAGAACATCATGCGCGGTGAGAATCCCCGGGTAATGACCGAACTGCTGTCGTCGTTTGTTCACCCGGAGCAGCGCACCGGCCTGGCGCCGGAGCGGGAGGCCTGAGGGTTTGGAACTGGTCCATAAGAAAAACAGGAAGCGTTTGCAGAACCAGACGCCGGCCTGGATCGTCACATTTGCCGATCTGGCCACCCTGCTGCTGACCTTTTTCATACTCCTGCTTTCGTTTGCCGAGATGGACGTGGAGAAGTACCGGGCCATGGCCAATTCCATGGCGGTCGCTTTTGGCTCCAGTAATGTCCTGGCCGATGATATCGGTGGTTCCCCGCTGACCATGATTGAATCCGAGACGGTCTCCCTCCCGGAGCCAACGGAATCCCAGACCAGGGAGCCCGAGTTTATTGATGAGCGCGCCGAGGGTGTCGCGCCCACCCAGATCCCCGGCGGCGTGATTGATCTGGCCAGCCGGATGATCCGGGAGCTGGAATCGGAAGTCGCGTCGGAAGCCCTGAGTGTCAATTACGACCAGAACCAGGTGGTGATCCGCTTTTCCGAGGAAGCCACCTTTCGATCCGGTGAGGCCGCCATAAAGCCCGAGATGATTCCGATCATCGAACGGGTGGTCAATGTGCTGTCCGCCTGTACCGGAGATGTCCTGGTGTCCGGCTACACCGATGACCGGCCCATCTCCAGTGACCGCTACCGTTCGAACTGGGATCTTTCGGCGGCCCGAGCCGTGTCCGTCGTGCACGAGCTGGTGATGAACCGCCAGGTACCCGCCGACCGCGTGGTGGCGGCCGGTCGAGCCGAGACCAATCCTCTGGCGCCTAACGATTCGCCAGAGAACCGGGCCCTTAACCGTCGGGTGGAGATCGCGATTCGTAATCCCGAGTGCAACGATGACGTCCCGACCGGCGACCTTCCGGTCGAAATCATGCCCTGAGTCTTATATCCGGCGTGAAGCTTCTCATTCGTAATCCATATAACTGTCGTGCTTTCAGGGCTTTATACTGTCCGCCGTTTATTGACTGGCACAGCGGAGCGAGAGGGTAACCATGAGTGGACCGGACAAGCCAAAAGTGATTGGCGAAGAGTGGAGTGATGAGCGGGTCAGAAGTTTTCTGGCTATCCAGCCCTGGGATGCTGCCGAGAACCCTGACTTCAACGCCCTGTTGAAAGCCTATCAGGCGATGCGGGCCGAAGATTTCGAGCGCTTTATCGGCTTTTTTGTTGCCGAGGGTCGGGATCTGAATGCCGCAGGCCCAGACGGGGAAACCATTCTTGACCTGATTTCCCGTCATCGCCGCAGTGTCGATTATGCCCGGGCGCTGGAGAACGCCGGCGCCAAGAAAACGGCCGCGGCGGGCAACTGAGCCCAGCGCGGCCGCTTCATCTGGTTTGAGAACAATGGCGTTTACTGCACGTCAACTTCAATGGCCTTGGGCTCTTTCGGCTCGGCTTTCTGAAGCGTCAGTGTGAGCATGCCGTCCTTGAAGTTCGCCTTCACGCTGTTTTCGTCAACGTTGTCCGGCAGTGTGAAGCGGCGAAGGAAGCTCCCGTAGAATCGTTCGATCCGGTGATGCTTCTTGTCCTTGGATTCATCTTCACTCTTGCGTTCGCCCTGAATGCTCAGAACGCCCTCGTGTACCGTTACCTTTACGTCTTCCTTGGACATACCCGGCAACTCTGCCTCGATGGTGAAGGCCTCAGGAGTTTCTTTGATGTCTACGGCCGGCGCCCAGTCGCTGCGGCTGAATACGTCTTTACCTTCGCGCTCGCCGCCTGAGCGGGCCAGGCCAAACATGCGGTTGTAGCGGTTCATCAGGTCTTCGAACTCATTGACCGGATTCCAGCGGGTAAGATTGCTCATAAAGCATCCCTCCTTTTCAAACGAAACGAATCTGAATAGTTGAGCATCAGCTTCGATCGCGGAACTGCTCCATGCCGGTGGCGCCTGCCGGATGGCTATCCGTGAACCTCTGCTAATTCCGAATGTAGGTGCAGCGAAAATGTTTTCAAGGGTGGGGTTGGTCGAATTTTGATCAGGGTCAAATTGGCTTCAGAGTTCCCCGAAATGCCGGTGTAAAAACGGACGGAATTGGCTCATGGTGGCGCCAGCCGTCTCCGGATCGGGCCGGATACCGGATTGGAAACCCGGGAGCTCGCCGGACAGGAAAGGTTCCACCAGCGATGGGTTGGCACTGATGACATGAACGACCACATCCCGGCTGGCCTCCTCGCCGGTGATAAGTGGCGCCGGCTGATGATCACCCAGAATGATCATCAGGGCGTCCTGGCGCAGGTAGTGGGCGGCGAAGCCCCCGGCAACTTCCAGGGCATAGGCAATCGCCTGACCGTAATGTTCCCTGACCCGGTCCGGATCGCGCCACAGCGAAACCGGCGCCTCGCCAGCACCCTCCCAGCGCCGGAACACTTCACCGTTGCCGATGCTTTGCCAGTCATCGAGCACCGGCAGGATCGGCACCCAGGGAGCGTGGCTGCTGATCAGCGCCAGCTCGGCAAAGAGCGGCCCCTCATTCGCATCGCGAATGTCCTGAAACCGGTGCCAGGTGTACTGGTCGGGCATGGTGACCCAGTTGAATGGTGGCCCCTGGTAACCCAGATCATCGTGATCGTAAATCCGGTCGTAGCGGAACAGCCGGCCCTCGGGCCAGGCCTGGGTGATAGCCGGCATCACGGCGACAGTGCTGTGCCCTGTGCTGCGGAAGTCATCGATCAGCGTGGCGTAGCCGGAGCTGAGGAGGGTTTCGTAGGCAAGCTGGTTGTGGATCCACTGGCCACTCAACACGGATAGATGACCAAGCCAGGACTGGCCACCCTGGATGGGTGATTGCAGCCGGCCAGTCACCACCGATAGCCCGGCCGCATCAAGGGACCGGCCCAGGGCCTCAAGGCCCGGATTGACGAGTGACCGGTAGCGCTCGTCCGTGACCGTCGACACCCCGTAGGATTCGATAAAACCCAGAATGACATCGGTATGTGCCAGCCTTGGCAGGGGCGTTGCCCGGCCTTCCCGCCCTGGCTGCGCACTCAATTCGTTGGCAAAGTCGCGGGTTGTCTGGTGAGTGTGAGTGATCAGGGAGGCCTGATTGGCAACGAAGGCCAGCGCCGGGCTGCCAATCCAGGGCGTGATGGCCCCGGCCAGAAACAGGCCAGCCACAAACCAGAGCGGTTTGCCCAAGTGTGCCGGCGAGTGGTGCGCCAGCCGTTCCAGGCCATGGCGAAACAGCCAGCCCACGCCTGCAAGCAAACCCAGCAGAGCGGTGAGGGCTGCAATCGCCAGAACCGCTCCCAGGTTTGTGTTGAGCAGATTCCAGGCCGCATCCAACAGGCCAACTTCAAGATACAGGTTCAGGCCTCGGCCAAGACTCTCCCGAACCAGGGCATCTGCCAGAACAAGCAGGAACAGAAACGCGTAGGCGACGGCCAGCAAACGAGCGACGCGGTATCTCCGCTGGGGATCCCTGAGCCCGCAAATGATGGCCCACAGGACCAGGGCCTCCAGAGAAAGCCAGGGGGTGTTACCCGGCAATGCCAGAGATGGAAACAGGAACAACCCGTTCAGCAGAAAAAGCCAGACCAGTATCACGACGCGACCTCAACCCAGGCGATCTGTTCCTGCCGACGGGGCAGGGGCGCCGGTATCGGCGAGTCTCCCTCAACCGATTGTGCCATACGAGTCAGTGTTTCCCGCCAGGGTGATTCGTGGGAGGCATGCCAGACGCGCCAATGCAGGGCGGCTAACGCCTCCGGATGTTTGCAGATCAGGCTGAGCTCCCGGTGAGTCAGGCCCTGCTTTCCTTCCGTGGCGCAGCGATCCACCAGAGACGCCAGGGCCCGCGCTTTCTTGCCCCGTAATGGCGAGGCACTTCGCCTGTGGTCCCGGGCGGAAACGGGAGACAGAACCATCTGTTCGAACCAGTCCAGGCCGCCCGGTGTCCGATGACCCATAGGTGCGGGACCGGCAAGATCAATCACCCTCGTTGTCCGGTAATCTTCGGGCACAGCCAACCATTGCCCTTCCCCCGGTTTTCGGCTCAGCCACCAGGCCAGAGCAGGTGAAAACAATACCGGTGCCAATACGGGCAGGGCCCAGGGTGTCAGCGACGGCGCGTGCCATTGGATCAGGCTGAGCGCCGCAACGGCGGAAGCCAGCAGGAGGGCAAAGTGCCGAAGGCTGAGCCCCGGCTTGGCACCGCCGGACCGGTTCTGTCCCTGCCAGCCAACTCTGAGATTCGACAGCGCGCCCCCAACATGGAAGGTGTGAATCAACATCCGGATGGGGGCCAGCGCCAGTGCTGCGAGCGTCTCCATCAGCGTGTTCCCCGAGAGCCTGAGCAGCCCGCCAAACCTGGAAGTCCGCTTTGCCAGCGCGTGGTCCGTTATCGCAAGCAGCCGGGGGCCGAACAGCAGCACCGAAGTCACCAGGACCAGCAGAAAGCCCGGACCAGAGCCTGTGTCCGTGGTAGCCATCACGCCCGGCAAAGCCGGCGTCGAATCGGCCAGCGCCACATAGCCGGACAAGCCCAGGAAAACCAGCCAGAGCGGAGAGGCCAGGTACGAGAAAATTCCGGTTGCCAGGGCCATCCGATGGGCGAGCCGGATCTTCCCCAGGGTTGCCAGTAACCAAAGATGCTGGAGGTTGCCACGGCACCAGCGCCGGTCCCGGATCAGGTCATCCTCGAGAGTCGGCGGTGATTCCTCAAAACTGCCGGCGATGGCAGGTTCCAGCCAGACCTCGTAGCCGGCCCGTCCCATCAGTGCCGCTTCGATAAAATCATGGCTGAGTACCGGCCCCCGGAACAGACCGGGCCCGCGAAGCTTGCGAAGACCACAGTGGGTCATGAACGGCGCTACCCGGATGATTGCATTGTGGCCCCAATAGGTGGCCTCTCCCAGCTGAATGGCGGCCAGTCCGGAACCGTAAAGCCTGCCATAACAGCGGTTGGCGAACTGTTGCAGACGCGCAAATCGGGTTTCTGCCCGGGCAAGGCGGGGTGTGGTCTGAATAATCCCCGCTTCGGGCCGGGCTTCCATGAGCTGTATCAGGCGGGTAATGCAATGGGCACTGAGCAGGCTGTCGGCATCCAGAACCACCATGTAGCGGTAGCGCCGGCCCCATCGACGCAGGAAATCGGCGATATTGCCGCTCTTGTAGTTCAGATTGATGTTGCGTCGCCGGTAAAACAATTGCTGGCCGGGCGCCAGCTCTGTGCGTATCCGGTCGCAGGTGGCCTGTTCCTCGAGCCAGATTTCCGGGTCCCGGCTGTCCGAGAGCACATAGAAATCAACGGATTCCTGCTGTCCCGTTCGTTCGAGATCGCGGATGATTGCTTTCAGACCGCCGAGGGTGCGCTGCACGGGTTCATTGCAAACGGGCATCACGACGGCGGTAGGTGCGACCGTTGCTTCTTCGGGCGTAGGCTGCCCAACGCGGCTGGACAGGCTCCAGGGGTCGCCGCCAAAGCGGAGCGCAAAAAAGCCAAAAACGGCGGTCCAGAAGCCCACGCCTATCCACGCAAAGAGGAGCCCGAAGACGGCCAGCAACGTGGCAGTCGTTCCGCCATTCGCCTGCTCCGGCACTGTCTGGGCAAACAAATAGACGCCGGCCAGGGTTTGAGCGGCCACCAGGAAAACAAGCAGAAGGCGTCGCCGGAACGCGACCGGGCGCCAGCACGCGGCGCTATTCACGAGGGTAACCGATACTGGCCCGCGTAATGGGTGGCAGAGGGCGCCCCTGGCATGGCCCGGGCAGGGTAAACCACTCCGGCATCCGCGCCAGCAACTGCCCGTTGCTCAAGGCCGGGTTTTCAGTGGCGTGTACCTGCAGCAGGCTGTGCAACCGCGCCCGGGTTTCAGGACCGGTATCGTGGCCTGCCGCGCGCAGGTAGAGCAGTGCTCGATCAAACGGTTGGTCTGGTGTGTCCACAGTGGTCTCCGGGATGTAAGGTACCCCGAAAGATACGGCCACGGCGGTGACTTCAGACCACTGGCTTACTGATCGTTAAGATACTCATTCTTCAGGCGGACATAGTTGGCGGCGGTGTACTTGAAAAAGCCCCGCTCCTTTTCCGTCAGCGCCCGGGCGTTCTTGCACGGTGATCCAACATAAAGGTGCCCGGATTCCAGGGTCTTGCCGGGCGGAACCAGGCAGCCCGCGGCAACAATCACTTCGTCCTCTACCACGGCGCCATCCATGATGATGCAGCCCATGCCGACCAGAACCCGGTTGCCAATGGTGCAGCCGTGCAGCAGTGCCTTGTGGCCCACCGTTACATCATCGCCAAGCGTGAGCGGATAACCGCCGGGGTTGTAGTCACTGGCGTGGGTGATGTGCAGAACCGATCCATCCTGGATGCTGCACCGATGTCCGATACGGATTTTGTGCATATCACCACGAACAACGGTCATCGGCCAGATGGAAACATCATCGCCGGTTTCCACATCGCCAATCACCACGGCACTTGGATCGACCCATGCCCGTTCCCCAAAATGTGGCGTGATACCCTTGTGTGAACGTATATTCGTCATTACATAGTACCTGTTCGAGTGAAATTGAACGCGTATACCCGGAGGCCCGGGGCGCCTGTGGGAGAGGTCCTTCCAAAACTGACTGTCGCCATGGATGGCGACAGTCAAGCGTCACATGGACGTGCCGCCAGGAGCGTGTTTTGGAAGGACCTCTCCCACAGGTGCCAGCCCCATAGAATTAAGAAACCAAACTACCCAAGATTCGACGAACTGAGAAGGGGACCTATGAATAACCCGTTACTGACTGACGACCTGTTGCCGAAATTTGACCATGTCCGCACCGAACACATGGAAACGGCAATCGACCAGATTCTCAGTGAAAACCGGATGAAAATCAGCCAAATCGCAGACCAGGACGATCCCACCTGGGAAACCCTGGCGCAGCCGATGCAGGCGCTGGATGACAAGCTGAGCAACGCATGGTCGGTGATTTCGCACCTGAACGGCGTGATGAACAACGACGAGCTGCGGAAGGTGTACAAGAACTGCCTGGAGAAACTCACCGAATACAGCACCGAGGTGAGCCAGAACGCAGCCCTGTGTGACGCCTACAAGAAGCTGGCCAATCGGGACGATTTCAAGAACCTGAACGAGGCCCAGCGCAAGTCCGTGCAGAACACGCTCCGGGACTTTCACCTGGGCGGTGTGGACCTGCCGGAAGACAAGAAAAAGCAGTACGCCGAGTTGTCCCGGGAGCTGTCCGAGCTGTCCAACAAGTTCAGCGATAACGTGCTGGATGCTACCCAGCACTGGTTCAAACATATCACCGACGTCGATGAACTCGCTGGCGTCCCCGAGACCGCTATTGAAAGCGCCAAGCAGGCCGCCCGCCAGAAAGACCTGGACGGCTATGTCATTACCCTGGATTTTCCCAGTTTCTTCCCGGTCATGACCTACTGCGACAACCGGGATCTGCGTCGGGAAGTCTATGAGGCCTTTGTGACCCGCGCCTCCGACCAAGGCCCGGATGCCGGCCAGTGGGACAATACCCCGGTGATGGCGGAAATCCTCAAACGCCGCCACGCCCAGGCCAAGCTGCTGGGCTTTGACAACTACGCCGAGCGCTCCCTGGCCACCAAGATGGCCCGCAGCAGCGACGAAGTGCTGGACTTCCTGAACCAACTGGCGGCCAAGTCCAAGCCCCAGGCCGAGAAAGAATTTGCCGAGCTCAAGGCGTTCGCGAAAGACGAGTACGGCGCCGAGGAATTGCAGGCCTGGGATATCGGCTATTACAGCGAAAAGCTTCGCCAGAAGCGCTACGACATCTCGCCGGAAACCCTGCGCCCCTGGTTCCCGGTGAACAAGGTGGTGCCCGGACTCTTCCGTGTGGCAGAGAAGCTGTTCGACGTACAGATTGAAGCGAAGCCCGAGGTTGAAACCTGGCACGAGGATGCCACGGCGTATTGCATCAGCCGCAACGGTGAGCCCCTGGCCTGGTTCTATCTCGACCTCTATGCCCGCCAGGGCAAGCGTGGCGGTGCCTGGATGGCCGATTGCCGTGTGCGCTGGCGCAACCTGCGTGGCCAGCTCCAGTTGCCGGTAGCCTTCCTGACCTGCAACTTCACCCCGCCGGTGAATGGCAAGCCGTCGCTGCTGACCCACGACGAAGTGACCACCCTGTTTCACGAATTCGGCCACGGCCTGCATCTCATGCTGACCCAGGTCGATGTGCTGGACGTCTCGGGTATCAACGGTGTGGCCTGGGATGCGGTGGAACTGCCCAGCCAGTTCCTGGAAAACTGGTGCTGGAATCCGGAATCGTTGGGGCTGATCGCCTCGCATCACGAGACCGGTGAACCGCTTCCTGAGGATCTGCTGCAGAAACTGCTGGCGGCCAAGAACTTCCAGTCCGGCATGGGCATGGTGCGCCAGCTCGAATTCTCCCTGTTCGACTTCCGTCTGCACGCGGAATTCACCGACGAAGCGCCTACCAACCCGCTGGATATGCATCGCAAGGTGCGCAGCGAGATTGCCGTGGTGGAAGCCCCGCAATTCAACCGCTTCCCCAACTCCTTCTCGCACATCTTTGCCGGTGGCTATGCGGCTGGCTACTACAGCTACAAGTGGGCGGAAGTGCTGGCGGCCGATGCCTTCTCCCTGTTCGAGGAGAAAGGCATCTTCGACCCGGAAATCGGCAAGGCCTTCCTTCACAATATTCTGGAAAAAGGCGGCTCAAAGGAGCCGATGGAGCTCTTCAAGGCTTTCCGGGGTCGTGAACCACAGGTGGATGCGCTCTTGAAGCAAACAGGGATCACGGACGAAGCGGCCTGACCCAATTTGAGCCGGCAGTCGTAAAGGCTGCCGGTTGTTCCAAACGGGAGTATTTTTATGGCGAGTCCAAAACGTTTTATCGCCGGCGCCGTCTGTCCCCGCTGCGCGGAGATGGACAAGATCATGATGTTCACCACCGACGACGATGACCAGGTTCGCGAGTGCGTGGCCTGCGGCTTCACCGATGCGGTGTCTGACGCCGAACAGCCGTCCAATCCGGAGCTCGAGACGCGGGTGAACAAGCGCAAGAACGAGGACGATCACACGGTCAAGCAAGTCGTGTTCTTCAAGTCTTCTGCCGACGACGAGTAAGCTGTTCTTCCTAGCCTGCAGGTTTGCGGGCGGAGAGGCCATGGGAATGCTTTTCTTCTGGGGAAAAGCAACTCGCTTCGCTCAGACATCTTTTCCCCGCCAGAAAAGCACACCCACACCCTCTCTACCTGACTCAAAAGATATTTCTTCAGAACAAGATCTTTTCAGCGATATCCGTGAGTTCTTATGTGAGGGGGCCGGATTATTTTTCCCGCCGGAAATTGATGTCTGAGCGCAGCGAGTTGCCATTTCCAAGGGAAAAATAATCCGGCCCCCTCGCAATTCCCCTCAACACGAAGGCTACAAGGGACGGCAAACTCCAAGCTCAGAGAACCATAGCCGCCAACCACCCAAAGCCAAGCAACGGCAAATTGTAGTGCAGGAACGTCGGCACCACGGTATCCCAGATGTGGTTGTGCTGGCCGTCGGCGTTCAGGCCGGCGGTGGGGCCGAGGGTGGAGTCGGAGGCCGGGGAACCGGCATCGCCCAGAGCGCCGGCGGTGCCGACCAGGGCCACGATGGCCAGCGGGCTGAAGCCGAGTTGCAGGGCCAGGGGCACGTATAAGGCCGCGATGATGGGGATAGTGGAGAAGGACGAGCCGATACCCATGGTAATCAGCAGACCTACCACCAGCATCAGCAGTGCGGCCATGGCCTTGTTCTCGCCGATCACGCCCACGGAGCTGTCCACCAGGCTGGCGATTTCTCCGGTTTCCCGCATCACTTCGGCAAAGCCGGAGGCGGCGATCATGATGAAGCCGATCATGGCCAGCATCTTCATACCTTCAGTGAACAGGTCATCGGCTTCTTTCCAGCGCACCACACCGGACAGGTTGAAGAGCACGAAACCGGCCAGGGCGCCCAGGATCATGGAGCCCAGCCAGAGCTGCACCACGAAGGCGGTAACGATGGCCAGCAAGGCCATAACCAGGGTGCGCGGGCTATAGCTGGTGTCTACCCGCTCGGCCTTGGTGATGGTTTCCAGGTTATAGGTCCGACCGCGGCGGTAGCTGAAAAAGACCGCGATCAGCAAGCCGCACAGCATGCCCAGTGCCGGCAGCGCCATGGCTTTCATGACGCTCAGACCGGAGGCGTCTACGCCGTTGGCGTTGATCTTGGCGATCAGGATTTCATTCAGGTAGATGCCGCCGAAACCAACTGGCAGGAACATGTAGGGGGTGATGAGGCCGAAAGTCAGCACGCAGGCCACCAGGCGGCGATCCATGCTCAGTTTGGCCATCACGTAGAGCAGCGGTGGTACCACCAGGGGGATGAAGGCGATGTGGATCGGCAGGATGTTCTGGGACGAGATGGCAATGGCCAGCAGCAGGCCGATGATCAGGAAGCGGATGCCGTTTACGGCGGCGCCTTCTTCCTGGCGACCGACCAGGGCCAAGGCCCGGTCGGCCAGGGCGTGAGCGAGGCCGGATTTTCCGATGGCTACGGCGAAGGCACCGAGCGTGGCGTAGGACAGTGCCACGGTGGCACCGCCGCCGAGGCCGCTATTGAAGGCTTCGATGGTGGCTTCCAGGGACATTCCTGCAATCAGGCCACCGGATACGGCACCGATGATCAGGGCAACAACAACGTGGATGCGGCACAAACTCAGGACGAGCATAATCGCGACCGCGGCAACGACGGCATTCATGGCAAAACTCCGGGTAGGAATTAACGGTTGTCCCGGCCCCTTGTGGGGGCCGGCATCATGAAAAGCGCGGTAATGTGCAGGAAATGGTCGCGGTAGTCAAAGCGGTTGTGTAACGGTCAGGCTTCATCAAGGCGGGCAAAGCGGGGCACCTGTTCGCCGGCAACTTCCACGGTTTCCCGGAACATGGACAGAGGGCGCACCCAGAGGCTGTAGTCACCGTAAAGGCAGCGGTAGACCACCATCTGCTCTTCGGTCTCGCTGTGCCGGGCAACGCCGATGACTTCGTAATCCTTGCCCTTGTAGTGTCGGTATTTACCCGGACGTATCTCGTTCTTGCGCTCGGTCATTATTGGCCTCAATGGATTCGGGCTATGCTGGCCCTGTCGTTACGGAGGACGGAGCACGCGCAACCGTCTAAACTGGACACAATTGCAGGGATGCGTACGACTCAGTCAGGGCCTGAAAGTGTAGATCACCCGGACGGGCCCGGAAACCGGAAACAGCTATGATGCGGCAGTTAACCTGCATCCTCCTCGTTTTATTGTCGCTGGCGTGTCTTGTCAGCGCGCCTGTTCAGGCTGCTCCTGTCGCATTTGACTGGCTGGAGGCGCCCGAGGATGAATTGGCGCTGGAAGACGTTCGCGCCCTGCCTCCGGGCGACTGGCAGACATCCGGCTCCAGTGAGGTGTTCAATCGTGGCTTCAGCGATGGCAGTTTCTGGCTGAAAGTCGAGATTCCGCCTGAGCCGGCGAACCGGGTGATGGAAATCGGTTATCCGTTGCTGGATGAGGTCTCTGTTTACTGGGTCCTGAACGGTGAGCTGATACAGACCCACCACACCGGCGATACCCTGCCCTTCGGCAGTCGCCCGATTCACCATCGGAATTTTGTTTTCCTGGTGCCCTCGAACACCGAGCCGGTCACCGCCTTCGTGCGAGTGAAAACTCTGGGTTCGGTGCAGATTCCACTGGAAGTTATTCCGTCGGCGGAATTCCTCGCCAATGAGCAGTTGTCCTATGGTTGGCAGACCATGTTTCTGGGCATCATCGTTGCCATGGCGCTGTACAATCTCTTCCTGTTCGTTATCGTGCGCCATTCCACCTACCTATGGTACGTGCTGACGGTTGTGTTTACCGGGCTGGTTCAGCTTAATTTCAATGGCCTGCTGTTCCAGTGGCTGTGGCCGGATGCTCCCGGTATCAATCGATATTTCACCGTTCCGGTTATCTGTTTCGCCCTTTTCTCCGCGATTATTTTTGCGATCCGTTTCCTCAATATCCGGTCCTACAGCCTGAGAAGCTACCGGTTTCTGCAATGGGTTTTGACCGCTATATCTGCCTGCTTTGTCTTTACCCTCTTTGGCAGTTATCAGACCGGTATCGTCCTGGTAAGCGGTATTGCAGCGCTGGTCACTCCCGCGGCCTGGGTCATCGGTTTTCTGGTTTGGCGCAAGGGCCAGGTGCTGGGTGGCTTTTATATGTTGGCCTGGACCCCCCTGTTGATCGGCCATCTGATTCTGGCCGTCAGCAAGCTCGGAATCATGCCGCGCAGTTTTCTGACCGAGTTCATGCCCCAGATTGGCGTGGCGCTGGAGGTGGTGTTGCTGTCTTTTGCCCTCGCCTACCGGATCAATCTGGAGCGTCGCAAACGCCATGAGGCACAGGAGCAGGCGCTGTCGATCCAGCAGCAGGCCAACCTGACCCTGGAGATGCGGGTTCAGGAGCGCACCGACGAACTGGAGCGCGCCAACGAACAGCTCAGAGCGATCAGTCTCACCGATGGGCTGACCCACGTCGCCAACCGGCGCCGGTTCGATGAGAAGCTGCAGGACGAATGGAAACGGGCCCAGCGACACGGTCACCCATTGAGCCTGTTACTCCTCGATATTGATCACTTCAAGCGGGTGAATGACGAGCTCGGCCACCTGGTCGGCGACGACTGCCTGACCGAAGTGGCCGCCCTGTGTGCGGCCGAAGTCCAGCGTTCCGGCGACTTGCTGGCCCGCTATGGCGGCGAGGAGTTCATCATTCTGTTGCCGGCAACACCGGAAGAAGGCGCGGTTCGCGTGGCCGAGAGAGTGCGTCAGGCTGTTGCCCGGTCGCCGGTCTATTCCAGCGAGCGGGTCGCCCCGGTCAGTCTCACTATCAGCGTGGGTGTTGCCTGCGTGGTTCCGGATCCGGATATGGAGCCCCAGGAACTGATCCGTCAGGCCGACGAAGCCCTGTACTCGGCCAAGGAGTCCGGCCGAAACCGGGTCATGGTGGCCCGTGATTTCAGGGCCGCGACCGTACCCGGTGCCTGAGGTGTCTCTGAGTTTCAGTTCTTCAGCTTGTAACGGCCCGGCCCGAGGAAAATCACTGCCACGGCGGTAAACAGGAAGAAGCCCTGCAGTTCCAGTGCCCAGCCGCCACCGCGTCCAAGGCTCAGAAGTTCGTTGCCATGTACCAGGATAATGGCAAACAGCATGTTGAAGATGATCAGCAGGGCTCCGATCCGGGTCTGATAGCCTAGAACCACCATCAGCGGTGCAATGATTTCGCCGACAAATACGCCGTAGGCAAGAAAGGTAGGCAGGCCGTGGCTGGCCAGTTCGCCTTCGATAAAACCAACACCGCTAAGCAGTTTGGCAATGCCGTGGAACAGCATCAGCCCGCCCAGGGTCAGGCGGATAATCAGTTTTCCCAGATCAGCGTTTTCGAGCAAGGTACGGGTCTCCGTTCTATAGGTTGCGAATGTCAGGATACAGCGGCACAAGCTGTTTGATCAGCCGGTTCTGGGCGCCGGTGGGAATATCGTTCTTCTCCATGGCCAGGATCAGGTTTTCCGCCAGGGCATTGAACTGGGTGTCGGTGATGGCCATGTCGGAATGCAGCTCGCGCATCTCCCGACCGGTATAGGCACAGGGCCCGCCACTGAGCTCGCACAACTGATCCGTGAGGTTGCGGTGGAACTGGGCAACATCCATGCCTTTGAACTGCTGGTTGATGCGCTCATCCTCGACGATCAGGTAAAGCAGGTCTTCCACCACGTTTGCGATGCCTTCCCGCTCACCCAGCTGCTGATACAGACTGTTTTCGGGTTCGGTATTCAGGCTCTGGCAGCCACCGAGTAGAAGTGCCAGCATCATCAACAGGGCGGAAAGCGTGGCGCAGCGATTGGTAAGGCCCATGTTCAGAAACTCCCCTGCAGCGACAGATACAGACCTTGCTGGTCTTCCAGTGTGGCAACGTCACCCAGGTTGACCAGAGCGCCTGTAATCGCCAGGCGACGGTCCGGAACCCAGGCGACAAACAGATCCCACCAGTCGTCTTCGGTGGCAAAGCTCAGGTTGTCCGGCTTCTGCCGGTATTCGGCACCTACCAGCCACTGACGATTCAGGAAAAGCCCGACACTGCCCTCCATCATCAGTTCGTGACTGTTGTTACGGTCACCGCCAAATCCCAAAAGCCCGCCCTGGTTGGCCCGGGTTGCCCGCGCGGTCAGGTTTACCAGCAGGTTGCGTTCCATCACGGCGGCGAAGAACAGTTTGCTGCCACTGACATACACATCGGTGCCACTGTCGTCCCGGGCGCCGATTGCCGACGGCACGGTGAAATCACGCTGGCGCTTGTACTGCACACCGGCAGACCACTGGCCCCAGGGACTGTACAGCACATCGCCGACGAGCCGGACCTTGGCGCCGAAAATATCCTGGTTCAGTTCGTCCTGTTCCAGACCGAAGCCGTCTTTCAGGGTAAACACCAGGCTGTCCAGATCCAGGGTCTGCCGGGCCACGGTGAGTTCCAGCCGGTTGTTCCAGTTCAGGCCGGCACCGGTGACCGAGAGCGAGTAATCGTCCACTTCGGCCCGGCTGAGTGCAAGGGTGCCGCCCCACTCTTCGTCGCTGGCGTAGCTTCCAAGCAGTGCCCAGGGCACCAGGCCGCCGCCGGCACTGCCCTCGATGGTGGTAACGCCTCCGGTCGCCCAGATACGGCTGCCAATGTCGGCGCCGGCCACCGGTACGAACAGGAGCGCCACGGCCATTAATACCAGGCATCTTGCTGTCATTCTGAATACTCCGGGTTGGTATGGGTCAATTCCTCCCGGCGGTCAGCCAGGGCGCGGGCTGTCTCAGGCAGGTCCTCCGGTGCGACTGGGCGGCTCAGGTAGAAGCCCTGAGCCAGGTTGCAGCCCCAATGCTGCAGAAGGCGCCATGCCTCCAGGTTCTCGATGCCTTCGGCCACGACCTTCAGCCCGAGGCCATGGGCCATATCAATGGTGGAACGCACAATCAGCTGGTCCTGGGGCTCGGTATCCAGCCTGAGCACGAACGACTTGTCGATTTTCAGCTCCTGTACCGGGAGCTTGCGCAACTGGGACAGCGAGGAATAACCGGTACCGAAGTCGTCTACCGACAGGGTCACGCCCAGTTCCCGGAGCCGGTTCAGTGTTGCCATCGCCTCTTCCGGGTCTTCCATCAGGGCGCTTTCGGTGACTTCCAGAGTGACCCGCTCCAGATTGTGGTGCCAGCCCTCGAAGGTGTCGCCAATGTGTTGGATAAGGGCGGGCCACGTCAGGTCCATGGCGGACAGGTTGATGGCGACGCCCGCATCAACACCCTGTTCGTGCCAACGCCGGGCATCGCTGGCGACCCGTTGCAGGATATGGGCTGTCAGATCGTGGATTTGCCCCGACTGCTCGGCAAGAAAGATGAACTCCTCCGGGGATATAAAACCCAGCTCCGGGTGAATCCAGCGTACCAGGGCTTCCACCTGAACCAGCTCACCGGTCTGGCTGTTCAGTTTTGGCTGATAGTTCATGTGCAACCCGTTGTTCAGGATGGCGGTGTGCAGATCGGTAACCAGTTTCAGTTCCCGGAGATGACTTTCATCCTGTCCGGGCTTGTAGCGTGTGAAGGCTTCGGGATGGGCCTCGGCCTGCTCGAAGGTGAGATTGAGCCGGCGACGCAGGGCGTCGGTATCCGAGGCATCTTCCGGCAGTTCCATGGTGACGATGGTGACCCTGAGGGAGAAGGGCGTCTGGTCTACCTGCAAGGGAGATTCGATGAGCGCGTGCAGTTGCCGGATTCTGTCACTGCCTTGCTCCGGGGGCAGTGAAGGGATCAGGGCCAGGAATTCGCCGCCACCGGTGCGGGCGAGGATATGGGCGTCCGGGAGTTCCTGCTGCAGGCGCTTGGCAATACCGATCAGGACCTTGTCGCCGAATTCCAGCCCCAGGGTGTCGTTGATATCGGAGAGATCGTTGAGCCGGATCCCCACCAGTGAACCCGTGCCACGGTTCTCAAACAGCTCGGCGGCCTCCTGCATCAGGGCGTTGCGGTTTTTCAGTCCGGTGACGTCATCGTGGGTCGCCGCATAGCGGATCTGGGCTTCCCGCTCCCGAAGGCCAGACAGCATATCCCGCAGGGCGTTGCGGAGCTGGGTCAGTTCGCCGCCGGCCCGGATGGCCGGTGCCTCGGGTGTGGTGCCCTCACCGATAGCCCGCGCGTAGCTTGCCAGCTGCAAAACCGGGCGTCCGAGGTTCCGGGCAATGACCAGCGCCAGCAGAATGGCGAAAATCAGGATGGCGGTCACCAGCAGGGCAATTTCCACCGCTCGCCGGTAGTAATTCTGGAGCGTGGCATCACGGCTGATCAGGAGCACGGCCTGGACGGCGGCGGGGTCTGATTCGCCCAGGTTGATGATCCGGGTGAAATAACCGGCACTTTCAATAAAATTGGCGTTGGCGGATGCGCCTGCAAGCTCCTGTTCCAGCTTGGCATCGATGCTGCTGGTGGCGGCAAAACTGTTCAGGTTGTCGTTCTGGTTCGATCGCGCCCGGAAGATCACCGAGGTGCCACTGAGCCTGGCGATGACCTCTGCCAGGGACTGGTCCATGGCAAAGCCGCTGACCAGCGAGGCCCGAAGCCCCGGGGCCTCTATCGGGATGATGAGAATCTCGTAGCCCCTGCCATCAATGGCCCGCAGTGACCGGGTAAACCCATTACGACGGGTGCTTGTCAGCTGTTCCTGGCTGACGGCAGGAAAAGGGTTTTGCAGGGTCGAGGCCAGGGGCTCTCCCTGACTGTCCAGCAAGAGCGCGAAGTCGGCACCCACCCTGCCGCTGTGGTTTTCCAGGGCGCTGTCGATGGTTGCCGGGTCGCGGCTGGCAATGGCCGAGCGAAAGCCGAAATCCTGCACCACAACACTGAGCCGGGACAGTTCCAGCTCAGTCCGGCGGTCAATGACCTCGTTGGTCAGCCGCTCTCCGATGGCCAGCTGTTCCAGTGCCCGGCTTTTCTCATCCTCGAACAGGTACACCATCAGCAGGGCGACGATCACCAGACTGACCAGCGCCACCAGAGAGATCATGGCGACAATAAGCCGGCCCCGGAATCCGAGACGAGATACCAGACTCATCAAAGCTCCCGAAAGCGCTGCTGGAGACGGTCCAGCGAGCCTTCCGCGGCGGGCTCGGGCTCAAGATTGAGGGTGACGGTTGCGGCCTCAATGCCACGTTCGATTTCACGGGTGACCGGGCGGGTATTATCCGGCAGTCGTGGGTGCCAGATCTCAAGTGTCACCGTGTCCTGGCTGCCCTCGCTGGGCAGTGCATCGAGCGACAGGGTGACCTTGCCGGAGGTATCTGTCCGGCCGGTGGCAGCGGTGTCGGTGACCACCACAAAGCCCTGCATGTGGTCGTGAATGTTGCAGCCCAGTTCAACGATGCCTGGCTTGTCGAAAACAATGGGAGCCGCCGGGCGGTCGGCGTAAAGCTCGATGTTGAAGGTTTTTGCCGGCGAGAAGGAATACACGTGATGCTGGGTATTGTCGCGATTCGGGAAATCCACGCTGGAGCCGACTGGCACCACCAATACATGGGGATGGAAGGCGCGATCCTTCTGATAGATTTCGGCAGAAACCGGTGTTGCCGGACGGGCACTGTCTACGGAAACCACGGCATTGGCCACGGGTTCGGTGTTGCCTTCCAGGGTGACGGTTACGGACAGCTCGTACGCGTTGGCTGTCGATACCATGGCAGAAATCAACAGTCCCGCCAGCACTGCAATCGCTGATACTTTCATTAAACCTCTGAACCTGTCAGGCCAGGCCGGACCCGAGAGAAAATCGAATGTGGTTCCTTACCAGCAGATTTTCCCAGTAATGCCGCATCCAGTCCCAGGCGGCGTTGTTCACCTGCTCGACAAACGGGTCGAGGTTGAGTTCGTAGTAGTCCGGCGTGCCTGCTATCTGCAACACGGTTACGGTGATGGAGTCGTCCAGCTCGTTGGCAAAGGGCTCGCCGATAAGCTGATGAGCCAGAAGATTAGCACGAGTTGCTTCCATATCCACGATTTCGCTGGCCCGGGTACACCGGTTGTTTTCGTACATTTCTTCCATCAACCGATGACAAAGGTAGGCGCGGATCAGCAGGCCATCGAGACCGTCGTAGCGAACCAGGAGCGCTGATGGCTGGGTAAAATACCGGATGGCGGCATTCACAAAGGGCTCAAACAGATCGGCTTTGCCGGCTTCCCGGGCACAGGCTTCGACGCATTCGATCAGCCTTGGTGCCATTTCGATGTACTCAACCACGAACTGGAACAGGCAGGTGGCGGGCTGATACCCCTCAATAGTGACCGCAGACGGGAGCGCGGCAACCTTTTCGTGAAGCTGTCGGAGGAAGGTCCCGGAGCGGGCTTCCTTGCGCCGCGCCTGGTCAATAATCTCAAGGACTACCTGTGGTGTCATTTCAGGAGAAGCCGATGTCTGAACGAATTGAGGTCGCAAGGCGCCTCCCGTTGTTAGCAACTGATAGCAACGAGTTCCCGGGCAGGAGAGGAGGGCTGGCTACCACATCGTGCCTGCCTTTTCAGACAAGTGTAGCCGAGATTTTTGCCCCTGCTTTTCCGCTGTGGTGAAAATACCCGCCTGTAATGTTACGGATTGAATCTGCGTCACTGGCTCTGGAACCAACGATCGTTCCTGGTATGGGACCAGCACAGCCATCCCATGCTCAGAGCCCGCGCCACCATCAGGGAGATCAGCGCGAACCAGAGCCCGTGGTTGCCCCATCCGGTTGTCAGCCACCAGACCGGTGCAAACACGGCAAGGGCCGAAAACAGCATGGTGTTCTGCATGTCCCGGGTCCGGGTTGCGCCGATAAAAATCCCATCAAGAAGAAAGCCCCAGACTGCGGCAAAAGGTAGCAGCCAGAGCCAGGGCAGGTAACGCCAGGCGGTGGCTCTCACTTCCTCGATACCGGTTAGCAGTGCAATGAGCCAATGCCCGCCGGCAACAAAAACAATGGTGAGCAAGAGGGCGCCCCAGAGTGACCATCGCAGGGCACTGCGAAAGACCACCCGGAAGCGCCGCCGGCTGCCTTTGCCGATAGCCTCGCCAATCAGCGCCTCGGCAGCATTGGCAAAACCGTCCAGGGCGTTGGAGATCAACAGAAGAAAGGTGATCAGAACGGCATTGGCAGCGAGGATGGTGTCTCCCTGACGGGCGCCCTGGGCGGTAAAGAATGCCAGCACCAATAACAGCGCGATGGTTCGGACCATGATGTAGCGGTTAACCCGGAGAATCCTCAGGTAATCCTCGAGTTTGCCGAACAGAGCCCTCGTCAGCCCCTGCCCCTCAGGCATTCGCCGTAATACGATCAGGAAACCGATGGCGGCGGCGCCGTATTCGGCGATCACAGTGGCAATGGCCACGCCACGGCTGTTCCAGCCAAGCACGGTAACAAAAAGAATATCCAGCACGATGTTCAGGCCGTTTGCCGCAATCAGCATGATCATCGGGCCCCGTGGAAACTGGGTGCCGATGAGCCAGCCAACCAGCGTGTACTGGCAGAGAACGGCCGGCGCGCTCCAGATTCGGATTCCGGCGTACTCGGCCGCCAGTTCGGTCACGTTGTCACTGGGATTCATCAGGCTCAGCCCGGTCTGGATCAGAGGCTGGTGAAACAGAATGAGAAGAAGGCCGATCCCGGTTGCCAACAGGATCGAGCGCAGCAGTAATGCGACCTGGCTGAAGTTGTCCCGCTTGCCCCAGGCCTGAGCGGCCAGGCCGGTCGTGCCCATGCGCATGAAGCCAAAGGTCCAGTACAGGATGCTGAACAGATTGGCGCCGACAGCAACCGCCCCCAAGAACTCCGGACTTTCCAGGTGTCCGAGCACGGCGGTGTCCACCAGTCCCAGGAGAGGAACAGTAAGGTTGGTGAGCATCAGTGGCCAGGCCAGAGCCCAGAGGCGCCGGTCGGTTGCCGGCAGATTAAAAGTCATATTCTTTTTGAGTCTTAAAATTCCGCGGTTAGCTTTTTTGGATTTAGCTGATTTTTTAGTCTTTTTTTGATCTGTGTCTATACTCGAATTTGAGGTATCCGTAAGCAGGCTTCCACTCTGGTTTTTCCGGTGTATGCGAGCGCCAGTAAGGCCGGTGGGATAACGCAAAATCCGACAAGAATAACACTCTGTGGAGACACAGTATGCGCGTGCACGCTCAGCGGGCAGGTGCCCTTTTAGGCGGTCTGATGTTCCCCGCCTGGTCCATGGCGGACTGGACACTGAACATGACCCCGGGGGTGACCGGCACCAGTAACGAAATTTTCAGCCTTCACATGACCATACTCTGGATCTGCGTCGTCATTGGCGTCGTGGTCTTCGGAGTCATGTTCTGGTCTATTTTTGCCCACCGAAAATCCCAGGGCGCCAAACCGGCCAACTTTCACGAGAACACCCTGGTAGAAATTCTCTGGACCATCATACCGTTTGTGATCCTCGTTGTTATGGCGATTCCTGCCACGGCGACCCTGGTCGACATGTATGACACCTCCGAATCGGAGGTGGACATCAAGATCACCGGGTATCAGTGGAAGTGGCAATACGAATATATCAATGAAGATTTTGGCTACTTTTCCAACCTGGCGACGCCACGAGACCAGATTGAGAACCGACAGGCCAAAGGTGAAAACTACCTTCTCGAGGTGGATAACCATCTGGTGATTCCGGTCGGGAAAAAGATTCGTTTTCTGGTAACGGCGAACGATGTTATCCACTCCTGGTGGGTGCCGGACTTTGGCGTCAAGAAAGATGCGATTCCAGGCTTCATCAACGAGACCTGGACCCGCGTCGACAAGCCCGGCATTTACCGCGGTCAGTGCACCGAACTTTGTGGCAAGGACCATGGCTTCATGCCGGTGGTTGTCGAGGCGGTTCCCGAGGAGGAATACAACACCTGGGTCGCGGAGAAGAAGGAAGCTGCCGAGCGCGAGCGCCAGTTGACCCAGAAAGACTGGACCATGGCCGAGCTGATGGAACGGGGCGAAAAAGCCTACCAGACCGCTTGTGCTGCCTGCCACCAGGCCGACGGCAGCGGCGCGCCACCGGCGTTCCCGGCGCTGAAGGGCAGTCCCATTGCAACCCAGGACATGGCGGCTCACATAGACATCGTTGTGAACGGCAAGTCCGGCACGGCCATGCAGGCTTTCGGCAACCAGCTGAGCGAAGTGGACCTGGCGGCGGTGATTACCTACGAGCGGAACGCCTGGGGTAACAACACCGGTGAAATGGTCACTCCGAAAGAAATTTTTGATTACAAGAACCAGCAGTAATCAACGCCAGATAACAGATATCACCAGCCACAATAAATGGCGGTAACGGGGGTTTTCATGAGTGCGGTTGCAGATACCCACGCCCAGGATCATCATCACGGCCCGGCAAAAGGCATCAGCCGCTGGCTGCTGACCACGAACCACAAGGATATCGGGACCATGTACCTGATATTCAGCTTTGCCATGTTCCTGTTGGGCGGGAGCATGGCCATGGTCATCCGGGCAGAACTCTTCCAGCCCGGGCTGCAAATCGTGCAGCCGGAATTCTTCAACCAGATGACCACGATGCATGGTCTGATCATGGTCTTTGGTGCGGTCATGCCGGCGTTTGTCGGCCTTGCCAACTGGATGCTGCCGCTGATGATCGGGGCCCCCGACATGGCGCTGCCCCGGATGAACAACTGGAGCTTCTGGTTGCTGCCCTGCGCCTTCCTGATTCTGGTTTCCACCCTGTTCATGGAAGGCGGCGGTCCCAACTTCGGCTGGACCTTCTACGCGCCCCTGTCCACAACCTACGGGCCGCCGAGCACGACCTTCTTCATCTTCGCGGTCCACATCATGGGTATCTCGTCGATCATGGGCGCGATCAACGTTATCGCTACCATCCTGAACCTCCGGGCGCCGGGCATGACCCTGATGAAGATGCCCCTGTTTGTCTGGACCTGGCTGATTACGGCGTTCCTGCTGATTGCGGTGATGCCGGTCCTGGCCGGTGTGGTGACCATGATGCTGATGGACATCAACTTCGGCACCAGCTTCTTTGACGCCTCCGGCGGCGGCGATCCGGTACTGTTCCAGCACGTGTTCTGGTTCTTCGGGCACCCGGAGGTATACATCATGATCCTCCCCGCCTTCGGGGCGGTCTCCCATATCATTCCGGCATTTTCCCGCAAACCCCTGTTTGGCTATGCCTCCATGGTCTATGCGGTCGGTGCCATTGCCCTGCTGTCTTTCGTGGTCTGGGCACACCACATGTTCACCGTTGGTATTCCCATCGTTGGCCAGCTGTTCTTCATGTACGCCACCATGCTGATTGCGGTGCCCACCGGGGTGAAGGTGTTCAACTGGGTGGCCACCATGTTCCGGGGTTCTCTCACCTTTGAGGCGCCCATGCTGTTTGCCGTGGCCTTCGTGATCCTGTTCACCATTGGAGGTTTTTCCGGTCTGATGCTGGCCATCGCGCCGGCTGACTTCCAGTACCACGATACCTATTTCGTGGTTGCCCACTTCCACTATGTGCTGGTGCCGGGTGCCATCTTCGGGATCTTCGCTTCGGCTTACTTCTGGCTGCCCAAGTGGACCGGGCACATGTATGACGAAACCCTGGCCAAGACCCATTTCTGGCTGTCTTTCGTTGGCATGAACCTGGCGTTCTTCCCGATGCACTTCCTGGGACTGGCAGGCATGCCACGCCGGATTCCGGATTACGCGCTGCAGTTCGCCGATTTCAACATGGTTTCCAGTGTGGGCGCATTCATGTTCGGTGCCACACAGCTGCTGTTCCTGTTTATCGTGGTCAAGTGCATCAGGGGTGGCAAAGAGGCGGCCGCCAAGCCCTGGGATGGTGCCGAAGGGCTTGAGTGGACCGTGCCCTCACCGGCGCCTTACCACACCTTCTCGACACCACCGGAAGTGAAGTAACCGGAGGCCGGCACCATGTCGAACCAGCAGGCAAACAAGGCAGGCGCATCCCGCAGCACCAACCGTGTTGTGGGTTGGTGCCTGGCCGGGGTAGTTGGCATGTTTGCCTTCGGCTTTGCCATGGTGCCTCTCTACGACGTGTTCTGTGAGATTACCGGGATAAACGGCAAAACCGGCGGGCGATACGAGTCCACCGAGGTGGCCGAAGCTGACATGAGCCGGACGGTAAAAGTTCAGTTTCTTGCGTCCAATGGACCGGGAATGACCTGGAAGTTTCGCCCGGTTGTGCGCTCCGTGGAAGTACATCCCGGAGAGCCGACGACGGTGAACTTCTATGCCGAGAACCCCACGGCCGAGCCGATGGTCGGGCAGGCGGTTCCCAGCCTTGCGCCCTCGGAAGGCACGCTCTACTTCCACAAGACCGAGTGCTTCTGCTTCAACCAGCAACCGCTTGAAGCCGGCGAAAGCACTGAAATGCCCCTGATTTTTATCGTCGATAAAGACCTGCCGGCGCACATCACGAAACTCACCCTGTCCTATACGCTTTACGATCAGGGCAAGCAGCCGGCGGTAACGCAAACTTCCCGGAAAGACACAACAACAAACGATAACGGATAAGCCATCGGAGACTGTCATGGCGGAAAACCAGACCTACTACGTTCCGGAACAGAGCAAGTGGCCCATCATTGCGACGGTTGGCCTCGGCGTGACCCTCTATGGGGTTGCGGCCATCATGGTCAACGGCAAGCAGGGCGAGAGCACCACCGGTGCCTGGATCATGTTCATGATTGGCGCCATCATCATGGCGTACATGTTGTTCGGTTGGTTCGGGAACGTCATCAAGGAAAGCCGGGCCGGGCTTTACAGTCCGCAGATGGATCGTTCTTTCCGCTGGGGCATGAGCTGGTTTATTTTCTCGGAAGTGATGTTCTTCGCCGCGTTTTTCGGGGCCCTGTTCTACGTTCGGGTTTTCGCTGTGCCCTGGCTGGGTGGCGAGGGCGACCGGGGTTCCTCCAACATGCTGTGGGAAGGCTTTCAGTCGAGCTGGCCCCTCATCAATAATCCTAGCCCGGAGGCCTACCCCGGACCCAAAGAGGTCATCAGTGCCTGGGGCTTGCCGTTAATGAATACCATTCTGCTGGTGACATCTTCCTTCACGGTAACCGTGGCTCACCATGCCCTGAAGGCGGGCAATCGGGCGAAAACCAAGCTCTGGCTCGCCCTTACCATTGCGCTGGCCATCGTATTCGTGTTTGTCCAGGGCTACGAGTACATGCACGCCTATCAGGACCTCGACCTGACCCTGCAATCCGGGATCTACGGCAGCACCTTCTTCATGCTGACAGGCTTCCACGGGGCACATGTGATTCTCGGGTCACTGATGCTGATCATCATGCTGATTCGCATAAACAAAGGCCACTTCACGGCCGATAATCACTTCGGGTTTGAAGCGGCGGCCTGGTACTGGCACTTTGTGGACGTGGTGTGGCTTGGTCTCTTTGTCTTTGTCTACATTCTCTGAAAAAGGCTGATCAGGGCGTCGGGTTCAATGTCAGGGCGCCCTGCCACAGAGCAATCAGAATGACCGCCAGGAGCAGTATGCTGAGTGTGACCCGAACCGCCAGGGAGTTCACCACCCGGTTGGTTTTGCCGCCATCCTTGATGAGAAAGAACAGGCCACTGAACAGACTCACCACGACGGCAAGCATCAAAAAAATGATAAAGCCCTTGAGCATGGGAGTTCCTGTTTTGTTGGTGCAGTGAATGTCCGGGCAGGAACAGGTTCCAGACCCGTTGAGGTCACTATAGCAGAGCATGTCTGATTCGCAGGGCCAACACCGTCAATGGCACTTTGACTGGCGATTGCTGGTGTTCAGCGGCGTCTTCCTGCCCATACTTATCGGCCTCGGTGTCTGGCAGCTGAATCGGGCGGAAGAAAAACAGCTTCTCCTGAACCAGTGGCAGCAGGAAGCGGAAAACCGGGCCTGGCAGGACATGGTGTCCGGTGATCTGACCCGTGGTCGGCCTCTGACACTGACCGGGATGTACGGAAGCCGAAACTGGCTGCTGGATAACCGGACCCGTGATGGCATCCCGGGTTATGAAGTCCTGACAGAGTTTCGTCCTCTGGAAGGGCCGCCGGTGGTGGTTAATCGCGGTTGGGTTCAGGCGCCGAGAACCCGGGATCAGCTCCCGCAGCTGGAAACGCCGGAAGGGATTTTTACCCTGGAAGGACGACTCAGTGACTATCCGGTGCCGCCGGTGCTGGTGGATCAGCCAGAGGCAGGCGGTCCGTGGCCCCGGCGGGTACAGAGTCTGTCCGGAGAGGCCGCACGAAAGGAGATTCCGGATCTTCCCGACAAAATAGTAAGGCTTTCCGGCAATCGCCAGCCGGGAGCTTACCGGGCTGACTGGGAACCGGACCTGATGGGGCCACAAACCCATTACGGATATGCCACGCAATGGTTTGCGCTGGCCGTGGCGCTGACTATATTGACTATAGTGGCGAGTTACCGAAAGACAGGAGCCAATAATGACAATGACAATGGCTAACCGGATATCCAACCAGGAACACAACGAAGGGCCAACCCCGGAACAGGTGCGTCGCGGCCGTCGCACGGCATTCCTCCTGTTTGCGTTGGGTTTTGGCCCGATGATTGTTGCAACCATCATGTTTTATACCGGCTGGCTGAACCCGGCCGGCCACACCAATAACGGCGTTTTGCTCCAGCCAGTGGCCCCGGTTTCAACGCTCAATCTCGAAACGGCTTCCGGTACTCCGTTGGCAGAACGCTTTGGCCCGGAAAAAATCGATCCGGACTGGCTCATGATTGTGGCTGCCGGCCAATGTGGCAGTCAGTGCGAAGAGCTGCTCTATCTGGCCAGGCAGGTGAATATCGCCCTTGGCAAGAACGCCAACCGGGTCTCCCGGGCTGCCGCACTGGGTAGTGTGCCCTCCGATCTGCAGGCGCGTTGGTCCTCCGAATACAGCTCCATGGAGCGCCTTGTGCCTGCGGCGGGTGCCCGGCCGGACTGGCCAGCCGGTATCAATCCGGAAGCGGAGCCGCGCATCCTGCTGGTTGATCCGTTCGGTAATGTGATGATGCATTACGGTTCCGAGCATACTGGTAAGGATATGCTGGAGGACCTGAAACACCTGCTCAAACTGTCGCAGATCGGTTAATGGCCAGAGCGGAGAGTCAGCCTTGAATCAGTCATCTGTTTCCCCAACCACGGCAGCCCACAAGATGGCAAAGTGGGCAACCTTTGCCGTTTTGCTGGCGGTTGTCGTGATCATGCTGGGTGCCTGGACCCGCCTGGTGCACGCAGGGCTGGGGTGTCCTGACTGGCCCGGGTGCTACGGTTTTCTCACGGTGCCCCAGAGCGAATCGAACATTGCCATCGCGAATGCCCGTTTTCCCGATACGCCGGTGGATGTGCAAAAAGGCTGGCCCGAGATGATCCACCGTTACGCCGCCGGCACCCTGGGGCTGGTGGTGTTCGGCCTGGCGGCCTACGCGGTTCGTAACCGGCGCAAGGGTGTTCCGGTAAAGCTGCCTTTGTTTATCGCTGGTTTCATCATTCTTCAGGGCGCTTTCGGCATGTGGACGGTGACCCTGAAACTGTGGCCCCAGGTGGTGGCGCTGCACCTGCTTGGCGGCTTTACCACCCTGAGTCTCCTGACGCTGCTGGCCCTCCGGTTGCGACGTCAGGCCAGACGGACAGGGGGATCGGGAGCCCCCGCCATCCAATGCCCTGTCCGGTTTCCGGCCCTGGCTCTATGGCGGGCTGCTGTTAGTGGTGATGCAGATTGCCCTGGGGGCCTGGACAGCGGCCAACTACGCGGCCGTTGCCTGTACCGATCTGCCCACCTGTCAGGGCCAGTGGTGGCCTGAGGGCATGGATTTTCGGCACGGCTTTGACGTGACCCAGCACGTGGGGCCGAACTATCTGGGTGGTCAACTGACGGCGGATGGCCGGGTGGCCATTCATGTCACTCACAGACTTGGTGCCATGCTGGTGCTGGTCTATTTCGCAGCATTACTGACGTTGATGTGGCGTCGACGTGGTGATTCCGGGCTGGATAACGCCATCCGGCTGGTGGCGGTCCTGCTGGGTGTTCAGATCCTGTTGGGTCTGGCCAACGTGATTTTCCATATTCCCCTGTCCATCGCCGTGGCCCACAACGCCATGGGCGCAGGTCTGCTGTTGTCAGTCATTCACCTGATCTGGCGGCATCAGCTATTACTCGAACCACATAGCATCCCGGCAACACACACAACAACAATGAACCAGGAGGTTACGGCATGAGCGAGCAAGTGGAAGCACTGCCGGCCCAGGCAATTGCGAGCGACTCCAGAACAACCATTTCCTGGCGTGACTACCTGGAGCTGACCAAGCCCAGGGTTGTCGCGCTGATGATCCTCACATCGGTTATCGGGATGCTGCTGGCGGCGCCAGGCGTGCCCGGTTGGGGCGTGTTGGTCTGGGGCAATCTGGGTATCGCCCTGCTGGCCGGCGCGGCTGCGGTGGTCAACCATGTGGTAGACCAGAAAATTGACACCGTCATGGCTCGCACCCGCAAGCGCCCGGTGGCCACAGGCAAGATCTCGCCTGTGGATGCGATCCTGTTCGCAACGATACTCGCGTGTGTTGGTATGGCCGTGCTGATGTGGCAGGTGAACCACCTCACTGCCTGGCTGACCCTCGCCTCCCTGGTGGGTTACGCCGGTGTCTATACCCTGTTCCTCAAGCGTGCTACGCCCCAGAACATCACCATCGGTGGTCTTGCCGGAGCCATGCCACCGCTGTTGGGGTGGACCGCTGTGACCGGCCAGGTTGAGGGCCACGCTCTGCTGCTTGTGCTGATCATTTTCGCCTGGACCCCGCCGCATTTCTGGGCTCTGGCTATCCATCGCAAGGAAGAGTACGCCAAGGCGGGCATTCCCATGCTGCCGGTCACCCATGGCAACAAGTTCACCGAGCTGCACATCCTGCTCTACACCCTGATGTTGCTGGCAGTCAGTCTGCTACCTTTTGTCACAGGCATGTCCGGCGGTATCTACCTGGTGGGCGCCCTGGCCCTTGGCCTGCGCTTTCTGCAGTATGCGGTAAGGCTGTTGAAGGGTGACGATCGGCGGGTGGCCCTGAATACCTTCAAGTATTCCATCACTTACCTCATGGCCCTGTTTGTGGTATTGCTTGTGGATCATTTTGTATTCTTCTGAGTCAGACATTGTGCTGACGCAGGCGGGGATGGCTTTCCGAAACACGCTGTAAATACGTCCGTGTACGCTCGGCTACGCCATCCATGGCTCCGCACGGTTTCGGAAAGCCATCCCCGCTTGCTTATCTGATCAACGAAGTGGACCACCCATGAAAAGCTCCAGCTCTATTCGCCTTACCCTGTTCTGCCTTCTGCTAATCGTTGTTCTGATCTTTGGGCTGGTTGTCGGACGGCAGGTGTTCCTGGTGGGCAACGAGGAACCGATTCCGGCGCCGGAGCTGACGGAGTTCAATACGTATGTCTATGATCAGCCTCGGCAATTGACAGAGTTCACGCTGACGGATGAGAACGGTGAAACGGTCACACGGGAGAGTCTGAGGGGTCGCTGGACCATTGCATTCGTGGGCTACACCAATTGCCCGGATATTTGCCCGGCAGCCATGGCCAATTTGCGCCAGACCGACAAACTGCTGTCCAAGGAATTGCCCCAGCCTGACTATCTGCTGGTCAGCGCCGATCCGGAGCACGATACGCCGGAGAAACTCAAAGCCTACACGGACTTCTTCGGTGAAAATTTCCATGGTCTGACCGGAGATCTGGACACCCTGCGGGAACTGGCCAAAAGCCTGAACGCGGTGTTTGTCCATCGTGAGGTCGATGATGAGCTGCTGGTGGATCACAGCGGCCATTTTGCGCTGCTGAACCCCGACGGCGAACTTGCTGCTGTAATCCAGCCGCCCCATAATCCGCACAACCTGGCCGAGGCCTTTGAGCGGATTTACCAGTGGGCAAAGGCCAATCGTGAACGGGTGAGCTCCTGACGCTTCAGAAACCCGGAATCCGATGCTCCCTATTGATGCCATTCTTCCAGACCTGAAAGCGGCCCTGGAACGCACGACTACCGTACTTCTGCAGGCTCCGCCCGGTGCCGGTAAAACCACCCGTGTGCCTGCCGCCCTTCTGGATGCGCCCTGGCGCGGTGACGGCAAGATCCTGATGCTGGAGCCCCGTCGGCTTGCAGCTCGCTCTGCCGCCCGTTTCATGGCCCGGCAACTCAATGAACAGCCCGGCCAGACGGTAGGCTATCGCACAAGGCTGGATACCCGTGTGTCTGCGGCCACCCGGATCGAAGTCGTGACCGAAGGCATCCTGACGCGGCTGATCCAGGCGGATCCGATGCTGGAGGAGTACGCGGCGGTCATCTTTGATGAGTTCCATGAGCGCTCTTTGCAGGCGGATCTGGGCCTGGCCCTGGTGCGGGAATCGCAGCAGGCGTTGCGGGAGGATCTGCGGTTGCTGGTGATGTCCGCAACCCTGGATACCGGGCCGATTGCGCAAGTGCTTGGAGACGTTCCCGTAATAACCAGTGAAGGACGGGCGTTTCCGGTCGATGTTCATTACCGGCCGTTGCCGCGCAGTGGCCGCATGGTGGATCAGGTTACCGCTGTGGTTCGGGAGGCATTGGCTGAACAAAGCGGCTCACTGCTGGTGTTTCTGCCCGGTGTGGGTGAGATACGTCGGGTTGAGCAACAGCTCCGTGCAAACCTGCCGGACCGGGTGATGCTTGCTCCGCTATACGGCAACCTGAAATCGGAGCAGCAGGACCAGGCAATCTCGCCGGCTCCCGAAGGCCAACGCAAGGTGGTGTTGGCTACGGCTATTGCCGAAACCAGCCTGACCATTGAAGGGGTTCGGGTTGTTATCGATTGTGGTCAGCAGCGTCGGGCCGTGTTTGATCCCAACAGTGGCATGACCCGCCTGGTTACTGGCCGGGTATCCAGGGCTTCTGCGGAACAGCGTAAAGGCCGGGCCGGCCGGATGGAGCCCGGGGTCTGTTATCGATTGTGGAGCGAATCGGAACAGTTCGGATTGGCCGATTACACGCCTCCCGAAATTCTGGAGGCCGATCTGGCACCCTTGGTGCTGGAATTGGCCCAGTGGGGCGCGCGGGAAGCCGATGCCGTCGCCTGGATTGATAAGCCCCCTGCCGCCCATTGGAGGCAGGCTGTGGCCCTCCTGCAGTGGCTCGATCTGCTCGATTCAGACGGAGCCATTACGGACCACGGCAAAGCGGCCCGGGAGCTGGGTATACACCCGCGACTGGCGCATATGGTGCTGAAAGGCCGTTCTATAGGGCTCGGAGGCGCGGCTGCGGCCGTGGCCGCCTTGTTGGAAGAGCGTGATCTCCTGGGCCCCGGAACTGGTGCGGACATGCACGAGCGGGTTCGGGTGTTCTTCGGGGAACGGCGGGATCGCACGCTGGATGTCGCTCGCCTGAAGGCTGTACGCCAGTCGGCCCGGCGTCTTTCCGGGCCCGGGGCGACTGAGGCAACACCGCCCACGGAGACCGAGATCGGCCGATTGCTTGCCCTGGCCTATCCGGACCGTATTGCCAGGCGGCGATCGGATAAGGCGGCAAGGTATCAGCTCAGTAATGGCAAAGGTGCGGTACTGAGAGAGGATGATCCCCTGGCCCGGCACGAGTGGCTGGTGGCGGCCGAGCTGGATGGCCAGGCCCGCGAAGCCACGATTTACCTGGCCGCGCCGGTGGACATTCCGGACCTGGAGCTCGACCTGGCTGACCACATAAAGGAGATCGAAGAGGCGCTGTGGGACGACAGCCAGGGTAAAATTCTGGCGCGACGTGCGCGAAAACTGGGTGAACTCGTGCTTGAGGAAAAGCCGCTTGGCCGGGTGGATCCGGAACTGGTCCGGCAGGGGCTGCTCAGTGCGATTCGGAAGAAGGGCCTGGAAAGCCTGCCCTGGAGTGATGGCAGTCGCCAGTGGCGTGCCCGATTGAGGTTGCTCGCCAGAACCTTCCCGGATTCCGGCTGGCCGGACACCGATGACGCGGCGCTACTGGATAATCTCGAGGTTTGGCTGGGCCCGTTTCTGGTCGGCATGACCCGATGGTCCGATCTGGCCCGGATCGACCTGCTGGCGGCCCTTAACAGCCTGATTGATTACCCGGCCCAGCAGCAACTTCAGAGTCTGGCGCCAACACACCTGACCATACCGACCGGCCAGCGGGTGAGTCTGGATTACACCGCCGACAATGGCCCGGTGTTGGCAGCCAAGCTCCAGGCGCTGTTTGGCTGGAAAGAAACCCCTGCCGTTGCCGGTGGGCGGGTACCGGTGGTGCTTCATCTGTTGTCCCCCGCGCAACGACCTCTGGCGGTCACCGCAGATCTGGCCGGTTTCTGGCGTAACGCCTACCCTGAGGTGCGCAAGGATATGCGTGGGCGGTATCCCAAGCATCCCTGGCCGGAAGATCCGTTTACCGCCGAGGCTCAGCAGGGCACGAAAAAACGCCCAACTCGCTGATGCGTTTGCTGACCAGCGCGTGTGGCACCCGCTCAAAATAGATATTCCGTGGCGTTATCCAGTCTCCCGGCGGTGCGTTGAGTTCTTCCGCGGGCATTTCCTCGAGTTCAACCGACCCGGGGTCGGCGTCGCTGTTCCGGAAGCTGTCGGCAAGAACCCAGAGGGGCTTCCCGGCCGCATGGGCCGCCAGAGCCAACAAGTGTGTACCGCTTTTGTTGATAAAATGCCCATTGGAAAGCCAGGTATCGCATCCGGTGATCACTAGGTCAGCCTGGGGCACAAACAGCCCCATCTGCGCATCGGTGATCAGGGTGACGGGTATGGCTAGCTCGTTCAGCGCCCGTGCCAGGGAGTGGCCCTCGAAGCCCGGGCTGCTCTGGGTGCAGATGACAGAGAAGGCCTGGCGCTGTTGCGCCATGTTCCGAAACAGCGCCAGCACCGCGGAGCTGGCGCTATGGGTCAGTATCACCGGCGACCCTGGCAGAAGATCGATGGCGTGCCGGGCAATGGTTCCGGTGGCATTTTCCAGCTGGTCTCTGATGTCCATGATGGCCTGCCGTGCGACCTGAACATCACTGGAAAGACGCTGCTCGATCATGGCCAGTGCATTGCCAATCACGATCATGCTCGGGCGTGCCGCCCGGAGTTCTGCCAGTAGCCTCAGAAATGTCTCGCCCTCTGGCTCGACCTCGTCGAGGTAAGATAGCAGTTGATCGAGGGTGTTCAGTGCCAGCTGTGTAGCGCCTGACCGGGAGTCCGCTTTCAGTGCGGCCAGAAGAGACTCTGCCCTCGCATCAAGTTCCTGCATTCCGCCCTCCCGTGCTTTTGTGCTGCTTCAAGGGTAGCACCTGTACGGTCTTTTCCTGATGTCCGGACGTGAAAATAGCACTTGCCTGAATGTCAGCCCTGTATAAAATACGCGCAACTCAACCCCGAGTGCGCAGTGTCCATGCACCTTGTTTCCTTCGATATTTTCCGAACCCTGGGTTTTCCCGACACCACCGTCCTCAAGCCGGAGCAGTTTCTGCGCCATAAAGAACTGTTGCGGGAAGCGGATTGGGTCCTGTTCCCGGAATACTGGCAGTTAAATGCCCTGGTTCACGGTCTCAAGTGCCGGGTGTTTCCCAGCGAAGCCAGCTACCGCATCGGCCACGACAAGGTGGAGATGACCCGTGCATTCCAGGCAGTGGCCCCGGAGCACACGCCCTGGACCATGATTGAGGCCAACGGCCCGGTGGAACGTGACATGATCTGGGATGCCATGGTGCATCCGTTCGTGGCAAAGCTCCCCAAGGCCAGCATGGGCGAAGGCGTCTGGCTGATTGAATCCCGTGAGGACTGGCGCCGCTACTGCGAGCGCACTGACGTGCTCTACGCCCAGGAATACCTGCCTCTGGACCGGGATGCACGAGTTGTTGTGGTTGGCGATCAGATGCTGACGGCTTACTGGCGAACCCAGGCCGATCAGGGCTTCTACAACAATGTGGCCCAAGGTGGCCGCATCGACAACAGCCCGGTTCCCCCGGCGATGACGGCGCTGGCATTGCGGCTGGCCCGGGATCTGGGTGTTGATCACGCCGGCTTTGATATTGCGCTGGTGGATGGCCACCCTTACGTACTGGAATTCAACCGGTTGTTCGGAAACAAGGGATTGGGCCAGGGCACGGAGCTCCAGGAAGCGATTCTCGGCTATCTACGGGAACAGACTGAACCGGAAGACCCGGACGGGCCTACCGAACCACCGCCGATATGGCCGGTGGCGGTCTGAGGGCTACGCGCGAACGTCGATCAGACTGCCGACGTTGTCAGACGGATTCGCTCCGGCTGTCGCTACAGCCGTTTCCGTTACGCCTTCAAGCAGTTGCAGGGCGCCCTGCTGGGCCATATCGAGGGAGGCTTTCAGGACAGAAAGCTGTGCCTGCTCCTGCACGCGCTGCTGATTCAGTTGAGTGCTGGCGGCGGCAATTGAGCTGATGTCCGACATATAAAAACCACTGGGTTCTTATCAAATAATGCTCAGTTTAACACGAGCGGAATAGCCCTCAACGCCCCTTTTCATTCGGTAACAAATTCCCTTCGTTTTATGGGTAAAAGTGCTCATATCCGGGCCCTCAAAAAAGCCCGATGATCGCGCTATCTAACGGGTGCTGCAGCGTTGCTGTAGTGCCTTTTTTTATGCCTGTTTGCCCTGTGGAGGGACACACCACCCATGACCGAAGCCGCTAACGCCAATATCGCCGATTACTACGAAGCCGACACGTTCAAGCGCATCAAGGACTTTGCCGACGGCAAGGAAACTCCGTTTGTGGTGATCGATACCGCAACGATTGACCGTCAGTACGACGAGCTGGTCGAGGGTTTCCCCTACGCCAAGGTTTACTACGCGGTGAAAGCCAACCCGGCCCCGCAGATCCTGACTATGCTGCGCGACAAGGGTGCCTCTTTCGATATCGCGTCGGTTTACGAGCTGGACAAGGTGATGGCCCTGGGTGTGACCGGTGAGCGGATCAGCTATGGCAATACCATCAAGAAGGCGAAGGACATTCGCACCTTCTACGAGAAAGGCGTTCGTATGTTTGCCACCGACTCGGAGGCAGACCTTCGGAACATCGCCAAGGCGGCCCCGGGCTCGAAAGTGTATGTGCGTATCCTGACCGAAGGTACCCTGACGGCAGACTGGCCGCTGTCCCGCAAGTTCGGCTGCCAGACTGACATGGCCATGGACCTGCTGATCCTTGCCCGTGACCTGGGCCTGGTGCCCTACGGCGTGTCGTTTCACGTCGGTTCCCAGCAGCGCGAGATTGGCGCCTGGGATGCGGCCCTGAACAAGGTGAAGGTGATTTTCGAGCGTCTGAAGGAAGAAGACGGTATCGAGCTGAAGATGATCAACATGGGCGGTGGTTTCCCGGCCAACTACATCACTCGCACCAATGAGCTGAAGGTGTACGCCGAGGAGATTGCCCGCTTCCTGCACGAGGACTTTGGTGCGGAGCTGCCGGAGATCATCATCGAGCCGGGCCGATCGCTGATTTCCAACGCCGGTGTTCTGGTGAGCGAGGTGGTTCTGATTTCCCGGAAATCCCGTACTGCCCTGCATCGCTGGGTGTTTACCGATGTGGGCAAGTTTTCAGGCCTGATCGAGACCCTGGATGAGGCGATCAAGTTTCCGATCTGGACGGAAAAGGTGGGCGAAGGCGAGGACTGTGTGATTGCCGGGCCGACCTGTGACAGTGCCGATATCATGTATGAGCACCATAAGTATCCGTTGCCGTTGAATCTGGCGATTGGGGATCGGATGTATTGGCTGTCTACCGGAGCCTATACAACGACGTACAGCGCCATTGAGTTTAACGGGTTTCCTCCGTTGAAGGACTATTACATCTGACCCTGTATTAGTTCGAAGTCTGGCCGCGGGGCGAGGGTGTCTTTTCCTCTGGGAAAAACAACTCGCTTTGCTCAGACATTTTTTCCCGGCGGAAAGGACACCCCCGCCCCACGGCCGTTCCGGCTGGATACGGGGAGCCCGCGAAGGGAAAATTGGTATTCAGAGAAGGATCAGCTTTCGGGCTGGTCCTTTTTTCGTTCCAGGTTCAGGGTAAAGGCCAGGGGCAAGACCAGCAGGCCGTAGGTGATCATCAGCATCAGGGCATGGCGGGCATCACCGGTCCAGTCGGCGACGACACCGCCAAGCATGGGCACGCAAAAAGCGACGGTGTAACCGACCAGAAAGGTGCCGGCGGAGAGGCGGCCAGTTTCGGCGGAGGAGACCACCAGCGGAGGTATCGCTACGAGCAGGATCAGGAGCATGCCGGCGACCAGGCTCATGAGGGTGGCACTGACGATGGACCACCAGCCGGTAAGCATGACCGCGCCAATGGCGCCGAGCAGGCTGATGCTGGCCAGGGTGGCTATGACGCCACGACGCCCGACCCAGTAGCGCGCCATTTTCAGCATGATCAGGGAGGCGAAGACCTGGGCAAGGTTGTACCAGAACAGGGCATCCGGCAGTTTGTCGAACTGGCTCTGATGCTGCAGCAGGTTGCCCATGTACGCGTTGAGGCCAAAAAACAGCGAGCCGGAGAGGCCGAGCAGTAGACCGATTCTCAGGGTCAAGGGGTTATGCCAGTCCGGTAGCCAGGCTACTTTTCGCACCGGTTTGGCGCGGTCCCGTTTGGGCAGGAACAGGGCTGCGGCAACCAGCAGCGCCGGGAGTGACCAGGCCACCAGGGTGGCGCGCCAGCTGTTGTCCAGCAGGGGCATGAGCACAGGCAGCGTGATGCCGGCACCGATGAACTCACCCATCAGCATGCCGTTCATGTAGATCGCCGAGCCTAACGCGAGGTGGTGGGGTTCCAGCCACCGGGGCAGTAGTGCCGGCAGTGATGGTTGCATCATGGAAACGCCGATGCCCATGACGGCACTTGCAATCATCAGGGTCAGGGTGTCGGGCATCAGGCCGCGCCCGGCGGAGCCGATCACCATGATCACCATGGCCAGAGCCAGGGTATTGCGGGGGCCAATCCGGGCAATGGCCAGTGAGCCGGGCATGGAGCCGATGGCCAGCATCAGGATGGGGAGGGTGGTCAGGGCGCCGGTGAGTGCCTGGGTGAGTGCCAGTTCGTCGCTGATGAACGGCGCCAGGGGCGGCGCGACCAGTACCGGTATCCTCAGGTAAACGCCTGCCAGCCAAAGCAACACCGCCACCGGCAGCAGCTTCGCTGGCGGTGGCGGTGTGGTCGCGGCCTGGTGTTCAGCCACGGGCAAGACGATTCAGTCTTCGCTGGTGTCCGGCAGATAGGCACCGTCTTCGTCGTGGACTTCACGGCCGGTAACCGGTGGGTTGAAGGCACAGATCAGTCGCATGTCCTCGGTGCCACCATACAGCGTGTGCTGGTCATGCTTGTCGAGTGCGTAGAGAGTGCCGTCGGTGATCTCGTGGGTTTCACCGGTGGCCTTGTCCAGGATCTTGCCGTTACCGGCAACGCAATAGACGGCTTCCAGGTGATGCTTGTACCAGAGGTTCAACTCGGCCCCGGCAGGGATGATGGTCTCGTGGAAGGAAAAGCCCATGCCGTCTTTCTTGAGCAGCATGCGGCGGCTTGTCCATCCGGGGCCGGTGACTTCCCGCTCGGTACCGATAATGTCTTGCACTCGTACGATTTTCATGAGCATTCCTCATTGTGTGATGGAATAGCCTTTTAGTATAAACATCCCTTTCAGGTGCGGTTCAACCGCCAATCGTCGTAAACGGCCATGGCCTGTTCGATCGAGGTGGCGAATCTTTCCCGCTGGCGTTCATCCAGGGGGCGCCGTTTCCGGCACTTGTCGAAGGCTTTCTGAATTTCCTGTCGGCTCGATTTTTCAAGTCGCTCGAGCCAGTGATGGTCTGCTGGCTCAAGGTCCAGCAGGTCGCGACCAGCGTGATTCCGATGGGAGATATGCCACCAGTGATCCACGGCCCTTCCCAATACAACATAGCCGAACTGGCTGTCCTGTACAGGACCGAAGGTGGCTGTTTTCAATCCGTCCCTGAGCACGCCGATGTTCAGGGCCGGCAGGGCCAGCCGATCGCCGTAGAAATAGCTGCCGGCAGCACCGATCAAACCGCCCACCAGAGCACCGGTTCCAAGGGAGGAGCCGAAGGTCAGCGCGTCGATTCCGGCGCCACTGACGGCGCCCGCGCCGAAGCCGGCGGTGGCCAGGTAGCGCTTGCTGACCGCCCAGGCTTTGCGGCTGTCTTCCGAGAACAGGTCGTGTTCGCTGTGCCACTCCAGTTCGGCTTCCTGGCGACGGATGCGCTGGTGCTGATAAAGATGTTCGATATCCACGCGCAGGGTCTGTTCCCGCTTGCGCTGGTGACGATACCAACGTTCCCGCAGCTGTTCGGCCAGGGAGCCGTCACTGGTTTCTGCAGCCTGGCCGGCGGTAAGCGTCCGTTTTCCTGGTAGGACATCATGCTCTGAAGTGTCCCGGCGATCAGTACTGCGGCCTGATGGCGGCGCTGCTGCCGCTGGGCGGACAGGTAGTGAGTGGCCTGTTCCAGTGGTGTTTCCCAGTCCGGCTCCAGTTGTCCGAAAGCCCGTAAAAGGCCCAGATGTTGCTCGAATGGGGCGCGAACAGCGTCGAAACGGCGAACAACCTGAAAGAACTGGCCCAGCGCGGCCTGCCAGGTATCACTGTAGTCGTCGGCACCGATGCTGTTGATCAGGGCCAGGCTCGGACGGCCAGTCCAGCGCAGGATGGTCATTTCTGCCTCGTGCTCTGCGCTGTAGGGCACCGAGCCGTCCACCACGTAGATGATCCCGGCGCCTTCAATCAGCGGTCTGAGAAGCTCACATTCATCGGTGAATCGGCCGTCCCCCTCATGCTGTGCCACAAAGGCTTTGACGGTGTCTGCGTGATCAGAGGCGGAGACACTGTGGGCTTCCAGCCACTCCATTACCCGTCTCGGCCGCTGGAATCCGGGCGTGTCGACCAGAGTGTAGAGGGTCTGGCCGTCCACCTTCAGCGGGTAAGCCTGATGCCTGCGCGTGGTGCCGGGTTCCAGGGCAATGGCAATGGCATCGTTCTGGGACAGGGTCGCCACCACGCTGGATTTACCCTTGTTCGGGTGTCCGACGACCGCAAACGTGGGTATCTGAGTCATGACCCGTCCCCGATGGCTGTGTAGGGGTCCCGCATCTGGAATGGGGGCAGAGACACCTGGACGAACTCGCTGCCCACCCTTTCGGCAAATCGCAGCCAGGGCTGGATCTGGTGGGCATCGGGTTGCTGATTGCTGTCCGTGGCCAGTGGCACCAGCGCGACCCTGGCGTTGTCGGGCCAGATGTCCCGGGCGGCCGCGAGGAAGTCCTGAAGCTCGCCGGTCGGGGGTTGCCAGCAGCGAACCAGCAGGATGACTGCCCTGGCGCGGTTTTTCAGATGCTCGGCGATCCGGTGCAGGGCCTGATCATCGTCCGAAAGGCTGGCGCTGCCGCCGGCGCTGAGCACGAGCTGCTTGCCTGACCGAAGCGACTCTGGCAATTCCGGTTCACCGGCGCCGGCCCAACACAAGAGAATGTCGCTGTCGGGCAGTGGTAGCAGGTTGCCTCGAGTGTCGGTGTCCGGCAGATCGTCGGCATCATGATGGCTGTTGCCAGTGTCCAGGGCGGGTGTTTCCATGCGATACAGCAGGGCGTGCATGGCCGGATGGCTGGTGAGCAGGCGCCGGGCTTTTTGCCGGGCCTGCACGGACGCACACGCCCAGAGAATTATCCTTGGCAGAAGAACCCAGGTCGACCACATCATGGCCACAAACGGCCACCACAGGCCCCAGAGGGCCGGGTCAGGACTTGCCGTCGGGTCACCGGCCCGGAAAAAACGCGTTGCCTCGACCAGCGCTAGATCCGGGGCCGCGGCAGGCCAGAGCCAGGCCCAGGGCATCGCAATGGCCTTTACCAATCCGTGATAGCTGGTGGCGGCAGTGTCCAGCGTGGTGCTCCAGCCGAAGGCGAGGTCCTGCAAGACGACCATGGCCAGCAGGGTAAACAGCCCTGCGATGGCGAACGCAATGCCGCCCAGGTGAGCCGCTCTGGCCATCAGAACAGGCTGAAGCCTCGTGAAGGCGCCATCTCCCGGGTTGACCCCCAATCGATGCGCCAACCATCGCCAGGGCTGCCATCCGGCCATGGCTTGCACGGTGGTGAACAGGGCGAATATCAGGTGCAGCAACACGAACGCCAGGAAAACCGTGATGTTGATGCGCTGGCCGCCGTCATAGAACAGCAGCCCAGCCATCGCCAGCGTGCCCGCGACCGCGCCTGACACTGCAAAACCACCGTTGATCCGGCGCCACGATGCCAGTGTCCGGTCCGCGGATGTCGGGGTTGTCCGGGGACCGCTGAGGCGGTTCAGGTGGGCGAGCCAGCGGGCCGCGTCCGGGGCCTCGCCCTGCTCTTCACAGACGAGAGCGAACTTGCGGTCGCGTCGATGCAGGAAGGTAGGCGGCTGTGATCTATCCCGTTGCGCCTGGCTGTCAAACTCCAGCAGCAATCGGAGGGGGTTGTCGGTCATTCAGGGTTCCGGTGTCGAATTCGGGCTGTCGGGCCCCGTCGGGCTTTAGTGCTAGGATATAGGGATACCCGCACCTGATACCAGACAACGAGAGTCCATGCCCCACCATCTGATGAACCTGCGCCATGTACCCGATGACGAGGCCGAGGAAATCCGGGCCCTGTTTGATGCCCATGAGGTAGCCTATTACGAGACGCCACCAAGCCGCTGGGGCATCAGCATGGGTGGTTTCTGGGTGCACGACGACGATGAGGCGGCCAGGGCCAGGGCGCTGCTGGATGAGTATCAGAGGCAACGCTATGAAACCCAGCGACAGGCCTACGAGGAGCACCTGGCCCGGGGCGAATCCGGCGGTTTCTGGTTCATGCTTAGGCAGAGGCCAATCCGGACTCTGGCGGCCTGCATTGCCATTCTGGTCATCATGGGCCTGAGCCTGCTGCCGTTCATCCGGATCGGATAGCGACCCGGCAATCAGTTGCTTTTCTTTCGGTCGAGGAATGCGATTGCCTCGTCAACCGCATCGCCGGCTGTGAGAAAGCTGGTGACATGTCCTCGCAGATGCATTTCATAGAGTTCGCTGTATACCTGATGACTTGCGAGTGCGTCCCGGAAACGTTCGGCCTGGCTGAAGGGCACAAGCATGTCCACGGCGCCGTGAAACAGGAAGAAGGGCGGTGCGTTGGCCGTCACGTGACTGATCGGTGAGGCACGGCGATAGGTGTCCGGCATCGCCTGCTGCTCGCCACCGAGGAACTGCCGGATCAGCTTGCCCGAACCGAACGCCATGAGGTCAGACGGCAAGCCGCCGGCGACAACAGCGTGCAGCCGGGACTCCGGCCCGCCGTAGGGCTCGTTCAGCTCGCTGTCGGAGCTTGCCACCAGGGCCAGCAGGGCAATCAGATGGGCGCCGGATGAAAACCCGAAACCGCTGACTTGCTTGCGGTCGAGGCGGTATTTGTCGGCATGCTCGTTCAACCACTGGCGGGCGAGCTGGAGATCATGCAGCTGCGCCGGGAAGGTGTATTCCGGTGCAAACCGGTAGTCGATGTTCAGCACCGCGAAACCGTGGCTGGCCACTTCTTCCGCGATCCAGGCCATGTCTTCACGGGACCGTCGTTGCCAGCCACCCCCGTGAACCATCAGGACCACCGGATGGCGATGCCCTGAGGCCCCGTTTTCGGGCAGGTAAAGGTCGGCGAACAGTCGTTGTGGCCAGTTATCGGGGGAGAACTGTAAATTGCGCTCTACCTGAAAGGATTGTTCTCCCGGCAAGGTCGCGTTCTCTGGTCCATTGTGGTGGGTCGCGCATCCGGCCAGCAACAGCAGGCTGCCAATCACGCCGACCAACCCACCCCGTCTGCCCCCTGTTCGGTAACCGGGCACTGGGCTCTCCTTTTTCAGGCGAATTGAGGTTTCACATCAAATCTACGACGGACTGATATTGATGGATGCCGGTACGGGGCGGATTGCCTCATCCAGACTCCATTGTCCGACATTCAGTACAGTGTCCGGTTTCAAGGACAATCTCTGCAAGGCTCGCAATAGGCGTGTTTTTTGATGATTGCCGGCCCCGGGGCTGTCCGGAAATCCGGAATTATTCTCTAAGGTTCAAGTAAGAGGTAAATTTAATATTTATAAATCATAGACATAGCCAGTTGGCACAGGATGCGCATGGCGTTCCCGGGGCCCGGCTTGCGGCCTGGTCTGTTCGTTTACAACAACAAACAAGGAACGATCATGAAACGAATAATGCTCTGCGCCCTGATCGGCGCCACGGGGTTGACCCTCTCAGCCTGCAAGGATAATCCACCGTTTAACGAAATCCCCGATTTCATTCAGGGCGATATCAGTCAGACCAGCTACGACGGTATTACCGATGACCTGCTTACTGCGGGCCTGGGTGCCAGCGGTCTGGCCAGTGCGCCCGGGCCTGCATTCGCAGACCCTTTGAACCCTACCGCTGCTGAACTCCGACGGTTGGCGATCTATAACAACTACCGCGCACTGGTGGATACCGCCCCCGGAGGCGGTTATGGAACCTTCTTTGGTCCGCAGGTTAACGCAAGCGGTGAAGGCCTGATTGCGGGTGACGAATTCATTGCCTACATGTCAGTGCCCGGAACCGACGTGCCGGTTACGGTGATGGCTCAGGTGCCCGATAGCTTTGACCCGGATCGACCCTGCATGGTCACGGCGCCGTCCTCCGGCTCCCGTGGCATCTACGGTGCTATCGGTACGGCCGGCGAGTGGGGCCTGAAAAAAGGGTGTGCTGTCGTATACACCGACAAGGGCACAGGAACAGGTTCCCATAACCTGGCTACAAACACCGCCCAGCGGATTGATGGCACGCTCACCTCCGATGTCGAACCAGTGCAGTTCCGTGCCGACCTGACCGATGGGCAGCGAGCGGATTTCGACAGCGCCTGGCCGGATCGGTTTGCCTGGAAGCACGCTCACTCCAGAGCCAATCCGGAAGCCGACTGGGGCCAGCATGTACTGCAGTCCATCGAATTCGGGTTTTACGTGCTGAACGAGAAGTTTGGCCGTGAGCTGGGCAACGGCGAAACGCTTCTGACCATCAAACCCAAAAACACCGTGGTCATTGCCTCCAGTGTCTCCAACGGTGGTGGTTCTTCCGTGCGTGCAGCCGAGCAGGATACGAAGGGCCTTATCGATGGCGTGGCGGTGTCCGAGCCCAACGTGAACCCGCAGGTGGACCGAAGCTTCACCATACGCCAGGGCGAGGGCCCGGAGATTACCGAGCACAGCCGCAGCCTGCTGGATTACACCACGGCCCTTGCCGTCTATCAGGGCTGTGCCAACCAGGCGCCGGCGATCCGGGACGATGCGCCTTTGAACGCCACCTTCAATCCCCCTGCAATCGGCGAGAATATCTGTAACTCCCTTGCCAACAAGGGTCTGGTGAGTGGCGCCACTCTGGATGACCGAGCCACAGACGCGCTGCGCATCCTGAACGAGGACTTTGGTATTCAGCCGGAGCAGAATCTGCTGGCGCCGGTGCACTTCGGGCTCGCCGTAGCCCAGAGTATTTCCATGACCTATGCCAATGCTTATGGTCGCGCCGGTGTCGAGGATCGTGTCTGTGAGCTCAGCCTGGCGGCAACCGATTCGGCCGGAGCCGTGACCCAGTTGGCGCCCGCTGCAGAGGCGGCACTATTTTCGGCCAGCAATGGCATTCCGCCGTCGGCCGGGGTGAACATCGTCTACGATGGTGCCGATGGTCAGCCCACCAATCTCCCTGCCAGTGCTTCACCAAGTACCAACCAATTGGACTATGGCCTGGATGCACTGTTGTGCCTTCGTAGCCTTGCCCAGGGCAGCGACGCCGTCAGCGGAGCTGATCTGCAGGGCTCTGACGCCGAGCTGGCAACGGCTATTGCCGAGGGTATCGCCGAAGTCCGTGCCTCGGGTGATCTGCAGGGCAAGCCGACGGTTTTCGTGACCGGCCGTGCCGATGCGATTCTACCCATCAACCACACCTCCCGGCCCTATTTTGGCCTGAACCAGCGAGTGGAAGGAAAGAAAAGCAACCTGCGGTACTACGAAATTCTGAACGCGCATCACCTGGACGTACTTAATGGGTTCCCGGGCGTTGCTGACCGGTATGTGCCGTTGCACCACTATTATTTCCAGGCGCTGGACCTGGTCTGGGCGAATCTGACTGAAAAGCAGGCGTTGCCGCCAAGCCAGGTAGTCCGGACGGTGCCACGGGGCGCTATCACAACACCGCTGGCGGAGGTCAACCTGCCGGCGATCAATCCCGCGCCGGATGCCGGCGACCGGATTGTCTTTACTGACAACCAGGTCCGGATCCCGGAATAAGTGTGACACGCGCCGGCCCGTTGCGGGGCCGGCTTCGTTTGCCCCCGGTCCGGGGGCCCCATATACTTCCGTCACTGCACCCGGCCTGTCGGGTGCGAGGGTTATCCAGATGAATGACATTCGACCCGTTGGTGCGCGGTACATGACACAGCTGTTTTCTGACAACAATAAAAGTGGCCTGACCAGAGACCTGATCGAAGCCCTGTTTCCCATGTTCGAGGAAGCCAGCGCCGGTGCCATCGCCGTGGACTGCGATGCACGGATTACCTGGATTAACAGCAGCTACTCCCATCTTCTTGGCCTGGGCGATCCGTCTACCATCATCGGCAAACCGGTGCGCCAGCTGATCCCTCACACCCGAATGCCCGAAGTGGTCGAAACCGGTAAACCCCTGCTGCTGGACATTATGGAGCACAACCAGCAACAGTTGGTGGTAACGCGCCTGCCGTACTACGACGACAACGGAAAAATCGTCGGTGCCGTGGCCTTTGTACTTTACGACGACCTTCAGCCCCTGACGCCACTGGTGTCGAAATACCGTCGGCTCCACCAGGATCTGGCGGCCGCGCGCAAGGCGTTGGCGAAAAAGGCACGAGGTACTCGCTACAGCCTCGGTGATTTCGTTGGTGCCAGCCCGGCAGCGCTGGAGGTCAAGCGTCGCGCGCGCTTGGCGGCCGGTCGCGATATGCCGGTTCTACTGCTGGGAGAAACGGGCACCGGCAAGGAAGTGCTCGCCCAGGCGATTCATACGGTCTCGGGACGTGCGGAGAAACCGTTCGTGGGAGTGAACGTGGCCGCCATTCCGGACAACCTCCTTGAGGCCGAGTTCTTTGGCGTCGCACCCGGCGCCTACACCGGTGCCGATCGCCGCACCCGGGAAGGCAAGTTTCAACTGGCCAACGGTGGCACCCTGTTTCTCGACGAAGTGGGTGACATGCCGTTGCCGCTGCAGGCCAAGCTGCTGCGGGCCCTGCAAGAGGGAGAGATTGAACCGCTGGGCTCCAACAAGGTGGTTTCGGTGGATGTTCGGGTTATTGCTGCCACCAGCAGAAATCTTGAGGTCATGATCTCCGAAGGAACTTTCCGCTCCGATCTTTATTACCGCCTTAATGTCCTGGAAATACCCATCCCGCCCTTGAGGGATCGGCTGGCGGATCTCGGTGTGCTCTGCGAAGCCCTTCTTGAAGAGATCTGCGAGGGGCTGGAGTTGCGTGGTGAGATTACGGATGCTGGCGTCTCGGCGCTGGGCAGTTATGATTGGCCGGGCAATATCCGTGAGTTGCGCAACGTTCTCGAGCGGGCAATGACCATGGGCGAGGAAGGTGGCTTGCTCGATGCCGACGCGATTTTCAAGGTGTTGCCCCGAGCCGGGACACGTCCGGTGTCTTCTCTGGCGCCGCAACCGGTGAGGCCGTTGTCCCAGACACTCGCCGAGGCAGAGGCCCAGGCGATCGAAGAAGCTCTGGTGGCAAGCCGTGGTAACCGTACCCGGGCTGCCAAGCTGTTGGGTATATCCCGATCTGTTCTGTACGAGAAACTGGCCAAGTTGTCCTGAAATCCGGACGACTGTCTGCCCATCCGTACAATCCCTTACGACTGACGTCTAATGATGTCCTAAATTCCGGACACTTTTCCCCGTGCCTGCCCCGGCCGTATTTTATAACTAACTGAATTATATCAATAAAATTAAGATGGCATAGTGTCTGCTATATCCGAGGCGCAGGACGTCAGAACAATGCACAGAACAAGACTGGCGCTAACTGTTGGACCCCAAACATCACCCTGTCCGTCTGTTCCTGCATTCTCTGACTATACTCAGTTCAGGCCTTTCTGGTTGAAAGCCGCCAGGCCAGACAAAACAACAAAGTTAGGAGACTTGCCAATGAAACTTCTCAAGGCTCTCACCGGTGTGGCCGGTGCGATCGCTCTTACCACGGGCTCCGCTTTTGCAGACGATCTGCGCTGGAAAATGCCCGTAGCCTTCGCAACCAACCTTCCTGGCCTCGGTTCTCCCGCTGCCTGGGTCGCAGACAACCTCACTACCGCTTCTGATGGCAGCATCCAGGTCCGTGTCTATGAGCCCGGCAAGCTGGTTCCGCCGTTCGACATCCTGCAGTCCGTCTCAGACGGCAAGGTTTCAGCCGGTTACACCTGGATCGGTTACGACCAGGGCAAAGTGCCTGCGATTCCCCTGTTTGCCGCTGTTCCCTTCGGCATGAAGCCGCCTGCCTACATCGGCTGGTATTACTTCGGTGGCGGCCATGAGATGCTGCAGGAAACCTATGCCAACAAAGGCTTCAATGTTCACGCACAGCTGTGCGGCATCATTGGGCCCGAGACTGCCGGCTGGTATTCCGAGCCCATCGAAACACTGGAAGACTACAAAGGCCTGAAGATCCGCTTCGCCGGCCTCGGCGGCAAGGTCCTCGAAAAGCTGGGCGCCTCTGTCACCATGATGCCCGGCGGCGAGCTCTACCAGGCACTGGAGAAGGGCACCATCGATGCCACCGAATTCTCCATGCCAGCCATCGATCAGATCCTCGGCTTCAACCAGGTGGTCAAGTACAACCTGTTCCCGGGCTGGCACCAGCAGTTCACAGCCCAGTACATGCTGATCAACAAGGACGAGTGGGCACGTGCCACCGAGGCACAGAAGGCGCTGGTCGAGGCCTCCTGCACTGCGGCAACCACCCGTGGTCTGGCCGAGGGTGAGTACAAGAACGGCAAGGTTCTGGCCGAGTTCCAGGACAAGGGCGTTCAGGCTGACCAGATCCCCCGCGACGTTCTGCTCAAGTTGCGCGAAGTAACCCAGGAAGTGCTTGAAGAAGAAGCCTCCAAGGATGCCGACTTCAAGCGTGTCTATGAAAGCCAGCAGGAGTTCATGGAATCCTACAAGATCTGGGATACCCGCGCCTATGTTCCGGCGGACCTCTAAGGTTCGGGGCTGACCCTGGGCACCGGACGCAATTCCGGTGCTCTTCGATTTAGTCTGGATGGCCCTGCGGGGCCATCCTTGTTTCACGGCAGGCTTTCTGAACGAGGAACTGTTGTATGACAGTGTCTGATAAAGGCTCACCACCCGATGTGCATGCATCGGCGTCGGACGCCGGTCAATTTATTCATCATCACACCGAGTTTCCGACCACCCGGCTGAGCAAGGTCCTGGACGGTGTGATTTCTGCGATAGGCAAGAGTGCCTCCTGGCTCTGGATTGTGGTTACCGGCGTGATCATCTACGCGGTGGTGGGGCGTTATGCCTTTGGCCAGGGTTCGGTAACGCTTGAAGAGGTCCAGTGGCACCTGGCAGGCGCCGGCTGGTTGTTGGGATTGGGTTACACCCTGGTGACCGATGACCATGTCAGGGTTGACGTCATTCATGAGCGCCTGTCGCTCAAAGGCCAGGCCTGGATTGAGCTATTTGGCCTGGTATTTCTCCTGCTGCCGTTTCTGGTGCTGGCGGTCTACGAAATGATTCCCTATGCCGTGAGCTCCTGGGAGCAGGGTGAGACCAGTCAGGCGCCGGCGGGCCTTCCTTACCGCTGGATCCTCAAGGGCGTTCTGGCGCTGTCGTTTGGGCTCCTGATCGTCGCGGCCCTGTCCCGTCTGCTGAAAGTGACGGCTTTGCTTTTCGGCTTTCCGAAGCCAATCCGGGTCGAGTCCGGTGAGACCAAGAAAGAGGATGCGTCCTGATGGAGCTTGAAACCCTATTCGTAATCGGCATGTTCCTCACCTTCGGGGCGCTGCTGATGACCGGCTATCCGGTTGCCTGGGTACTGGGCGGCACCGCGGTTATCTGGACCGTCGTTGGCGTCGTCGCCGTTGAGAATTTTGGAGCCAATCTGTGGTTCGATTATCAATCTTCCATGGGGCTTGTGCCCGAGCGAATCTGGAAGGTGGTCAGTAGCGAAACCCTTGTGGCCCTGCCCATGTTTATATTCATGGGCATCATGCTTGACCAGTCCGGTGTGGCCGAGCGACTGATGAACAGCATGGTCAAACTGTTTGGCGCCGTTCGCGGCGGCTATGCGGTGACCGTCATCGTTATCGGCGTTCTGTTGGCCGCGACCACCGGTATCATCGGGGCGTCCGTCGTGCTCCTCGGCATGTTGTCCCTGCCGGTAATGATGGAGAACAAGTACGACAAGGGCTTTGCGGTGGGTACGGCATGTGCCACCGGGACCCTGGGTATTCTGATTCCGCCCTCCATCATGCTGGTTCTGATGGCTGACCGCCTGGCGGTTCCCGAGGCGTCAGTCGGTGACCTGTTTATGGGCGCCTTCTTCCCCGGCCTTATGCTGGGTGCCATGTACGTGGCCTACGCGATTATCCGTCCGATGCTGCAGCCGAACATTGCGCCGGTGCCGGAAGGTACCGAAAAAGTGAGCTGGGCCATCGTCTGGGAAGTGGCAAAGGCCGTAGTGCCAACCGCCGCGTTGATTCTGGGCGTACTGGGTTCCATCTTTGCCGGCATAGCGACTCCAACGGAGGCTTCCGGTGTGGGCGCCCTGGGTGCTCTCCTGCTGGCACTGATGTCTGGCCGACTGAACCTGAACGTGCTGAACTCTTCCATGCAGCAGACGACGCGCACCGCCGCGTTCATCTTTGCCATCTTCCTGGGTGCCACCGCGTTCTCCGTTGTCCTGCGGGGTCTGGGCGGCGACCAGGTGATCGAGGACGCCCTGTTGGGTCTGCCGTTCGGCCCTTATGGTGTGGTTCTGACCATTCTGTTCGGCGTATTCCTGCTCGGCTTTTTCCTGGACTGGGTGGAAATCACACTGATCATCCTGCCGCTGGTTGCCCCGGTTGTGCAAAGCCTCGGCTTTGATCTGGTCTGGTTCACCATCCTGTTTGCCATGTGCCTGCAGACTTCTTTCCTGACGCCGCCGGTCGGATTTGCGCTGTTCTACATCAAGGGTGTGGCGCCGCCGGAAATCAAGGTGACCGATATCTACCGTGGCGTTATACCGTTCATCATTATTCAGCTGGCAGCGCTGGCTATTGTGTTCGTGGTACCGGAAATCGCGACCTGGCTGCCCAGCGTGGCTTACGACTAAGGAGAAAATAACCATGCGTCTGGAAAACCGGATTGCTTTGATTACCGGTGCCGGTCGCGGCATCGGCCGGGCCATTGCCGAGGCCTACGGCCGCGAAGGCGCCAAGGTCGCTGTGGCTGATCTGACACTCGAGGCGGCCCAGGACACCGTAGACGCCATCGAGCAGGCCGGCGGCACTGCCATCGCCCTTGAAATGGATGTGACTGACGAAGAAGCAGTTGACGTAAACGTCAACTCTGTGGTTAAACAGTGGGGTGGTCTGGACATCGCCATTGCGAACGCCGGCATCCAGCACATTGATCCGGTGCACAAACTGGCTTATTCCGATTGGCGCAAAGTCATGAATGTGCATCTTGATGGCGCTTTCCTGGTGACTCGCGCGGCACTCAAGCACATGTACGAGAGCGGCGGTGGCACCATGCTCTACATGGGGTCGGTGCATTCTCTGGAGGCTTCTCCCCTGAAAGCCCCTTATGTGGCGGCCAAGCACGGCATGCTGGGGTTGTGTCGGGCGGTGGCGAAGGAAGGTGCGGAACACGGGGTGCGGAGCAACATCATCTGCCCCGGGTTTGTGCGCACGCCCCTGGTGGACAAGCAGATTCCGGAACAGGCCAAGGAGCTGGGCATTTCCGAAGAGGAAGTGATCAGTAAAGTTATGCTCAAGAACACTGTGGACGGGGAATTCACCACCCTGGAAGACGTGGCAGAGTTGGCCGTTCATCTGGCTGCATTCCCCTCTGCGGCTTTGACTGGCCAGTCCATCGTGGTCAGTCACGGCTGGCATATGCAGTAACATTCAGGAGATATGGATGAGCAATGAAGAACAATCACCGGTAGTCTGGTCTCCGTCGGAAGACACCCTGGCCAATTCCCGTATGGGCCAGTTCAAGGCCTGGCTGGAGCAGCAGGGCTTCGGCCCGTTTGCTGACTACCACGCACTGCACCAGTGGTCCATTGATGAGCTGGAAACCTTCTGGCAGAAAGTCTGGGATTACTGTGGTCTTGTCTGCGATACACCGGCTGAAAAAGTACTGGGCAAGCATGAAATGCCGGGCGCCGAATGGTTCCCCGGGATGAAGCTGAACTTTGCTGCCAACCTGCTGAGGCTCGCAGATGGTGAGCACCGCGATCGCGAAGCAGTCGTGGCGTACTGTGAAACCCGTCCGGTCCTGCGTCGCACCTATGCCGAACTGAAAGCCGACGCCGGTGCCCTGGAAGCCTTCCTGCGCAGCAAAGGCATCAAACAGGGTGACCGGGTAGCCGGTGTTGTTACCAACGGCTATGAAGCCCTGGTGGGGATGTTGGCCGCTACAAGTCTTGGGGCCATCTGGAGTTCCGCGTCACCGGATTTCGGCATCGGCGCGATTCTTGACCGCTTTGGCCAGATCGAACCTTCAGCTCTGATCGTCGTGAACGGCTACGGCTACGGCGGCAAAGTGTTTGCGCGCCAGCAGGATTTTGCCGAGCTCATTGCCGGCCTGCCAACGCTCAAGGCGGTTGTCAGTGTCCAGCAACTGCCAGACGAGGCTCCGATTTCCGGCGATCTGGTGACTACCTGGGAAAACGCCCTCGCTGCTGGCGAAGGAACGGCTCCTTCCTTTACGCCTCTGCCTCCGGATCATCCGGTGTATATCCTGTATTCCTCCGGCACCACGGGCAAACCCAAGTGCATCGTGCACGGCAATGCTGGCCTGCTGGTCAATCATGCCAAGGAGCTGATGCTTCACGGCGACGTTGGCCCCGAAGACCGGTTCCTGTACTTCACCACCTGTGGCTGGATGATGTGGAACTGGCAGGCCTCCGCCCTGATGACCGGCGCCGCCGTAATCACCGTTGATGGCTCTCCGGGTTACCCGAGCCTGAACTTCCTGTGGGACACCGTTGCGGAAGAGAAGGTCACCCACTTCGGAACCAGCGCCCGGTTCATTGCCGGCTGCCGAAAAGGCGAACTCAAGCCCGCAAAAACCCTGGATCAGAGCAAGCTGCGAGTGGTGTTTTCCACCGGCTCACCGCTGTTGCCGGAAGACTATGACTGGGTTTACAGCGATGGCGCCCCCGACGCCCTGCTTGGCTCCATTGCCGGTGGCACGGACATCTGCGGCTGCTTCGTGGGTTCAACGCCACTGCTGCCTGTTCGCCGCGGTGAAATCCAGTGCCGTTTCCTGGGCGTCGACGCGGTTGCCTACGGCGACGATGGCCAGCCGGTCAGTGAAGGTCGCGGCGAGCTGGTCTGCCGTCAGCCGCTGCCATCCATGCCCGTCAGCTTCTGGCAGGATCCGGATGGCGAGCGCTACCGCGACGCCTACTTCAACACCTTCCCGGGCGTATGGGCCCACGGTGATTTCATCGAGTTCACCGAACACGGCGGGGCTATCATCTATGGCCGCTCTGACGCCACCCTGAACCCGGGCGGCGTTCGAATCGGTACCGCGGAAATCTACCGCCAGGTCGAAACCGTGGCCGAGGTCAAAGACAGCCTCGTCGTCGGCCGCCAGATCGACGGCGACGTGGAAGTGGTTCTGCTGGTGGTTCCGGCCGACGGCCAGGAAATCACCGACGACCTGCTGAAACAGCTCAAGAGTCGAATCCGCGAAGGCGCCAGCCCACGGCACGTGCCCAAGCACATTGTGGAGGTGAACGACATTCCGTACACCCGCAGTGGCAAGAAGGTTGAACTGGCGGTGGCCCGGTTAATCAACGGCTCGAAAAAGGCCGACAACCGGGATGCCCTGGGCAACCCCGAGGCCCTGGACCATATTCGGGAGCGGTTGTCTGCGGTCGGGTTATTGCCGGAATAGGGCCGGTTTTGTTGACAATAAGTCGCTGAAAACGGGCGGGATTCTTGCCGTAGAACTCGCCTGAACAGCCCAACAGCGGGGCGGGTGGAGCCTCCCAAAACTGTGCGGAGCCATGGATGGCGGAGCCCAAGCGCCACAGGGATGTGCCGCAAGGAGCGGGTTTTGGGAGGCTCCACCCGTCCTGCGTCCACTCCAGGTCGATGTTAGAAAGTTTCGTAAATTCCCGCCATTTCATCGTCTTGTAACCGAAGATCAGGCATTTTTAGTCCGTTCTTATACTAAGATCGTAACCAAAATTAACGAAAAAATGGTATCTTAGTAGCCCTATCAAAAGTTCCTAATCAGTCATTGCTCAGGTCGGACGTTCAAAAGACGCCTGACCCCGCCATGACCGTCCTGAACCCACCCATTAGCCTGAGGACGAAAATGACATCATCCAAAGCCAAGATTGTCTACACACTGACCGACGAGGCGCCAGCCCTCGCAACACGGTCGCTTCTTCCCATCCTGGAAACCTACGCCAAGCCGGCTGGTATTGAATTCGAAACCAGCGACATCTCTCTCGCGGCGCGTATTCTGGCGAACTTCCCGGATTATCTGGAGGAAGATCAGCGGGTTCCGGATGCCCTGGCCGAACTGGGTGAATACACCAAGGACCCGGACGCCAACATCATCAAACTGCCGAATATCTCAGCGTCCATTCCCCAGCTGCGGGCCGCGATCAAGGAGCTGAACGAGCAGGGTTACAACGTTCCGGAATACAAAGAAAACCCGGAAAATGACGAAGAGAAAGAAATTCAGTCCCGTTATGCCAAGGTTCTCGGTAGTGCCGTTAACCCGGTGCTGCGTGAAGGCAACTCCGACCGTCGTGCGCCGACTGCCGTAAAGGCTTTTGCCCGCAAATACCCGCATTCCATGGGTGAGTGGAGCCCGGCCTCACGCACCCACGTGGCCCACATGCGCGGTGGCGACTTCTACTCCAGCGAGCAGTCCGTAACTCTCGACAAGGCGACCAAAGCCAACATCGTGTTCGAGAACAAGCAGGGTAAGCAGACGGTTCTGAAGTCCGACCTGCCGCTGCAGGAAGGCGAAGTTCTGGACGGCATGTTCATGAGCAAGAAGGCGCTGGTGAAGTTCTTCGAGGACGCCATTGCCGATTGCGAGAACACCGGTGTCATGTTCTCCCTGCACGTGAAAGCCACCATGATGAAAATCTCCCACCCGATCGTATTCGGTCACGCGGTGAAGGTTTTCTACAAGGATCTGTTCGACAAGTACGGCGAGCTGTTCGACGAGATCGGCGTGAACCCGAACAACGGTCTGTCCAGCGTGGTCGAGAAGATCAAGCAACTGCCGGAATCCAAGCAGGAGCAGATCCAGGAAGACCTGCACGCCTGTTACGAGCACCGTCCGGAAATCGCCATGGTCGATTCCGTCAAGGGCATCACCAACCTGCACGTTCCGAGCGACGTCATTGTTGATGCCTCCATGCCGGCGATGATCCGTAACTCCGGCAAGATGTGGGCGCGTGACAACAAGCTCAAGGACACCAAGGCGGTTATGCCCGAGTCCACCTACGCCACCATCTACCAGGAAGTGATCAACTTCTGTAAGACCCACGGTGCCTTCGATCCCACCACCATGGGGACCGTACCGAACGTCGGTCTCATGGCGCAGAAAGCCGAAGAGTACGGCTCTCACGACAAGACCTTTGAAATCAAGGAAGACGGTGTTGTTCGCGTTGTTGCCGAAGACGGCACCGTGCTGACCGAGCACAACGTCGAGAAAGGCGACATCTGGCGCGCATGCCAGACCAAGGACCTGCCGATCCGTGACTGGGTCAAGCTGGCGGTCAACCGTGCCCGTGCCACCGGTATGCCGGCGGTTTTCTGGCTGGACGACGAGCGTGCTCACGACGCCCAGCTGATCCAGAAAGTGAACACCTATCTGAAGGATCACGACACTGAAGGTCTGGATATCCGCATCATGTCCCCGGTTCGTGCCATCCGCTGGACCATGGAGCGCCTGATTCGCGGTCTCGACACCATCTCCGTGACCGGTAACGTACTGCGTGACTACCTCACCGACCTGTTCCCGATCCTCGAGCTGGGTACCAGTGCCAAGATGCTGTCCATCGTTCCGCTGCTCAACGGCGGTGGCCTGTACGAGACCGGTGCCGGCGGTTCCGCACCCAAGCACGTGCAGCAGCTGATCCAGGAAAACCACCTGCGCTGGGACTCCCTGGGTGAGTTCCTGGCTACTGCGGTCTCCCTGGACGAGCTGGGCGAGAAGCAGAACAACGAGCGCGCGCGTCTGCTGGGTCAGACCCTGGACAAGGCCACCGAGCGTTTGCTGGAAAACAACCAGTCTCCGTCCCGGGTTACCGGCGAGCTCGACAACCGTGGTTCCCACTTCCACCTCGCCCGCTACTGGGCAGAGGAACTGGCCAACCAGGACAGCGACAAGGAGCTGAAGGAGTTCTTCACCAAGCTGTCTGCACAGCTGGAAGAGAACAAGGACAAGATCCTGGAAGAGATGACGGTGGTTCAGGGCAACCCGGCGGATATTGGTGGCTACTACCACCCGCCGATGGAGAAGGTCTGCGAAGTAATGCAGCCGAGCGCCACGCTGAACCGGATTCTCGAAGAAGCTCGCGCATCCGTGAAGTAAGTCAGCCTGTGAGCATCCGGTTTAACAGCCGGGTGCCCTCAAAAAACCGGACAACCCTGGCGGGTTCTCCGGTTTTTTTGTGCCTGCCTCAGTCGTCGTCGGCGGGCTCCTCGTAACCTCTCCCGGTTTCGCCGGCTCGCTTGAGGTTGTACATCGTGATGGGCGGGCCAATCAGCTCGAAGAAAACGGTGGAACCGATGATCAGAGGCAGAATAAAGGCAACCTCCGGCAGCCGGTCTGTGGCCACCAGTGCCAGCCCCATGGCCACGCCGGCCTGGGGCAGAAGGCAGGCACCGTTGCGCAGTTTTACCGCGTGGCTCGAATGGGCAAGCTGACCACCCATGGCGCCACCGAGTATCCGTCCGGCGATCCGTGCAGTCACGTACGCACCACCAAGCAGGCCCAGCGTGGGCAGCAAGTCCCACTCAAGGCTGAAGCCGGCAAGAAAAAAGAACGTTGCCAGAAACGGCTCGATGATCCCCTCGATAGAGCGGAAAGGCCGTACGTGGTGGTGGGCGCGGTTTGCAACGGTAACGCCCAGAGCCATACAGGTGAGCAGGTAGGACAGTTCCAGCGCCCCGGCTATGCCCGCCGCGAGAAAAACAAAGCCGGCGGATTCCAGCAGCATGGGTTCCCCTGGCTTGAGCCGGCCGGTCATCCAGGCCATGGGCAGGCCAAGGAGAACACCGAGAATCATGGCACCCAGCACCTCATAGACACCGAACCCGATTGACTCGATAACTGCCGACCCATTACCGGAGACCAGTTCCGCGAAAACCAGCAGGATACTGAACAGGATGGCCCCCCAGGCATCGTCGATGGCGACCACCTGCGCGACAACGCGAGTCAGTGGCCCCCTGGATCCAGCCTCACGCATCACGTCCAGTGTCGCCGCCGGATCCGTTGCGGTGGCGATGGCAGCCAGTAACAGGGACGCTGTCAGATTTCGGGTGACCAGCCAGACAACCACGAAAATGATCAGCGCGGTGACCAGGGTGACCGCGAGGCTCACGATAATCGCTTCCCTACCGTCCTTCAGATCGCGCACCGACATCCGCTCGCCCAGCAGAAATCCGACCATGGCGAGGGTGAGCTCGGTGACCAGCGGAAAGTTGTCACTGACTCGAACCGGAATGATATCCAGGAGTGAGGGGCCGGCCAGCGCTCCCACAAGCAGAAGCAGGGTTACCCTGGGGACATGGACCCTCTGGCCCAGCGTGTGAGCGCCAAGTGCGAGGAGCATGATCCCGCCGATCAGAAGAAGGTCGGTGGCGTGATTCAAGGCTTACTCCTGATGGAGTGGGAAAAAACCGCCGTTTACCAGTGCTGCCAGGTCCCGGGGCGCGAGTTCAATCTCCAGGCCTCGTCGCCCGGCGCTCACGAAAATGGTCTCGAAGCCCAGGGCTGAGTCGTCGATAAAGGTTTTCAGCTTTTTCTTCTGTCCAAGGGGGCTGACTCCGCCCAGGACATAGCCGGTTGTTCGTTCAACCGCCTGCTTGTCAGCCATAGCGGCTTTTTTACCCTGCGCCGCCCGGGCAATGAGCTTCATATTGAGCATGGTGTTCACCGGGACAATGGCAACCACCAGCTCCTTGCCGTCGACGGCAACAACCAGTGTTTTGAAGACGCGGGCGGGATCCACGCCGGTTTTCTCGGCGGCCTCGGTGCCATAGCTCTCGCTGGCCGGGTCGTGGTCGTACTCATGAATGGTATGGGGTACAGCGGCTTTGCGCGCAGCGTTGATGCCAGGCGTCATGCTGGGCTCCTGAAAGACGGCAGAAACCGGGAATTAAAGCAGCTAAGCGGCATCACAACAACTGTCTGGCGTGGAGGCAAAACCCGATTCCCGGGTGGATTTTACCGGGCATGACATTTGACGCTCGACTTAAAGCGCCGTTATGACTATTTTTCGTACATTATAATTATTCAAACATCGATGGCGGTGTTCATGGAGCCTTCGTCGTCGAAATCTCAGGGAATGAAAAGCTTGAACGAAAACCGCACACCCCTGCGGCGCGCTGGCTGGGCTGCCGTGGTCTATCTGATCGCCGGCTTTGCCTGGATTGCGTTTTCCGACACTCTCGCGGAAACATGGTTTCCCGATCCGAAAACCCTCTCCGTCATCCAGACCTGGAAAGGCTCTTTCTTTGTGCTGATAACCGGGGTGATTCTCTTTTCTGTGTTGCTCCGCCAACTCACTAAGGATCGGGCCCTGCTCAACCTCCAGCACCGACAACGGCAAGCACTCCGTGAGCGCGAGCGTCAGCTCCAGATCCTGATGGACAATCTCCCGGGCATGGCCTATCGCTGCCTGTATGATCCCGACTGGACAATGAAATTTGTCTCCCAGGGATGCACCAAGCTGACTGGTTATGAGCCCGATGAGTTGGTCAACAACCGGGTCACCAGCTATGCGGCGCTGGTTAGCGACGCTTCTAATCAGCAACTGTTCGAGCAAGTCAGAGTGGCCCTGGAAAAAGAAGAATCGTTTTCCCTGGAATACGAGGTCACCCGAAAAGACGGCAGTCGTATCTGGGTCTGGGAGCGGGGACGAGGCGTTCAGGAGGACGATGGCTCGCTCCACCTGGAAGGCATCATTCTGGACATTTCTGACCGCAAAGTGCTGGAGACAGAGCTTGAGCAAATGGCCACTCGGGATCCCCTGACCGGTCTTCTGAACAGGCGGGAAATGTCCCGGGTGCTGGATGAGGAGCTTCAGAGAGCCCGACGTTACCAGCGACCCATGGCGGTACTCTGGGTGGATTTCGACCATTTCAAGGATGTGAATGACACCTACGGCCATGCTGCAGGTGACTCGGTTCTCAGAGCTATCAGCCGCCTGTTGCTGGGTAGCGTCCGCAGCGTCGATTCCATCGGTCGGTTTGGCGGCGAGGAGTTCGTGATTGTTTTGCCTGAAATGGATCTGGAGGAGGCCCAGGAAACGGCCGAGCGTTTGCGGCGCAAAGTGGCGGAAGAGCCGCAGCCGTTGGGGAATGGCGAGGCGGTGCCTCTGACCATCAGCGTGGGCGTTGCGGTCTACCCGGATCACGGGCAGACTGCTTCGACACTCTGTGCCGCCGCCGACAAGGCCATGTATCTGGCAAAGGACAGGGGCCGCAACTGTGTCGCCATGGCGCACCTGCACGACCAGGTCCATAATCAGTAGTGAGACTCGTGTCCTGGCAGGTGGAGGAGGTGACGTCCGCTCTGCTGCGGCCCGGCCAATGTGGCCCGGGCCAGTTCTGTTGAACATAGAAAAACAACAATCGTACTGAAAAAGGTTTGAGCCGATGAACCGACTTGCCCGCCGTGCCCTCCATAGCAGCCAGATTCCCGAGGATCTCGAATCCGTCACCTTTCGGGATGATGCCGGTGAAAATCCGGCAGCTGCCGGTGTCAGTCAGGAAACGGTTGATGCCCTGTGGCGCAGCGTCCAGAGCCTTTACCGGACCGGCGTGCACCCGGGTATCCAGATTTCCATCCGCCACAAGGGTGAGCAGGTTCTGCACCGGGCGATTGGCCATGCCAGTGGCAATGGCCCCCATGACCCGCGCGACGCCGCCAAGGTTCCGATGACGACTGATACCCCGATCTGCTACTTCTCCGCCTCCAAGGCGGTGACGGCACTGCTTATGCACATGCTGGCGGAACAGGGCCTGGTCAACCTGATGGATCCCGTCTCCTACTACTGCCCGGAGTTCGGGGTTAACGGGAAAAGGACTATCACCGTTCACCAGATTCTTTCTCACCGCGGGGGCATTCCTGCCATTCCACGGGAAACGCCGATTGATGTGCTGTGGGATAACGATGAAATCTGGCGTCTGCTCTGTGCTGCACGACCGGTGGAAGTGGACGGCGCCAAGGTGGCCTATCACGCCATCACCGGCGGTTTTGTCCTGCAGCGGGTATTGGAACGCGTCACGGGCGACTCCATTGAAAAATACCTCGACAAGCATTTGCGTCGGCCCATGGGCATGAAATGGTTTACCTATGGCATTGCCCCGGAGCATCTCGATGAGCTGGCCTGCAATTACGCCACCGGACCCACGCCGCGTTTCCCCGTTTCCTGGGTTGTAAATCGCGCGCTGGGTGGCGATATCCGGACCGTCGAGCGGGTTACCAATGACCCGAGGTTCCAGGAAGCGGTGATTCCGGCGGGCAATCTGTGCGGCACCGCCGAGGAAATGGGCCGCTTCTTCCAGATGATGCTGAATGGCGGGCTCTGGAACGGCCGTCGTATCTGCAGCGAAATCACCATCCGCCGGGCTATTCAACAGTTCGGTTCGCTTCAGATAGACCGCACCATGATGATACCCATGCGCTTCAGTGCCGGCATGATGCTGGGTGGCAATCCGGTGGGCCTCTGGGGGCAGAACAGCCGGTTTGCTTTCGGTCACGTCGGTCTGATCAACAAGCTGTGTTGGGCGGATGCGGCCCGTGATATTTCGGTCAGTCTGCTGAACACCGGAATCCCGATCGTCGGTCATCACCTGCCGGCACTGGCGAAGTTCGTGTATACCGTGGGCAATCGTTTTCCACTGATACCCGAGCACCGGCGACCGCTGATCGCCGCCTGAGGCAAAGGGTTCAGAGCGTCCTGAGCTGGGCTTCGAGTATGCCCAGCACGGAGGACAGAATGTCCCTGAAATCCGTCAGAGTCTGGGTGCGCTGGATAACGTCTTCCCGGTTTTCATCAAGTCGCTCAAGCTTGGGCACAACCCGGCGTATGCCTTCTGTAATTACCTCATAGGGGTAATGGTGGTCCTGGATACTGAGCTTGTTTATCTCGGCCACTTCCTGGCTGAAGATGCTGATAATGTCGTACAGCATGTCCTTGTGGTGAATGCTGCTGGCTTCCCAGTAGGCATCGTCCAGCAGTTCCAGCAGCGACAGATATTCACGGAGGGTATCCGCCACGGATGTCTGGGTCATGGGAGCTCCTGTCGGTGGGCAATGTCGTCTCTACAGGGAACTATAGCAGGGGTTCTGTCGTCTGGATGACAGGAGGTCCGGCAGAGCTGAAAATAAAAATGAAACTCTATTCATTTTAATTGCACTATGTCGGACAGTTGTGCAGACTTGCGTGATGGGAAAAGGATCTATCACGACTCATTGGACGAGAAGCCGAATGGACAAGCCCACACCCCCCAGTAACCAGCCCGCCTCCCGCGAGGTCAAGCTGGACCATCACGACAGCGTTCGCAATCATGTGCACCAGCAGGTGCGCTCTGAAGTTGAACGGCTGGAGCGCCGAATAGAAACCCTGCGTCTTGTCAAAGCACCCCACGCGGCCATCATGATCTCCACCTATGAACGCATGATCGACCGCAAGAAAGGCTTCCTGCAGAACTGGGACCTCAGGGATGGCGGCGCCGGCTAGCGGCCGGCGACAGGCACCGTTGTCCAGCTGGTAATCGCGTCGGCATCTTCCTGGTAGGTGCAATTGGCCGGATTCGGAATGGTGTCCTGCCCGTCGGTTGAGTCAGGGTCGTCAATGCGCGCTGGCTCGCCGTTCGAGGCAAAAATCCTCACCAGATCCATGTTGTAATCCAGCTCGACTCTCAGGCAGTCCGGGCTGTTGTCTCCCAGGCCATAACCTGGATAGCGATCGAGTGTGATCACCTCGGATTCGTCATTCTTTATAAACAGCGTGTCGGTGTTTTCGTCAATGAAATCCTGGCGCAGTTCAATGCCGCCATGGTTCCGACTCAGGTAGTCCGCAGTTGCAAACTCGGTGGGGCTGTAGCCCAGTGTCATGAAACTGTTGGCATCAAACCGGCTGCCTGCCAGCACGCTGACCAGTTCCGGCTGGGCCGCCTGCTCCTCTTCTTCAACACTGCGGCTGACATACTGGATCGTGCGATATACCTTGTTGTCGAGGTCCGAGCCTTCCGGGCCATCCGGCAGGTAACGCCAGTCGAGCGTCGGGTAGATCCAGAGCTGGTCGTTCAGCGGCAGAATGGCAATCACCGCCGACTGGTCTGTGAACCGGATCTGCGCGCCGTTGCCCCGGCTGTTGTAGGTGCCTGCGACACCATCTGCAATCCTCTGGCTGATGTATCGTTTGCCTTCCTGGAAATTGGTGACTTCGCCGGAGGCCAGCACCTGGTTCATCAGGTCCAGCGGGTTGCGCACGCTGTCATAGCTGGTGCCGGCGTCCGTTGGCGTGGCGCGGATGAAAACCTCGATGTGGTTGCGTATTTCGCTGGTGGTATCAAGGTCATCGGAATCGTCTGCTTCCGGCTGGATGCCCCGGTAAAAGTTCCAGAAACGGGTATTGCCGAGGTTGTCCGGTGCCACCTCCGTGTTTTCCAGGTTGAAGCTTGAGAACGTCAGATCCACATTGGTCGCCGGATTGAACGCGGAAGGTCCGGTATCCTCAAGTCCGCAGCCACTCAGGACAAGTGTGGTCATGGAAACAGCGGCGAAAATGCAGGAATGTCTCATTTCAGATGGCCCCGGGATGCGAAAAACGGTGTAAACGGCTAAAGTGAGTCGCCGGGACGGTATAGCCCCGGCGTGGCTACTGACAGTAAAACAAAAAACCGGTATCTACCCTCGCGGAGATCACATTTTGCGGCAACGGCTTGAATTGGCGCTTCCAGCGGTGACGTCTTTGGTAGCGGTCCTGCTGTTCCTGGTCACGGCCATGATGCCGGCGTCGGCCAGTGCGGCCGGGCCCTGCCATGATGGCGAGATTGTACTGGACGGCGGTATCGAGAGTATCCGTGATCTGGGTGGCTGCATCTGGTATCTCGAGGACCCGGGGCAGGAACTGACCCTCGATGAGGTTCGCGCTCTCGAATCGGGTGCCTTTACCCGCCACGAAGGCGGTGTGTTGAACTTCGGCTACACGGAATCCGCATATTGGGTGCGCCTGGATCTCCGCTCCGTGGGCAATCCTGACCAGAACGGATGGATCCTTGAGCTTGCCCTGCCTCTGGTGGATGAAGTCACCCTGTTCATGGTCCGCGACGGGGATCTGGTTGATCAGCGACAGGCGGGTTATGAGGACAACTGGGTGGAACGGGACCTCGCCGTCCCCAACCCGACATTCCGCCTTTCACTGGCACCGGATTCCCTGAGCCACGTCTACTTGCGGGTGGTCAACACCAATACTTTCCGTCTGCCGATCAGCCTCTGGCACCCGGACAGCTACATTGAAAAAGTCTCGGTGGATGAGCTGGTGCGGGGCATCCTGCTTGGTTCGGTGCTGGCCATTCTTGCCTACAACCTGTTCGTCGCGGTCTCGGTTCGCGAGCGGAGCAACATCTATTACGTGCTCTACCTGGTCTTTGCGGCCATCTTTATCTTCACCGAACAGGTTCACGGTATCCAGCTTCTCGACAGCCGGCCCGCTCTGTTCGACAAGCAGTTCCTGCACTTCCAGATCATTCTGACCTGGTTCTGGGGCCTGCTGATGGCAAGGTCGCTGCTTGAAACCCGGGAACGGTCGGCCGATCTTGATCAGGTCATCCGCCTGTGCCTGTATTCGGTGGTTGCCACTTTCGTGCTGTCGCTGTTCCTGCCCTACCACGTCGCCATGGAATGGATTGTGGTTGGCTCCATTCTGCTGAGCCTGATTCTGATCGTGGTCAGTTACCTGTCCTGGCGCTATTACAATCCGGCGGCCCGTTCCTATTTTTTCGCCTGGACACTGGCGCTGGTGGGCTTCGGTATCTATGCCCTGACGGTGATGGGCATACTGCCATTGAACACCTTCACCGCTTACTCACCCCAGTTTGGTCTGACCGCCCAGATCATCCTGTTTTCTTTTGCCCTCGCCGACAGGATCAAACAGGTCCAGGGCGAGGCCCTGGGCTGGAGCCAGCGGGCGCTGTCGAACCTTCAGCGTTACCAGTCGCTGTTCGATAACGCCATCGAGGGCGTGTTCCAGATGTCGCCGGACCGGCGATTTGTCACGGCCAATCCCGCCATGGCGCGCCTGCTGGGCTATAACAGCAGCCGCGAGTTGCTCAAGCGGAACCCGGACGTACTGGAAACCTGCATCGCCGACGAGCGGTTGCGGCGGCTGGTGATCGAGCAGCTGGAGGCCCGGGGCACGGTCAAGGGCATTGAGGCCCGATACCTGACCCGGGACGGTGACGAGCGCTGGGCGACCATCTCACTGCATACGGTGTATGACACCGAGGGTGAGCCGACCCATCTGGAAGGCACCTGCATCGACGCCACCGAAAGTCACAATCGCTTGAGGATCGAGAGGGAGCGCGAGCAGGAGCGTCTTGAGAAGGAGCTTGCCCGCAATTCCGCGGAGGCGAAAAGCCAGTTCCTGGCCAATATGAGCCATGAGATCCGCACACCGCTGGCAGCCATCATCGGTTACGGAGAAACGCTGCTTGATCCGGATCTCAGTGAACCGGAGAAAAGAAGCAGTGCCGAGACGGTGGTGCGCAGCGGCCGACATCTGCTGGACCTGGTCAACGACATCCTCGACCACTCGAAAATCGACGCCAACAAACTGGATGTGGACATCGTATCGGTCAATCTGCCGGAGCTTCTTGATGAGATTCGCGCCTTCTTCGCGCCAAGAGCCCGGGAAAAAGGACTGGATTTCAGCATCATCTGCGAATACCCGTTGCCGGAGCAGGTACGCACCGACCCCACCCGACTGCGCCAGATCATCATCAACCTGTGTGGTAATGCCCTTAAATTTACCGATAAGGGGTCCATTTCCCTGGTGGTCCGTTGTGATCGCGATCAGGAATTGCTCGTGGCCCGGGTCGTGGATACCGGCATTGGCATGAAGCCGGAGCAATTGGGGCGGCTGTTCGATCCCTTTGCCCAGGGCAGCGCCGCCATTTCCAGGCAATATGGTGGCACTGGCCTCGGGCTCAGCATTTCCCGGCGTCTGGCGGAAATGCTTGGCGGCAGTATCCGGGTGAACAGCACCTATGGCGAGGGCAGCGAGTTTGAGCTTTCGATCCGGACAGGGCCACTGGATGAGGTGCATTTCCTGCGCGATGCCTCGGAGCTGAGCCAGCGCCGCCGGACCATCCCCATGGTTGTCGCGCCGCGATTGTCAGGGCGTATCCTGTGTGCCGAGGACAACGAGGTGAACCGGCGGCTTGTTTCCCTGCTGGTGTCTCGAACCGGAGCCGAGCTTGTCCATGTGAGCAACGGAGCGGAAGCCCTGGAATTGGCGATTCGCGAACCCTTTGATCTGATCCTGATGGACATACAGATGCCGGTGATGAACGGCCGTGACGCCACGGCGGCACTTCGAGAAGCCGGGGTGAATACGCCGGTCATCGCGCTCACCGCCAATGTGATGTCCGAGGACATTGCCGACTATCGCCTGGCCGGCTGCAATGAACACCTGGCGAAGCCCATCGACAAGCAGCGCTTCTATGAAACACTGGGACGATACCTGTCGGTGACGCCGGCCTCCGCTAATGAACGAACCTCACGCTATCAGGGCAAGGTGCTGGTTGCCGAAGACAACACGGAAAACCGGCAGCTGGTAGAGCGTATGCTGCGCCGGGAAGGTCTGGACGTCGTGGCAGTGACCGGCGGCGAGGACGCGGTTCGGACTGCATTGTCTGATACGGTTCATCTGGTGCTGATGGACCGTCACATGCCGGGAATGGATGGTGTTGATGCCACCAGGTTGCTGCGCCAGGCCGGGTTCCGCCGGCCGGTGATTGCCTTTACAGCCGGCGATCAGCAGGAAACCGATGCATTGCTTGAGGCCGGTTGTGACGGCGTGCTGAACAAGCCCATTGATCAGTCCCACCTGACGGCCCTACTGGATCGGCTGCTGGGCACGGGCCCCGTTTTCGCCGCGGATACCGGTGAAGACGCTGAAATTGCCCACCTGGTGGCACAGTTTCTTGACGGGCTTGCCGCGCGGCGGACCCGAATGGATGCCGCGCTGGCGGACGCAGATCGTGAAGCAATGAAAACCGAAGCCCACCAGATCAAGGGCACGGCGGGTGCCATGGGCTATCCGCTGATGACCCGACAGGCGGGTATACTGGAAGAGCTGCTGAAAGTCACTGAGCCGGACTGGGAACGTGTTCGCAGCGAACTGAAGGAACTCGGTGAAATGATAGACCGTGCCCTCGCCGCTGCGAAAACGCCAGGCTGACGTGTGTGAGTATGACCAACAGGAAGAACCCGATGAGTGAGCTGCCGGAACGCCGAGAACACCATTCCCTGAGCATGATGTATGGTACCTATGCCGACATCCTGTTTGTGTTGTTTCCCTTTCTGATTATCGGTATGCAACGGTTGTGGGAAGGCCGGCTTTACGAAACCCTGCTGCGACCGGACCTGAGCATCGCCGCCGCTATCCTTGCCGGTCTGGCTATCGGCAAATTCGTGCTCGGTCTCGTGACCAACCGGGAGCTCGGGCGCTACAAGGAGCGGATTGTTTTCTTCATTGCCCTGACGCTTTTCGTGGTGCTGGGGCCGGCAATCATTCTGATCCTGAGTATACTGGGAAGCGCGGATGTACCCGGTTTTGTAACCTTTGTTCAGCCGATCCTTCTGATTATTGCGATATCCCTCTACACAACCGCTGTGAGCATCAGCAATATACTGACACGGTTTGGCATGGAGGACGGGACGACGGCCAATCCGGAGACCTCGCCACGCCCTGACTACAGTGACATGAGCGAGCCCCGACCAGCGCCGCTGGACCTGCCGCGGCGCACAGGCAACGACCCGACAGTTTGAGAGGAGCAACCCACATGACGGATCTGAAAGTGCTGGTAGTGGAAGATGAGCCTGTGATGCGAGAGCGGCTCGTGGATATGCTCTACAACGCTGGCGCAACCAAGGTGATCGAGTGTATTGACGCAGCTTCCGCCAGGACGGCTTTCAAGGCCGGGGAATTTCACATCATCCTGCTGGATCTGGGGTTGCCGGACGGCGATGGGCACGAACTGATGCTGGAATTCAAGGACGCCCGTGAGGAGCAGCACATTGTGCTGGTGACGGCGGACGATTCGATCGAGAGTATTCAGCGTGCGATCAGTGCCGGCGCTAACGGCTACGTGGTCAAGCCTTACTCCCAGGAAAAAATACACGATGTGGTCAACAATTACGCCATGGTTCACGGCGGCGATATGGCGATGATGCAGGGTCTGAACCGGCGCCACTGACCGGTTCAGACACGCGGCTTCTGAATCAGGCGACCTGCCGGGCGATCCAGGAATTGTAACGGGTCGCCAATGCTCTGACGTACCTTGCCTCAGCGTCGTTCATATTGCCCAGGACGCCCTTGAAGATCCAGCCCCGCTCATACACTCCCAGCACCCGCTGTTCGTCATCCAGATTGACGCGCTGATTAAGTTTTTTGCAGATGGCATCCAGCAGCGGCAGCTTCTCCGGACGCTTGATCGGGCCCTGGCGATTGTTCATGGGCTGGTTTGCTGCGCGAGTTGTCGGATGTCTTTTCATGATGTTCTCCTTGTCGTTTTGCGGCTGCAAAAACAAAACCCCGGTGCCTGAAGCGACCGGGGTTTCGCGGAGAAGCTGACCCGGTCGCTACATAGGCTCCCGGGACTGACCGAAAGCCGTTAGATGTCTTTCACCATCGCGCGAACAGACTGCCCTGCATGGCAACCTGCTGCTGTGTAAGCGCTGAACTGTGGAATCATTCTGGTCATACCGGCTCTTATGTTTCGGTTCGACTACCAGTGTATAGGCTAATGGGCCGTTTGCAATAGCCCGGCTTCTTCGGCAAACCCCTACAGACGGCCTCCAGGGGCGCTTGGCATAATTCTTTCCGTCACGTGTTTTACGTTGTGCAATCCCGACTGCCTGCCGCGCCAGGTAGTCGATGGATCTCTCCTTTCTACGCAGCCTCTATGGCTGCGTTTTTTTTTGGGTAGTGGAATCTTCGTAGCCATTACTTCTTACAGATTTTGCGGCCTGTCCCGGCGATAATTCGCACACTAATAGTCGATTAATCGCCATCAACAGACAGAGGTTGAAACCTAGCAAAATGTCCGACGAAGCCGGATCTGCCAGTAAAAAGTTCCGTTCCCACGCATTGATTGAACTCGCCCTGATTATTGCACTTGGTCTTTACCTGCTGGTCGCGCAGGAGCAGGTCGTGGGTGAGAATCTGGTGTTTACCGTGACCGGAGCCGCGCTCATGGCCCTGGTGACCTACTGGACGCTGAATACCCTTCGGGATGGTCTCGAGGTCATCGCACTGCGTGTCCGTCACGCCAGGCACTGATCAACCGGGAATGCGTCAGGCCTGCCGGGTTTGACCCGTTAACGGCGCCAGTTCGTCCTGATTCGGCGCAATCCGTTCCCAGGTTTTGTGGAGAATCAGGGCATCGTTTGCGGCCCGATGCACAGGCAGGCCGAGCTCTGTAATCACCTGTTGGCGAAGTGCTGACCATTCGCGCACCTGCCTCGTGTCCAACAGCGCTGAAATGGATTCAAGCTGAAACGTTGGCGTTATGCGGGCGGCCTTGAACAAACGGTGCAGCCAGAAACTGTCGAAGGTCCAGGCATCGCAAAACACCTGTTCCGGCAGCAGTTCGTTGAGGGCACTGGCGACTTCGCTCACCGCAATACCATCCGCTTCCAGGGTCTCGCGGGAAATGCCGTGAATCTGCTCAGCGCTTTGTGACCAGTCCTGCCACAGCACGTGGGGGCTGATCAGCCAGCTGTGGAGAGTGCCATCCGGCATGCAGATTCCCACCTCAATGGGGTAGCTCGCGATCAGATCAAGGCTTGATGCCTCGAAATCGATGAATGCCGGCTGGATAGTGGTCATGGAGTCAGTGTAGCTGATGAGTTGTTTTTCGCTGAGTTTACCCGCCCCGCAAGCGAGACGCGAACCCAACCTGTTCCTGCACTGTTACAATATGTCCATTCATTGTAAAAGCCCGATGACAGCAACAGGCCTCGGGCGCGACAGTAAACCAGCCAAATCCGAACCGCACCATACGGGGAGCCCGAATGACAGACACCTTAGTCGTAATCTATTCCGGAGGCATGGACTCCTACACCCTGCTGCATCTGGCCCGGGAGCGCGGCTACCAGGTTCATGCCCTGTCCTTCAACTACGGGCAGCGCCATGTCCGGGAGCTTGAGTGCGCGCGTTCGGTCTGTGAAGCGCTGGGTGTGCCCCACAAGGTGATCGATATCCGCGCCATGAGTGAGGTGATGGCCGGCTCATCGCTGACCTCGGATATCGATGTGCCGGAAGGCCACTATGAAGAAGACAGCATGAAAGCGACCGTGGTGCCCAACCGAAACATGATTCTCCTGTCCCTGGCGACCGGTTACGCCGTGACCGCAGGTGCTGGCGCCGTCTGGTACGGAGCTCATGGTGGCGACCACGCTATCTACCCGGACTGTCGCCCGGAGTTTGTGGATAAAATGGACGCGGTCTGCCGCGTGGCCAACTACGAGCCGGTCGGCATTGAGGCGCCTTTCATGACCATGGACAAGGGTCAGATCCTGGCTGAAGGCCTGCGCCTGGGACTGGACTATGCACAGACCTGGACCTGCTACAACGGCCGGGAGCGGGCTTGTGGACGCTGCGGCTCCTGTGTTGAACGACTGGAAGCCTTCGCTGCCAATGGTGTCAAAGATCCCCTGGACTACGAGGCGGCAAGCTGATGTATCGGGTCAAGGAAGCCTTCTACACGTTGCAGGGTGAAGGTGCCCAGGCCGGGCGTGCTGCCGTGTTCTGTCGTTTCAGCAAGTGCAATCTCTGGACCGGTCGCGAGAAGGACCGCGCCACTGCCGTGTGCAATTTCTGTGATACCGATTTTGTCGGTACTGATGGCCAGAATGGTGGTCGCTTTGAAACCCCGGAGGAACTGGCCCGTCACATACGCAATCTTTGGCCGGAGGCACCCGGCAAGCCCTACGTGGTCTGCACCGGTGGCGAGCCCCTGCTGCAGCTGGATGCTCCCCTGATCGAGGCTCTGCACCGGGAAGGGTTCGAGGTAGGGGTAGAGACCAACGGTACCCTGCCCGCGCCCGAAGGCATCGACTGGCTCTGCGTCAGTCCGAAAGCCGATGCCCCGGTGGTGCTTGAGGCCTGTGACGAGCTGAAGCTGGTCTATCCCCAGCCCCTGGCGATGCCGGAGCGATTCCTGGGCATTCGCGCAAGCCATTATTTCCTGTCGCCGATGGCCTCTCCTTCGATACCGGAAACGGCCGTGGATGAGATCAAACAAAGCAATACCCGACGCGCCACCGATTATTGTCTCGCGCATCCGCAGTGGCGCCTGACCCTGCAAATGCACAAGATCATCGGCATCGACTGATTACCCCGTGGCCAGTGCCCGCCTGGCGTTAATCAGCCCTGGGCCGGGCGGCGAAATTCGGTAATGGCTGGGGCTGCTGCCGGTCCAGCGCTTGAAAGCCCGGGTGAAATTCGCCGCGTCGGCGTAACCGAGGGCATCGGCAATCTGGCTCAGATTCATGGTGGTACTGCGGAGTAGATCCTGTGCCCGTTCCAGGCGGACCTGATCTACCAGCTGCTGGAAACTGGCGTCTTCTTCCTGCAGCCGCCGCTTGAGCGTTCTCTCGGACACAAACAGGGTGGCCGCTACCCTGGCCAGTTTTGGCGGGAAGGGGTGGCTGGTCTCGATCACCCGCCGGACGCGACAGGCAAATCCGGCGTCTTCGGTCAGCTGCCGCAGCGCTTCCTCGCACTGGGCTTTGGACGAGGCCGCCAGTTGATCATCGGTGAAGCGCACGGGCAGGCTCAGACGGCCAACCGGAATCACCAGGGCATTCTCCGTAGCGCCGAATTCCACCGGCACCGGGATCTGTGAGCGGAAACGCTGGAAATAGGCCGGCTCCGATCCCCGGCGAACAATCCGCAAACCGTCAATGACCGAGCCTGTCAACTGTGCCCCCATGGAAACGCAACCGAATAGCATGGCATCCATGATAAAGCCGTGCAGAGGGCCCAGGTCGATATCACAATTCACAACGTACCAGGCCAGGTTGCCGGTCTCCCGTTTGCAGACCCGAAGGTGGGGCACCCTTAGCGTCAGGTATCGGGTCATCAGCTCCATGGCATCGCCCAGGGTACGGCTGCTCATGACGGCCGTACCCAGGGCGCCGTGCAGGGGCAGCTTCAGCTCCCTGGCGAGCATGATACCGAGTCCCGGTTCGCCGCTTTCGATAATGGCCCGGGTGACGAATTCGCTGGCCTGGGTCTGGCTCACCCGCCGATCGGTGGATTGCAGGCGGACCGGGTCAAGACCGACCCGGAGGAGGAGGTCCTGTTCGTCAACACCGATAGTGTTCAGCAGTTTGGCCAGAAGATGCAGGTAGATGGCCGGCATGCCCAGGTCCTGTGCCGTTGAAACGGAGGCGCGCATGGGATTTCCTCGTCTGATTCTGTTCTTGTTATGTCGCAGAACGCTTGGTTTCGACGATTATGGCGCCTCGCGGCTCGTTGCCCCATGACTTCGGTGACGGAATAAATGGCCTGAAAGGCCAATCATCGGCTGGTTGGCAGGAAGCATCCGGATCGATCACTGGCCATGACGGCGAACGAAGTGTTCCAGGGCTGCGGCAGATCGCCCGGGCGTTTCCAGCATCGGAAGATGCCCGACACCCCGGAACATGTGGATTTCTGCCTGAGGCGTGGCCGAGCTGAACCAGTCGACGCAGCGGGTCGGGGTAATCACGTCACGGTCGCCCCACTGAACCTGCAGTGGCGGTGTCTCGGGGCCCAGGTAGCGGGCCGGTGCCAGCGCGTCTGCCACCATGTCACTGAAGATATGCCGGAGGGCCTTGGTGCGGCCCAGGAGGTCCGGTCCGAGGAGGCCGGCCATGGCAAGTCCGGAGACCGTGGGCTTGCCGGTGCCAACACTGTTGAACATACGGTAGACGCCTTTCCAGTCCCGTGGAATCAGGATGCCATCCCGGTCAGGCTTCAGGGGGGCGTGAATGTCTACCTCTTCATGTTCGGGGATGCCGGCGCTGTTGAGCAACGTCACCGAGCGGGGCGCCGGATCCAGTGTGTGGGCCAGTATTGCGGCAATCGCGCCACCCATGGAGCTGCCGGCCAGATGGATGTTGTCGGTGTTAACGCCGGCAAGCCACTGAGCCAGTCGACGGGCCTGGGTTTCGTAGCGGTAACAGGCCTCCGGCCGGTAATCACTCTCCCCGAATCCCGGCAGATCCGGCGCCAGAAGATGCCAGTGTCTTGGCAGTCTTTGCAGCCACAGCCCCCAGTTTTCCTTCATGGCGGCAAAGCCATGAATCAGGACGATCGTCGGGCGGCCGACACCTGGTGATCCCCGTTCCAGGAAAACCATCTTGTGGCCATCGACCATGGTTTCACGGCGGCGGGCCTGGAGAAGAAATCGTTGTCCCGTGCGGGCAGCGGGCCAGAAGTTGGGGGCAGGAATTCTCATGGTTGTCAGCGATCACCGGTTTTGGGTCTGACCACCAGTCTACCGGGACCAGAATCCGGAGCCTTGGCCACAGTGCCCGTGGACGTCGGCGAATGGGCAACAGATTGCCCGTGACGGGGCGTCGAAAGTCAGAGCTTCAGGTCGACAATCACCGGATTATGGTCGCTGGATCGCCAGGGTCCCCGGCCGGATGCCGGGTGATCGCTCCGGTAGTCGAGTACCCGGGGCTCATCGGCGTTCACCAGCCAGCTCCAGGCGCCCATGACCCTTGGTTTTAAGGTCTCGGAGGCGAGTGCGAAATCCAGCGAGCCCTTCTGACCACGGTAACGGTAGGTGTAGTGACCACAGGTCTTTTCGGTACAGGGATAGAAATGGTGCACCATGCTGGTAAACCCTGCCTGCTCCAGCACCGCGATGGGATGTTCGCGGGCATAGCTGTTGAGGTCACCGATTATCAGGGTGCCGACCGAATAGTGCCTGCGGGTATCGCTGCCGGACCAGGCCGCAAGTGTTTTCGCTTCGTTGGTCCGCCGGCTCGCGTAGCAGCCCTGGCCATCGGCCTGGTCCTGATTATCGCCACGGGCGCCCCGACAGGATTTCGATTTCAGGTGAGGAACAATGACCCGAACGGTAGCATCACCGTCCGTTCGTCCGAAATCCTGAGCCAGGGGAGGCCGGCCTCCCGATTCAAATGGCCCTTTGGCAAGCCGTTCTGGCGAGCCAACGGCGCTAATCCGGTCGCTGCGGTAGAGCAGGCCGGTCCGGATCTCGTCATCGCCGTCCTGGCCGGGCGTGCTGACGAACCGCCAGGTGCCGCCCAGGGCCTCTGCAAGTTCGGCTATGGAACTTGCCGGTCCATAGCCGTCGTTCTCAAGTTCGGTCAGCGCAAGAATGTCCGGATCGGGGGCCAGAAGTGTGTTCACCAGTTGTTGTTGCTGGCGCCGGAATTCCGCCGGTGTCCCGGCCCCGCGACTCGTTGGAAACTCGCCGCCCCGGCCATCCCCGTTAAAGAAATTACCAAGGTTCAGAGCCATGATCCGCACCGAAGCCTCATGCCGCGGCCCGGGTGCGGTTTCTCTGGGATTGGTGGCGAGGAAAGCCGGCTCCTGAGAGGGCTGGAGCCGCCAGGCATCGAAGCGGAAATCCAGCACACCGATGAGCCCTTTAATCTGATCCCCGGCCCTTACGGTTGCCGAAGACAGGCCGCCCGGGGGCCAGGGTACCGGGCGGGGGTCTCTCCTGGACCGGTTGTCATCAAGCAGAACGCGGTTTGCCCCGTTCCGGGTGAATGCCCGGTGTGCTTCTTTGCCGGGGGGCAGGTATTCCGTAGGCTGGACCTGGTCTGAGGCTGCCAGCCCAAGCTCGCCGTAGCGAGCCAGGTTGTAGTTGTCCACCACCGTCAGGGGCTGGCGAAAGGTAACTCTCATGTTCTCCAGATGTTCCGGATCGACGGTCCAGGGAAGGGTGATGGGAATGGGCGCTGGAAGCGGCTCACGCCCGCACGTCCGGATGCTCCGAACTGACACCAGTTCGGTTAGCCCGTGGTATTCCTTCACCTTTCCGGTTACCCGCACTCGCATGCCGACATCGGCGATTTCACGATCGGTGTAAATAAACAGCGCTTCGGAAGTGGCGGGATTTCCGTCGGTCTGATGGTCGGCCTGCTGCAGGTAAAAACCACCAAAGCCGCCCTTTGCCCGGGAATCCTGGGTCAGGATGCCCTCGACGGTGACGGTAGCTCCTGCCATGGGTGAGGTCGGGCCAGTTCCCTGGACCCGGGAAATGGGCGTTGCGGGATCACCGCAGACCGATTCTGCCCTCCCTGCTGCAGGCAGAAACGACAGAATCAGAACGCCGAGAAAGACATACCGCCAGGTCCCAGGGCTCACACTGGCAGTTTAGCTGAGGCCGGCAACGGCTTTGAGGGCCTGTTCGCGTTTGCTGCCAAATCCCAACTGGTCGGGATTGGCCAACTCAAGCTGTTGCACCAGAGGATCCGGGTGCTGATTGTCGAAGGTAATACCGAGCCGTGATAGCACGTAGGGGGCAAGCGCGGCACGGGTAGCAACTTCCAGGCGACCCTGTTCCATGCCGTAGTCACGGGCAATGATCTCTTGCTGGGCTTGGGTCAGGCGCTGATCCGGGGTAACCACCAGGGTAACCTCCCGGTTCCAATGCTCGTCCTGGTCCCGATTGTGTCTGGCGCGCTGTCGGAGAGCCTCCGGCGAGGTCCGGAATCGGCTCAGGGCGAAATCCCGGAATTCCCGGTTTGAGTCGCACCATGCCCGCAAGTGCCAGCTGTCGCCGGCACAAACCAGAGTGTGCGGCTCAAGTATGCTTTCCACCGCTTCCGGTCGGCTAAGGGAGGCATAGCTGGCCCGCAGCTGTCTTCCCTGTCGTGTTGCCGTCACCACCGCACGCATGGTTTCCGGCGCGATGACGCGATTCGGACCCTGAACCACGGTGCTGTCCGGCAGGCCAATGTTCAGGGATTCAAACGTAGTGCTCAGGTTTTGCTGGCGGGCAAGCAGGTCCAGATATTCATTGACCACGCCTCGGGTGACCACCGGGCGAAATCTATCTGCCGGGACATAACCTTTCAGGTGACGGTCGTAAACCAGATTGCCCGGCGCCAGTTCGCGCAGATAGGTGTTGATATCCTTGGACGCCTGCTGACGACCGATCCCGAAACTGTGGCAGATGTGGTTGGTAGTCAGACGACCTTCCCACAGGGCAATCGTTTCGATAAGTCGATAGCGAAGCAGCAGATCCCAGCGGATGGGCCAGTCCGTTTTTTTCATAACCAGGCGCTCACGGTCCAATGAATAGCTCGTTTTCATGTTACCTGCTCCGGCACTCATGGTCTGTTACGGCGCATTAATGTAAAACCCTGTTAAACCGCTACACGGCGGCCTTTGCGGGTTTTTGTGATGCAGTTAACAGGTTTCGGGAAGTGCCTAGTGGCTTCACTTCCCGCTACTGATCTAATACGTCGCCGGCAAAGTCCGGGACTTGCTGCTATTTTGTCTTTCATTCAATCCAGAATACCCTGTAACGCCCGGAGCCGCTGTAATGACCCGAATGGTCACCTCCCTGTCTGCCCTGATTCTAAGCATTATTCTGCTGGTCAGTGGCAATGCATTCCTGATGACACTGCTGGGCATCCGTCTGAGTATCGAGGCGATATCGCCAGATATTATCGGCTGGATTCTGGTCTGCTATTCCATCGGTTTTGTGTTGGGTACGCTCTATGTTCACCGGATTATCGGCCGGGTTGGTCATATCCGGGCGTTCGCGGTGTTTGCCGCTGCTGCCGCTGTGACGTCGTTACTCTATCCGATGGCTGTTTCCGAGATTTTCTGGGCCGTTCTGCGGGTACTCTCCGGGTTCAGTATTGCCGGTGTGCTGGTGGTCATCGAGAGCTGGTTCTCCAGCCGTGCCACCAATGCCAACCGCGGTGCGTTGTTTGCGGTGTACCAGATTGTTTTTTATCTGTCCGCCGCCGGCGGCCAGCTCATTGTAAATATCGGTGACCCCGCCAATTTCATGCCTTTCTCGATTGCCGCAATTCTGTTGGCGCTGGCGCTGATGCCGCTGGCACTGACCAAAATGGAAGCGCCCGTCATTGAGCAGGTTCAGCGAATCTCTATTTTCACTTTGGCACGGGAATCCTTTTCCGGTGTTGCCGGCGCCCTGATCTGTGGCGTCATGATTGGCGGCTTTTATGCGCTTGGGCCGGTGTACGCAACACTGGTCGGGCTGGACGTTGCACGGACATCCACATTCATGGCCAGTGCCATTGTCGCGGCCATGATCCTTGCCTGGCCGCTGGGCCGGCTCTGCGACCGTTTCGACCGGCGCCGCGTGATGTTCTGGATCGCTCTGGTAGCGGCTTCAGCCGCAGGCGGTGTCGGAGTTCTCGGGGCCGAAAATGCGTGGCTTTTGACTCTTCTGGTTGGTGTGTTCACGGGGCTTTCAGCCGCTTTGTATCCCGTAGCCGTGGCCATCACCAATGACCGTATGGAAAGCACCCGTATTGTGGCGGCCAGCGCCACGCTGTTGCTGAGTTACGGCGTTGGCAGTGTCATCGGGCCGGTTGTCATGGCGGAGCTGATCAATCTCCTGGGGCCGAAAGGCCTGTTCTTCGGTAATGCCGGCTTCCTGCTGCTGCTGGCCGTGATTACCAGCTACCGGATCAGTCATACCGAGGACGTTGCCGTCGCAGATCAGGAGCACTTCGTGCCTGCCATGCCGGAAGCGTCGCCGGTGCTTGCTGAAATCGATCCGCGGAACAGCGAGTTCCACGAGTCTCCCGAAGTCGAGGAGATGCACGAAGAGCAGCGTCAGGCGAGCTGACGCTGCTTTCGGTTTTCCCCGATTTTGTTTTTACTTCCGTATCTGTTTTTATCACAATGGTTAGCATACTATTGGTGACTTTCCGATAATGTGATTAATTGGCCGAAGGCGTGGCAGCGCCCGGCCCGGGCCAAGCCCTCTTTTGATATGGAGTGACGACAAATGAGAGACCAGTTTCCTTTTGCGGTAGCGCGGGTTACCCGGCGCTGGAGAAAAATGCTGGACGAGCGCCTGAAGGATCTGGGCGTCACCCAGGCGCGCTGGAGCACGATGGTGTACCTGGAAAAAGGCGGTGAGGGCCTCACACAGCGTGAGCTGGCAAGCCTGATGGCGATCGAGAATCCGACTCTGGTGCGACTGCTGGACAGTCTCGAGCAACAGAATTTGATTGAGCGCCGGCCCTGCCCGAACGATCGCCGTGCGCGGCGGCTGCATCTGACCAACGCCGGGCGGGCGTTTATGGATGACCTTTCCGAGCGAGCCGAGGTGCTGCGCGAGGAAATGCTGGAAGGCATCAGCGACAAAGAGATCGAGTGCACCGTGAAGGTCTTCCACAAGATCCTGGAAAACGCCGAAAAGCAGAAATAACCCTTGGCTGATAACTCAGTTGAGGGCCTGAAAGCCCGCTACGGGGATCGCTGGCGCTGGCTGGCAGTGGCCACGGTGATGATAGGCACCATGGCCACCGTGCTCAGCGCCACCGTGGTGAACGTGGCGTTGCACGATATCATGGTGGAGTTCGGCATTCGCCAGGGCCAGGTTCACTGGCTGGCAACGGGCTTTATCGCCGCCATGACCACCACCATGCTGGCCTCCTCCTGGCTGCTGGATCACTTCGGGGTTCGCAAGACCCTTGCCGTAGCCATGTTTCTCTTTACCCTGATTTCCCTTGCCGGCGGTTTTGCCGAGACGCCGGGGCAGCTTATCGCCGCCCGGATCGGCCAGGGTGCCATGGCCGGCCTGATGCAGCCCATGGGCATGTATCTGGTGTTCCGGATTTTCCCCCGCGATCGCCGCGGCCAGGCCATGGGTATCTACGGTATGGGGGTGATTCTGGCCCCGGCCCTCGGTCCGGTGCTGGGAGGCTTTCTGGTTGATCAGCTGGACTGGCGCTACGTGATGTTTGCACCGGCTCCGGTCACGTTGCTGGGTGTTTTCATGGCCTGGCGCTTCCTGCCCTTGCCGGTGTCCCGGCCAGCCCCCTATCGCTTTGATCTCCCCGGCCTTGTATTGCTCGGGTTTACCATCGCCCTGTCGCTCGATGCTCTGAACCGGTTGCAACAGGCGGCAGGCCAGAAGAGCTGGATCCTGATCGAAGGGCTACTGGCCCTCGGCGGGCTGCTGCTCTTCGTGCTGCGTGAGCGGCAAACTGCCCATCCTCTGGTGAACATTGCCCTGCTGCGCAAGCCGGTCTTTGTTTTCGCCTGCCTGGGTGCCATGGCACTGGGGCTGGCGCTGTTCGGATCCACCTACCTCATTCCATTATTCGTACAGACAGCTCTGGGCTTCAGTGCGACGGAGGCAGGTTTGCTGATGCTGCCCGCGGGGATTGTCCTGGGTATGACGTTTCCGTTGGCGGGCCGTATGGCCGACAGGCACAGTGCCCGGGGTTTGGTGGTGTTCGGTATTGGGGCATTTGCCCTTTCCGCCGTGCTGTTCGCGCTGTCCGATCTTGAGCTCGCCTTTGGCTGGCTGGTGCTCTGGACAGTGCTGGGCCGCATCGGTATCGGTTTCATGCTCCCGGCCCTCTCGACCGGCGCCCTGAATCCGCTGGAACCACAGGAGCTGGGGGCCGGCTCGAGCACGCTTAACTTCATGCGCCAGCTCGGTGGCGCCTTTGGCGTTAACCTGGTGGCACTGACCATTGAATTTGGTGAGCACACCTCCGGGATGCCCACGATCAACGCGTTCCACTCGGCCTGGTGGCTGGTAGCGGCATTCGTAGCGGTTGCGGCGATCCCGGTGTGGCGAATGCGGGTCTAGGAAGACCTGTGGTTGCGGCCCCGCGCCGGATTCATTATGATGCCGGCATCTCTTCAGGGGAGTAGCCTCCGCATCGGAATGTCCGAGCGGATGATAGTCAACATACTTGGGGCCAAATCCCCATGGCTATCATGTCTCACCGCAACACCGGTGATATTGGCAAGACCTGAGGCGGTTTCACCTCCATTGGGCGGAAGGTGGGCTGCCTCATGTCTGGTTATCCGCCCTGGAGTTTTTCATGGACGCTTTTCTCGCTTCGACGGTTGCTGTTGCCATAGCGGAAATTGGTGACAAGACCCAGTTGCTCTCGCTTTTCCTGGTTGCCCGATACGCCACCCGCCTGCCTATTATTCTCGGCATTTTTGTCGCAACGGTTCTCAATCACGCCTTATCTGCCTGGCTCGGTGCCTGGGTCGCTTCTTTCATTCCGGAAGCCTGGTTGCCGTGGATTCTGGCCGGCAGTTTTGTTGCGATCGCGCTCTGGTTGCTGGTACCGGACAAGGACGACAGCGATGATTCAAAGTTCCTGGGCATGGGGGCGTTCATGGCCACCACCATCATGTTCTTTCTGGCGGAGATCGGCGACAAGACGCAGGTTGCGACCGTCGTTCTCGCTGCCAGGTTTACCGAGACGTTCTGGGTTATTCTGGGCACCACGGTGGGTATGCTGCTGGCCAATATACCGGTTATCATGGCGGGACGCTGGCTGATGGAGAGGTTGCCCCTCGCCACAGCGCGGATTGGTGCAAGTGTGTTGTTTGTGGCGCTTGCCGTCGTAACAGTATGGGCGACCTATATGAACTCCTGAGGGTACTTGCTGTCACTGTACCCGGTTGCCTGATGCTTTCGGAACGTTTTCTATGTGGTTCAGATTTTTAGCGGTTTTTTCTCTGGCACAGTTTCTGGTGTTCCCGACCGCCGTGTTTGCGGAGGCTCAGGATGCTGCCAGCGACCCGGAATCCCCCGAGGAGCCGGATCGAAGCCCTCGTGTGCCCACATTCCCTGTCCAGGGGGATCTGGCCGGAGAGCTCGGTGTTTTTGAAACCCGTTATGAGGACACCTTTGCCGCCATTGGTAACCGTTTGGCCATGGGGTACCTGGAGCTGGTCAAGGCCAATCCTGGTGTGGACCCCTGGCTACCCGGCGACGGCACCACCATCACCCTGCCGCGCCAGTACGTGCTGCCGGACGCCCGGCGGGAAGGCATCGTTATCAATCTTGCCGAGTACCGCCTGTATTACTTCACCGATGAGGGTGTGCAGGTTTACCCCGTGGGCGTTGGCACGGCAGAGAATCCGTCGCCTCTGACCGATGCCGAGGTCACCATGCCACTTGAGTCCCCGGCCTGGTATCCGCCTGCGAGCATTCGAGCAGAGTACGAGGCGTCCGGAGACTATCTGCCCAGGATGATTCCGCCCGGCCCCGGCAACCCGCTTGGCACCCACGCCCTGCTCCTGAGTGAAAAAGGCTATCTGATCCACGGTACCAACAAGAAATTTGGCGTCGGCATGCCGGTCAGCCATGGTTGTTTCCGGATGTACAACGAGGATATCTCCCGGTTCGTGTATCAGGTCGAGAAGGGCACGCCGGTCCAGGTTGTCCACGACGCCGTCAAGATCGGTTTTTCGGATGGCGAGGTCTGGCTGGAAGTCCACCGTCCCCATGAAGACTACCCCCGCGAAGATCGAGAGCGCTTGTGGCAACAGGTGTTCGCTGAAGTTGAAGCTTTCCGGAGCCGTCATCCGGAAGTCGAGGTCAAACGCGGTGCCATTGAACTGGCCGTCGACCAGGCGGATGGCCTGCCGACCATGATTGGTGAGCGGGTGACCCGGATGGCCGCCGACAAGACCGTGGAAGACAAGTCGCCGGAATCGGCCAAGGAGCCGGAGCAGCGGCTATACTTCTGATGCGGTGCGCTGAACACGGTTGCCGGCCTGTGTAGGACAGAACCGCGGCCCCGCTGCCATCGTATCTGTATCAAGTTGAATTTCTTCCGGATCCGGGGAGGCTTTATGCAGGCACACCGTCCCATGCGATCACAGAATCCCGCCCGCTTCCGGGCCTGGGCTCTGGTATTCCTGGCAGGTGTGCTGCTAGCGCTGGCGTCCCTGGCCCATCAGGTTTTTGCCCAGCAGAAATCCTCCGAAACTGCTCTGGTACTCACCGTTGAGGGGGCTATCGGCCCAGCCACCATGGACTACGTGACCCGGGGCATCCGCCGCGCGGAATCCGAGGGTGCCGGTCTGGTGATTATCGAAATGGATACGCCCGGCGGCCTGATGGATTCCATGCGGGACATCATCAAGGTGATCCTGGCCTCCGACGTTCCTGTCGCGACCTATGTTTCCCCGCAGGGCGCCCGGGCTGCCAGCGCAGGCACCTACATTCTGTATGGCAGTCACATTGCCGCCATGGCGCCTGCCACCAACCTGGGATCGGCCACGCCGGTCCAGATGGGTGGGCTGCCGGGTAGCCCTGAACCCGAGAGCGATCCGGCCTCCGAAGCCCCGAAATCCGAGGAAGGTTCGGATTCCGCCTCCGACTCGTCATCCGACAGCGACCGGCAAGCCAGCGACGACGAAGGCAAACGGCGCGGAGGCACCGCCATGGAGCGAAAGGTTCTGGAGGACGCGGTCAGTTACATCCGCGGCCTGGCCGAACGCCATGGTCGCAACGCCGACTGGGCTGAAGAGGCCGTCCGTGAGGCTGTAAACCTCGGTGCCGAAGACGCGCTGGAGAAGAACGTCATTGATGTGGTCTCTCCCAACCTCCGGGATCTGTTGCAGCAAGTGGATGGACGCACCGTTCGCATGGCGTCAGGCGACAGGACCCTGAACACGGCCAATATGGAAATCGTCAGATCCCAGCCGGACTGGCGGACCCGCCTGTTGTCGGTGATTACCAATCCGAACGTGGCCTACTTTCTGATGATCATCGGCTTCTACGGCATCATCTTCGAGCTGGCCAACCCCGGTGCCGTCGTGCCCGGCGTGATTGGCGCGATTTCGCTGATCCTTGCGCTATTCGCCTTCCAGGTCCTGTCGGTGAATTATGCCGGCCTGGCCCTCATTCTGCTCGGGTTGGCGTTCATCGTGGGCGAGGCTTTTGTGCCCAGTTTCGGGATACTGGGGGTTGGCGGGATTGTCGCCTTCGTGACTGGCTCGATCATCTTGATGGACGGCAGTCACCGGGATATTTCCCTGCCGACCATTGGCGGCACGGCCGTCGTGGCTGCCGGTTTTATCCTGTGGACGGTGACACGGTTTATCGGGCTGCGTCGACGGCATCCGGTCAGTGGTGCTGAACAGATTACCCACGAGGAAGGTGTGGCGCTGGATGACTTCTCCGGAGACCATGGTCATTTTCGCGGCCACGTCCGTCTGAGCGGTGAGCGGTGGAACGCCATCAGCGAAGGACCGGTCAACGAAGGTGACCGGGTTCAGGTGACAGCAATCGAGGGTTTGACGGTAACCGTCAGGGTTATTCCGGACAACGGCTGACCTGGCAGACAAAGTAACGGCAATACAAGGAGGCCGTATGATTGGCGATCTGATTCCCTATTTGGCACCCACGGTGGTGTTACTGCTGATTCTCGCTTCGGCCATCAAGATCCTGCCGGAGTATGAGCGGGGCGTCGTGTTCTTTCTCGGTCGGTTCCAGGGTGTTAAAGGCCCGGGGCTGATCATTGTGATTCCCGGCATTCAGCAGATGGTGCGGGTGGACCTGCGGGTCATCACTCTGGATGTGCCCAGCCAAGATGTCATTTCCCGGGATAACGTGACGGTGCGAGTGAATGCCGTGCTTTATTTTCGTGTCGTGGATCCGGAGCGGGCCATTATCCGGGTGGAGGATTTCAATTCCGCTACCAGCCAGCTTGCCCAGACAACTCTCCGGTCGGTGCTGGGTAAGCACGACCTGGATGAAATGCTGTCAGAACGGGACAAGCTCAATTCCGATATCCAGGAGATCATCGATGCCCAGACGGAGGAATGGGGCATCAAGGTGGCCAATGTGGAAATCAAACACGTGGATCTCAACGAATCGATGATTCGTGCCATTGCCCGCCAGGCGGAGGCCGAGCGTGAGCGGCGTGCCAAGGTCATCCACGCCGAAGGCGAATTGCAGGCATCCAAAAAGCTGGTGGAAGCGGCGGATGTCATGTCTACCAATTCCGGTTCCATGCAGTTGCGTTATCTCCAGACCCTGGCGGATATGAGCAACACAAACTCATCCACTATTGTGTTCCCTCTGCCCATGGAACTGATGACCACGTTCCTGAAGGAGAACAAGCCCTTTACGCCGGATAAATCCGAACCGGAAAAGCCCGATTCCGGGGCATAAAAAAGGCCGGCAATGCCGGCCTCTCTGTTGCGTATCAGCTTATTTCTGGCTGGCACGCTCGAGCATACGCTTGGCACGCTCGTTTGCTTCGTCAGCGGCTTTCTGGGCTGCCTTGGCAGCGGCCAGAGCTTCTTCTGCAGTCTGCTGGGCAGTACGTGCAGAGCTTGCAGCGCTGTTAGCGGTGTTCAGTGCATTTTCTGCAGTGCGCTCAGCGGAGCTGGCGGTTGCATTTGCTTCGTCGATAGCGCCCTGGTCAGTGGTGGCACAACCTGCAGTCAGAGCAGTGGCCAGTGCAATCCCGGCGATCGTCAGTTTACGCATTGTAAATCCCCTTATTGGTCGAGTTATTTCCTGTGATCCGAAAGTCAGTATAGACGACTTCCTGTCAACCTGCGCAGCAACGTTTGTCAGGCAATGACTACCGGAGTCGTTAAACAGTGTAAAACACTGTAAGCGGGAATGTTAACTACAGATACGTAAATTTGCTAAGCATATGACAACAACTTAATGCAGCTGTCAGGTTTGGCTCATGGGTGAATGCTGATAGGGGTTCCGTTGGACACCAGTTGCCAGATTTCGTCCATCTCTTCGTTGGTGACGGCGATGCAGCCATCGGTCCAGTCCAGGCCGGTATAGGCAAAGGCCATGTCGCCCACGTTATTGGGCAGGCCGTGGATCATGATGCTGCCACCGGGGTCCAGGCCCCAGGCGGATGCCAGTTCCCGATCCCGCTCACTGGGATAGGAGATGTGGATGGATTTGTAGAAATCGCTCTCGGCATTGCGCCAGTCCAGGGTGTAATCGCCTTCCGGTGTGCGTTCGTCACCCTCGTACAGCTTGTGGCCTTCCGGATTGTCGCCCAGGGAAATGCGGTAGCTGCGAACCACGTCCTCGCCATCCATCAGGTACAGACGGCGCTCTCCCTTGCGAACCACCACCCTACTGACGTTCTGAATTTCCGCGGGCTCATACATTGTGGCAACCGGCATCCGGGTGTCGGCCTTGGCCAGCAGCTCGGTTGCAACGGCGGTTGGAGCGGCCGCCATGCAGAGCAGGGCGAGGCTGGATAATAGGGCGCGGAAAATGCTCATGTCCTTAACTTACCAATGATTAATCTTTGTACAGGCGTTTTATACCATAGCCCGCAAGGGATCTGTTAAGGGGTTTTGTTAACTTTTTTGGCTATCTGGTTCGCTGATCAACCATTTTGTGAATTGTCCATCTTCAGTCCCACCTTGGTTACCTGGTCAGCACTGGTGGCCCGGGCCACCAGCGTTACCGGGCCAAGGGTAACCACGTCACCGACAACCGGGTGCCCCTTGGTGCGCCTCGCAAAGCATTCAGCCAGGGACAGTTCCGGAGGCAGATCGTCGAATTCAATGCCATAAACCTGCTCGACGTCACCCAGCAGGGCATCGCCGTTGAGCACAAAATCTCCGAAAAATGCGCGTTCAGCCAGGTACTTGGGCGCGTGGCGGCCGCTCAGGGCCTTGCCGAGCTCGGGCAGCACACTGGGGGTTGCGAACATCGCCACCATGTCGCCACTGGAAACTTCCAGATCGGCTTTCGGCTGCAGGCAAACCCGGTTCCGGAAGACGCCGGCGACGGCCGTGTTCTCAGGAAGCCGCAGCTGGCTCAGCCGCCGCGGCGTCTCCCAGATTTCGCCCCGCAGCGGGAACAGCATCAATTCATGGTCGCCGGCGGCCGGCGCATCCAGGGGCAGCCTTCGATAGGGATCCTCTCCGGCCGGAACTTCCAGGCGAAGTTTCCGGGCCAGGGGTGTCATGGTGGTGCCCTGAACCAGGAGCGAGACCAGCACGATAAAGAAAGCCGCGTGGAAGACCAGTTGGGCTTCCGGCAAGTCGGCGATGATCGGGAACAGGGCCAGTACAATCGGCACCGCACCCCGGAGGCCGACCCAGCTGATGAAACCAAGCTCGCGGCGATTGAAGGCAAACGGCCAGAGGGTGAGCATGACCGTCAGCGGGCGGATAATGAAGATCAGCGAGAGGGCCAGGATCAACCCGCCGCCGGCCAGAGGAATCAGATCGGAGGGCGTTACCAGCAGTCCGAGCATCAGGAACAGGCACAGTTGGGCCAACCATGCCAGACCATCGTGTACCTGCAGGATCATCGGCATCATCCGGACATGGCGGTTACCGATCACCACGCCGGTCAGATAAATGGCGAGAAATCCGCTGCCGCCGAGGGCGTTTGTGGCAGAAAACACCGAGATGCCAGCAGCGGCGACCAGAAGGGGATACAGCGAAGGCGTCAGGCGGATCCGGTTGGCCAGCTCAACCACGGCGAAACCGCCAATGATCCCGGCAACGGCGCCGACACCGAACTGCTGCACCAGCATGGTCAAGACCGCCCAGCCCGCGTGGTCGCCATCGTTACCGATGAGCGTGACCAGCATCAGGGTCAGGAAAATCGCCATGGGGTCGTTACTGCCCGATTCGATCTCCAGGGTGGCACTGACCCGTTCGTTCAGGTGCAGGCCCCGCCCCTGAAGCAGTGAAAACACGGCGGCGGCATCGGTGGATGAGATGATGGCGCCAATCAGCAGGGCCGTCAGCCAGTGCAGGTCGAACACCCACCAGGCCACAACTGCGGCACCAGCGGCGGTCATCGCGACCCCGAGCGTAGCGAGCACCAGGGCGGGTTTCAGCCCCACGCGGAAGGTTTCGGCACGGGTGCGCATGCCGCCGTCCAGCAGGATCACGCCCAGCGCCAGATTGGCAATCAGGAACGCGAGCTCGAAATCGTCGAACTGGATGCCACCCGGGCCGTCCTCGCCCATCATCATGCCGACCACCAGAAAGATCAGCAGCACCGGCATGCCCACCCGGCTGGAAAGCGGGCTGAGCACAATACTGATGACCAGCATCAGGGCGCCAATCAGAGTCAGGGTGGGATCCATTGTTGCTCCAGACAGAATGCTTGCCCATTGCCGGGCGGACCGCTTATATTGCTTTCGCGGCCCTTTTTTGCGGGTGTAGTTCAATGGTAGAACGGCAGCTTCCCAAGCTGCATACGAGGGTTCGATTCCCTTCACCCGCTCCACTTCATTGCCGCTCGACTGTATCTCTAGTGTAGTTTGAGTCGGGGTTGCATGGCACGGCTGATTTTATCCATCAGCCAGATAATCCCGGTGCGGAACATGCCGTGCAGGGCTACCTGATGCATCCGGTAGAGGGACAGGTAGAACATGCGGGCCACCTTGCCCTCGATGTACATGCTGCGGCCGGACAGGTTGCCCATCAGATTGCCGACGGTGGTGTAGCGGCTGAAATTGATCAGCGAACCGTGGTCGTTGTAGACGAAGGGCACCGCCTCGCCATTGTCCAGGCGGTTGCAGAGGGTCTTGAACAGGGTGTCTGCCTGCTGGTGCGCAGCCTGGGCCCGGGGGGGAACCGGCAGGTCGGAATCCGGTTGCGGACAGGCAGCGCAGTCGCCGAAGGCGAAGATATTGGCATCCTGGGTGGTTTGCAGGGTCTGTTCCACCACCAGTTGATTGCTCCGGTTCACCTCCAGACCTTCCAGCTCGGCCAGGAAGGCCGGGGCCTTGATGCCTGCTGCCCAGATGGTCATTTCCGAGGGTAATTCGGTGCCGTCTTTCATCACGACCGTACTGGGCCTGACTTCACTTACCGGCTGGCCGGTCAGCACTTTCACCCGCTGGTGTTCCAGCTCCCTGGTGGCCGCCGCAGACAGCCGGCCAGGAAGGGCGGGAAGAATGCGGTCGGCGGCCTCGATCACGGAAATGGAAACGTCCGAGGGCTGAAGGTGGTTCATGCCGTACACCGGCAGCTCGCGGGACGCCAGTCGCAATTCTGCTGCCAGTTCCACACCGGTGGCACCCGCGCCGATGATGCTGATATTCAGGGTATGCTCAGCCCCCTGCAACGCCTCGTGATTCTTGCGCAGAAAGGCGTTGAGCATCAGGTTGTGAAAGCGCCGGGCCTGTTTGAGGCTGTCCAGAAACAGGCAGTTGTCCTGGGCGCCGGGCGTGCCAAAGTCGTTGGCGGTGCTGCCCACGGCAATCACCAGTGTGTCGTAGGGGATATGGCGTTCGGGAACGACCTCTGTGCCGTCGACATCGTGGAACGGGGCTATGACCACTTTCTTGCTATCGCGGTCCAGTCCGCTCATGCGGCCGAGCTGGAATTCGTAGTGGTGTTTGCGGGCATGGGCGCGGTAGTTGATCTCGTTCGCGCTGGCATCCAGGGAACCGGAGGCAACTTCGTGCAGCAGGGGTTTCCAGACGTGGGTCAGACCGGAATCCACCAGCGTGATTCTGGCTTTTCCCTTTTTACCGAGTTTGTTGCCGAGGCTGGTAACAAGTTCGAGACCGCCGGCGCCACCGCCGACCACAACAATGTGATGAAGGTTATCCATACCAATCAGACCTGTAAGTGAAGAGAGCCAAGCACTCTTCAGGCGAGAATGCTTGGCTGTCCTCACTCGGAACCAGACGAGAAGCCGGAATTCGATCGGGAAACAGGGCGGGGCCTGAGCCGGGCAATAATGTTAACGCGCCCGGACCCGTGGATACAATTCTACGGAAGTGCTGTTTCCTTCCGGCCTGGCGCTCGCGAACCTGTGGGTGGCGCGCTCGCCGGAGCCGCAGAAGGAAAAGCGGGTTTAATGTTGGGTGCGATACCCGTCCAGGATGGAGGCCATATCGTCACCAAGGTCTTTCATGGCTTGCGGATCCAGATTGCGTTCACCCATGGATCTCAGGCCCATGATCTGCGCCTGCAGGAGCCGGGCAAGTCGACGGCTGTCTACGGATTGCGCCAGCTCCCCTTTCACCCGAGCCTGCTCTACCAGGTCTGCAAGAGATCCCTCGATCGCGGCTAGAATGCTGTTGGCCTGGTCCGCCAGGGCCGAATGCGTATTGCTGGATTCCAGCAGCGTTTTCACGATCATGCAGGCTCGTGAGGGTGCCGCGCTTCCGTCGCCGCAACTGCAGGCGATGCCGCGCAGATAGTCCTGAAGGCCGTCAACAATGGAATCAAAACCCTTGAGGTGAACGGCCAACTCCCGGCCGCCCTGTTCCGCATAGGCGGCCAGTGCTTCTGAAAACAGACCGTCCTTGCTGCCAAACGTGGCGTAGATGCTGCCCGGCCGCATATCGAGGGCCTGCTCGATCTGCTTCATGGAGCTGCCGTGATAGCCCTTCTCCCAGAACAGGCCAACGGCCTTTTCCAGAGCGGTTTTTCGGTCATAGCGTGCGTGTCTGGCCATAACAACAATTCACCATCGTAGTGATTTGAATGACCGCTCAATTATATATTGAATGATCGCTCAATAACAGTTAGCCTGAAGTATTAATTGAGCAAGCATTCAATAAAGGAGTTGGCAATGACAGATTTCCCCCTTCACGACAAAGACACGGCACCGGAGAAATCCAGACCATTGCTGGACAACTCGCTCAAGGCGTTCGGCATGATTCCTGGCCTGCATGCGGTCATGGCGGAGGCGCCGGGCATCCTTGAGGGTTACCAGCAACTGCATCAACTGGTGCTGGACAGCAGCTTTGACAATGATGAAAAGACCGTCGTCTGGCAGACCATCAACGTGGAAAACGCCTGTCATTACTGCGTTCCGGCCCATACCGGGATTGCCAAAATGATGGACGTGTCTGACGACATTACCAATGCACTGCGGGACGAAACGCCGCTGCCGAGCGACAAGCTCGAGGCGCTCAGAACCTTCACTCTCGCGGTCATGCGCAAACACGGCAATGTCAGCAAAGAGGATCTGGTCGCGTTTTATGAAGCGGGCTACCAGCACCGCCAGGTACTGGAAGTGATTCTGGTATTGTCCCAGAAAGTCATGAGTAACTACGTCAACCACATTGCGGAGACGCCCGTTGATGAGCCGTTCAAGAAGTTTGAATGGCAGAAGAAGCAGTAAGCCGGGCGTACGGCAACGGGACGGGTCAGCCCGCGTCCGTTGCCAGTATGTTCGGCTGTCTTGATCGTTTTTTGGTCTCGAGCCGCTTGTCGACGCACCGGGTGTCGTCCTCGAGAATAACGACGCATTCCAGGCACTGAATGCATTCGTCGTAATCGATCCGGCCATCCTTGCGAATGGCATTGATACCGCACTCATTCTTGCAGTGCTGGCAGGGGTTGCCACAGAGCTCAACCCGGTCCAGCCAGCTGAACAAGCGTAACCGGCCGAGCGCCGCGAGGCCTGCGCCCAGCGGGCACAGGTAGCGGCAGTAGAATTTGTGGATGAACATGCCGATCACAAGCAGGCCGACGGCGTAGAGAACGAAGGGCCAGGAGCGAACGAAAAACAGGGTTATGCTGGTTTTGAATGGTTCCACCTCCGCCATTTTTTCGGCGACGGTCAGGGAGTAGAAAGCGGTGCCCACCAGGGCCAGCAGGATCGGATATTTGAGTAGAATCAGGCGCCGGTGCCATTGCTCGGGCACTTTGATCTGGCGGAACTTCAGTTTCTCGCCAAGCCAGGCGGCCATTTCCTGCAGGGCCCCGAACGGGCAAAGCCAGCCACAGAAAAGGCCACGGCCCCAGATGAACAGGGTTATGAATGTGTACACCCAGAGAATAAAGATGATCGGATCCAGCAGGAACACATTGAGAGAGAAACCGTCCCAGATCGCCAGGAACAGGGTGTAGATGTTAACCACCGAAAGCTGGCCCTGGGCGTAGAAGCCGATAAAGAACAGGGTGAAGAACAGAAATCCCCAGCGGAACCCGTGTACCAGCTTCGGGTTGCGGCTCAGGGTTTTCTGGCGGGCGAAGAACACGGTCAGAACGGTCAGGCCGATTACCAGCAGTGAAATCTGCCACCAACGTTCTTTCCAAAGGCCGATCCAGACCGGTTGACGGGTGTCCTCCGGGTTGGGAGCAACCTCGACGGTTTCGAACAGTTCTTCGTTGAACCGGACCGGGATATTCAGGGACGTGCGGTCCACCATCAGGTGATTGCGGGCCAGTTCTACGTTGAGCTTCAGATTGGCTTCCGCCCCGGGGTTGAAGCCGGCGTTACCGCCCACGCGGAACAGGTTTCCGGCATCGAATGACGGAATGCCGGCCGCCCGGAAATCGAGATTCTGGTCCAGCAGGTTGAGGTCGCGCATTTCCACGGCAAGGTTGTTCTGGGTGAGCCCAACACGGTCCGGAGAGCTGCCAGGAACGAACTCGCGGGAAACGTGGGGAAAGGCGCCCCGGGACATGACGGCCAGAACCTGCGCGCCGTCATCCAGCCGTTGCATGAGGCGCTGGTAGCCATCGTCTCCGAGAAGGTTCCGTCCCACCATGGGCGAATTGATGTAGGCGAAGAAAAGCTCGGTAAAAGGTTCGCCGTCTGCGGGTTCGATGTCCATGGGGTAGTCTGAAAGAGGCCGGCCCAGCTCGGCCTCGATGGATTCGGCAGCAATCTGCCAGTGTCCGATGTAACCGCGATCCACCAGTTGCTGCCAGGACATGGGCTGGTAGAAATCCGCTTTCGCCCGTGTGGGTGCGCTCTGGGCAAAGCCCTCGAGTTTCTTGCGGGCCACCTTGAGGGCTGAAGAGAGCACGGTGTCGTTGATGATCAGGACCGAAACCGTAGCTTTGCTGACACCGTCAAAGTGCACCACGTTGCCGTCGCTGGTTCGTCCGGAACGGCTGGAGTTGGAGGTGCTGACAATAATCTGCTCTTGTAACGAATGCCCTTCGTATTGGTCTACAAAGTCGAACAGGGGGGCTTCGCCCAGGCCATGGAGAAAGACCGGCTCGTGGTGATTCAGCACCTTGATGCCGGTGAAACGCCCTTTGCTGTCGAGGCCGATCAGCATGCTGATCGGTTTGCCGGCAAAGCCCTGTAGGCGGCTATGGTCTGCGGTTTCGTAGGCATAGCCGAGCAGTTCCTGGAGTTGATACACCGGGTACACGGGAAAATCGGGCAGCTTGTCTTCAATGACCGTTGCCGAGGGAAACAACTCCTGAATCAGCGCCCGCTTGCTGTCTGACAGCTCGGCGTGAACCGGGGGCACTAAAAACAGACAGGCAAGAAGGAGCACGATGCGCCCTGCCATGGGGTACTCCTGTGGTTCTTTTTGTTTGAACTTCCATGCTAGAGTTTTCGGCCCCGGGCTCAATGCGACCTCGGAGCCAGCTGAATGCTACTTTGTGAGGAGAAATGCCATGACCGACGCTACCTACACGCCACCCAAAGTCTGGAAATGGGACTCTGAGAGCGGAGGTCGGTTTGCAAGTATCAATCGCCCGATCGCCGGTCCGACCCACGACAAGGCGCTACCGGTTGGCAAGCATCCGTTGCAGCTTTATTCGCTGGCGACGCCCAACGGCGTGAAAGTTACGGTGATGCTGGAGGAGCTGCTGGAGCTGGGTATCAAGGACGCCGAGTACGATGCCTGGCTCGTCAGGATTACCGAGGGCGATCAGTTTGGCAGCGGGTTTGTGGAGGTGAACCCCAACTCCAAGATCCCGGCCATGGTGGACCACAGTGTCACCCCGTCAATCCGCCTGTTCGAATCCGGGTCCATCCTGCTTTACCTGGCGGAAAAATTCGGGGCGTTCCTGCCCAGTGACATCGCCGGACGCGCGGAGACCATGAACTGGCTGTTCTGGCAGATGGGCAGTGCGCCCATGCTCGGTGGCGGCTTCGGTCATTTCTATGCCTACGCGCCGGAATACTACGAGTACCCGATCAACCGCTACACCATGGAAGTCAAGCGTCAGCTGGATGTGCTCGACCGGCAGCTGGCCAATAACCGCTACATCGCGGGCGATGAATACACCATCGCCGATATGGCGATCTGGCCCTGGTACGGCGCCCTGGTGAAAAACAAGGTGTATGACGCGGCCGAGTTCCTGGAAGCTCACACCTACACCAACGTCATTCGCTGGGCGGATGAGATTGCCCAGCGCCCGGCGGTCAGGCGTGGCCGCATGGTCAACCGGGCCTGGGGTGAGCCGAGCAGCCAGCTGCACGAGCGTCACGACGCCAGTGATTTCGAGACCCAAACCCAGGACAAGATTGGTGACGGTGAATGAAGGTCGCGGTCTATTGCGGCTCCCAGTCCGGAAATGATCCGCTTTACGCGGACAAGGCCCGGGAGTTGGGTGATTACTTCGGTCGTAATGGCATTGAGCTGGTGTTCGGTGGCGGCCACGTTGGCCTGATGGGTGTTGTGGCGGATGCGGTCCTGGCCGCGGGCGGCCGGGTCCACGGGGTCATCCCGGAGCATCTGCGGGACCGGGAGCTGGCCCACTCCGGCCTGACCGAGCTGCATGTGGTCAAAAACATGCACGAGCGCAAGGCCCTGATGGCGGATCTGGCTGATGGTTTCGTTGCGCTGCCAGGCGGGATTGGCACCCTGGAAGAACTGTTTGAGGCCTGGACGTGGGGCCAGTTGGGGTTGCATCAGAAACCGTGTGCCATCTACAACGTCAGCGGGTTTTTTGACCCTTTGCTGGCAATGGCAGAAAACATGGAACGTGCCGGTTTTTTGCAGCAGCAATACATCGACATGCTGATCCTGACTGACCAACCGGATCGCCTGCACAGGGCCTTCCGGGACTATCAGAGCCCCGGAGAAAAATGGACCTGATCGTGCAGGGGCCCGGCTCAGTCGGGCCCTGTTACTGCTCGTTCTTGGCTTTCTGAATGGTTTCCAGCTTCTCGTGCAGCAGGGCCTCAAGCTTTATCAGCTTTTCGCGGTTTTCCTCATTTGGCCGATTAATGTACAGATCGACGTAGGTCTTGGTGACCTCGCTCAGTACTGGATGCAGCTTTTTATAGTCTTCCTCGCTCATGGTCAGCACTCCTTTCGGACATAGTGGATTCCATACCAGTAACTATGGATCATCCCCAATAATCATCAAGGACGCAGATCAAGTCCGGGACGATTTTCCAGCTCACTCCATCCGGCTGACTTTCGCCATCAATCGACGCCAGTCTATTGGTAGCCGGTTCTCCAGTTCCTCCAGCACCGGGTCCTTCGGGTGCACCGACTGGAAGTGCTGTTTGCTGGCATAAACCACGGTGTTGTTACTTTTGCTTCGAAAGCCAAGAAGCACCGCAAAGTGCCTCTTGAGCCGCCGGAAGTAAGCCCCCTGGACATCCGGAGTCCGGTGGTAATTCAGCACCAGCCAGCCGTCCTCCGTGAGCACCCGGGCGCACTCATCCACAAACTGTTTCTGGGCCTGTGCAGGGCTCATTCGGTCTGCGTTGTACAGATCGGCCAAAATCATATCCGTGCTCGCCTCCGGCAGCTTTTCCAGGGCATCCCGGGCATCGGCAATGGTGACCTGGAGGCGTTCACTGCCGGGCAGATCAAAAAATTCCCGGGCAGTGTCCAGTACCGCCTGGCGCAGTTCGACGGCGTGTATCCGACACTCGGGATAAAGATGGTGAAAAGCGCCGGCCATCACGCCGCCGCCCAGGCCCAGAATGGTGACGTGGCGGGGGTTGGCAAAGACCGCCGGCAGCATCATGGCCCGGTTGTACTCATGGACCGGCAGATAGGGAAATCGCCGATCAATCTTGCTTTGCTCGAACACCGAATTGAAGGTAAGCACCCGGTGTTTGCGGTAATCGACCACCAGAATGCTGCCCAGGGCATCCCGGGTGTGGTGGATAATCTCGCCTTTGTTGAACATGCCGGCTTACCGGCCGGATTCTTCGAACAGGCGCTTTACGCTTTCGGTTTTTGCCAGCGACAGAGCGGTATTGCCGTTGCTGTCCTTCGCTTCGCGATCGGCGCCTTTTCCCAGCAGCAGGCGTACCGTTTCCGGGTGGCCATGCTTGCTGGCCAGGATCAGCAGGGTCTCGCCCTCGCTGGTGCGCATGTTCACCGGGACGCCGGCATCAAGCATCACGCTCAGAGGTCCGGCACCGCCGTTGCGGGCCAGTTCGAAAATACCCTGGGCGAAGGCAACCGCATCCTCGTCTTTCTGGTTCGCGGGTTGTTGCGGCTTGCCGGGCTTCTGTTGGCTCATCGGGGCTCCGTGGTCAGTTCAATCGATTTTGTGTTAAAAACGTATTATCACAGAATGAGACTGTCCCAGACACAGTCAATGAGCCCAAGGCTAAAAACGACAGGAGGCAACGCCGTGAAACTACAGGTTGAAGGCATCGAAGAAGGCCAGCCGATTCCCGAGAAATTCGCATTCGGGGTATACAGTGAAGATGACCACATGAGCTTCGGTCCCAACCGGAACCCCGAAATTGTCTGGGACGGTGCGCCCGAGGGCACGAAAAGCTTCGTGGTGATGATGTTTGATCCGGATGTGCCCAGCGTTGCGGATGATGTAAACCAGGAAGGCAAGACGGTTTCCAGGGACATCCCGAGGGTCGATTTTTTCCACTGGCTGCTGGTGGATGTGCCTGCCGGCACCACCCGGATTCCGGAAGGCGAAGACAGCGATGGCGTGATTCCCAAGGGCAAGGAGCCGGGGCCCGGTCCCATCGGTATCCGCGGCGTGAACAATTACACCCAGTTCCTGGCGGGCAATCCCGACATGAACGGCACCTACGCCGGGTACGATGGTCCCTGTCCGCCCTGGAACGATGAGATCATCCATCACTACCACTTCGAGGTGCATGCACTGGATGTGGATACCCTTGCCCTGGATGGCGAGTTCGATGGTAACGATGTGCGCGAAGCCATGGCAGGCCACGTACTGGCCAGCGCCCGGGTGACGGGTACCTACACCCTGAATCCGGACCTGCGCTAACGGATTCAGACACCGAGCAGTGATATTCCGGTAACCCAATCGGTTACCGGATAGCGATAGTTCCCTCCCCCTGATTCCTTTCTGAACGTCACAGAAGTGTCTTGTTGTTGTCATGTCCCCGTCACCCGGTCTTGCCAAGGTGTCAGCATCCGGAATGGTTGAAAGACGGGAGGCAAGATGCGGAGCTACCGGAGCGTTTTCATTTCCGATGTGCACCTGGGCACGGCTGACTGCCAGGCCGAGTATCTGCTGGATTTCCTGAACCAGGTCCGCTGCGAAACTCTGTATCTGGTGGGCGATATCATCGACCTGATTGCGATGCAGCGACGGGTTCACTTCCCGGATTCCCATCAGGCCGTCATTCACAAACTCATTGAGCTGGCTGCCAGTGGAACGCGGGTGGTCTATGTGCCCGGTAACCACGACGATTTCCTGCGCCGGTTCTGCGGCCAGACCATTGCCGGTATTGAGCTGCGCTACAAGGCCATACACACCACCGCAGATGGTCGACGCTTCATGGTCTGCCACGGCGACCAGTTTGACCAGGTGGTGCGTTGCAGCCCGCTGATGCTTCTGGTCGGTGACCGTGCCCACGGTATCCTGCTCCGCCTGAACCGCTGGTTCAACGCCTGGCGCCGGCTCAAGGGCAAGCCCTACTGGTCGCTGGCAGCCTGGGTAAAGAGCAGAATCGGCAAGGCGCGCACGTTCATCCGGCGGTTTGAACTGGCGGCGCTGACGGTCGCGGAAAAGGGCAACTACGACGGTTTTATCTGCGGCCACATCCACTCCGCCGGCTTCCTGCGCAGCGAAGATGGTCTTTACTGCAATGACGGCGATTGGGTAGAACACTGCACGGCGCTGGTGGAGCAGGAGAACGGCACACTGGAGCTGCTGCATTGGTCGGAAAACCCCAATGTTCTGGCCAGAGAGCCTGACGCCCCGCATCCGGATGTGTGTGGAGACGCCCGGCCGGTGATTGATGCCCTGCCCACAGCGTTCGTGGAGCAGGTCAACCGGCTCGTCAGCTGAGCAGAGGTGTGCGGCGACCTCGGTCGCGCGCCCTGGCACTCGCTCAGGCCGATCGAGGCTTCACTATCCCTCCTTCAGGGTGGCTATTTTTCATAACGCCATCGTATCCCTTATACTCCGTGTCCCTACCAGCCCTTCATAGGCTTTATGGCTGAACATACGACATCACAGACAAGCGGTTTGGCTGGCTCTGGTCCCGGAACCGGCGCCGCCAGTCATCGCGCGCGTCGTCTCAACGCCTGGACGGTCAGCACCCTCGTGATCGCCCTGCTGGTTGCGATGCCAGTGCTGGTTATCCTTGCCCATGTGTTTTTCCCGTCCGGTGAAGTCTGGCAACACCTTGTCAGCACGGTGCTTGGAAGATACCTCAGTAACACCGTGGTGCTCAGTGTCTCTGTGGCCGTAGGAACCACCCTGATTGGCACTGCCTGTGCCTGGCTGGTGGTTATGTGCCGGTTTCCCGGCAGGCGGCTGTTCGAGTGGGCCCTTCTGCTGCCGCTGGCGGTGCCAACCTACGTAATTGCCTATGCTTACACGGATTTCCTGCAGTTTGCGGGGCCACTACAAAGCGCCTTGCGCGACTGGTTCGGCTGGGAGTTTGGCGACTATTACTTTCCGGATATCCGGTCCCTGGGCGGAGCTGCCCTGCTGATTACCATGGTGCTCTACCCCTACGTGTACCTGCTTGCCCGGGCATCGTTCATGGAGCAGTCGGTAAGTGCACTTGATGTTGGCCGCACTCTCGGCCTGGGGCCGTGGCGTATGTTCAAACGCATTGCTCTGCCGCTGTCCCGTCCTGCGATCATCGGCGGCGTTTCGCTGGTCCTGATGGAAACACTGAACGAGTTCGGGGCAGTCCAGTTCTTTGGCGTCGATACCTTCACCACCGGAATCTACCGGACCTGGTTTGGCCTGGGTGAGCCGGTTGCAGCGGCTCAGCTCGCAGCCTGCCTGCTGGTGTTCGTGGTTCTTGTTGTTGTTCTGGAACGCGTTTCCCGCGGTGGCAAGCAATACCATACCTCGGCACGGTACCAGGCATTGCCCGAGTATTCGCTGAATTCAGGCCAGGCTGCGCTCGCCTTTGCAGTGTGTTTCCTGCCTGTTCTTATTGGTTTTATTGTTCCGGCCCTGATTCTGCTGGAAATGGCGATTACGACCGGCGACAGCCTTTTCGGGACGCGTTTTCTGGAATTCGCGTTCAACAGCCTGATACTCGCCTCAAGCGCGGCGCTGGTTGCCGTAACGCTTGCGGTAATGCTGAGTTACGGCGCACGGCTGAATCCCAGCTCCTGGGTCAGGAGTGCGAACCGGATTGCGGCCATGGGCTATGCCATCCCCGGGTCTGTCATTGCCGTGGGCATCATGATTCCGCTGGCCTGGCTGGATCAGAAGCTCAATCTCTTTCTTCGTGACAACTTTGGTTTCATGGTGGGTCTGGTACTCAGTGGCAGCGCTTTTGTCCTGATCTACGCCTACACGGTGAGATTCCTGGCCGTGTCCTTCAATACGGTTGAGGCCAGCCTGGGGAAGGTTACGCCCTCAATGGACGCAGCTGCGCGAACCCTCGGTCAAACCGCCGGTGGCACCTTGCGCAAGGTTCATACGCCGATCATGCGCAGTAGCCTGCTGGCGGCTGGTATACTGGTGTTTGTGGACGTGATGAAGGAGTTGCCGGCGACCATCATACTCCGGCCGTTCAACTTCGATACCCTGGCGGTCCGTGCCTACAGCCTGGCCTCTGACGAGCGATTGGCCGAATCGGCCATGTCCTCCCTCGCCATTGTTGTGGTCGGGATCATTCCGGTGGTCATTCTGAGCTTGGCGATGCGTCGTTCCCGCCCGGGAAGTAAAACGGGGTAGCCACGGTTTACTCGCCGAATAGAAAAACCTGCGACATATCCAGCTCAAGCGAGACAGCCTGTCCCTGTTCCGGCAGAAACACCCCGGGCACTTTTGCATGCAGGTGCATTTCCTGCCCGTCTGGCCCGTGAGCACAAATGTGCAACAGACTGGTCGGGCCGAGCAGTCGGGACATCAGAACATGGCTGGTGCGGTCATCACCGGCCTGTCCTTCAAGTTGCCTGACTTTGACCGCCTCCGGGCGTATCAGAATTCGAACGCTGCTGCCGTCCTCAAAACCTTTAGCCTCCAGGTGGCCCAATGGCGTTGTCACCACGCCGTTGTGGACAACGCCGCGATGTTCGTTCACCTGCCCGAAAAAGTTGACCACGAACGGCTCGGCAGGATTGCAGTAGAGGTCTGTAGGAGTCCCCGTTTGCACGATCTCTCCGTCTCGCATCAGTGCGATCCGATCTGCCATGAACATGGCTTCCTCCGGGTCATGAGTAACCAGAAGAGTGGCCGTGTTCAGCTCTTTCAGCACATGCAGTGTATCGTCCCGAATCTGGTCGCGCAGCCGGGCGTCGAGGCTGGAGAATGGTTCGTCCAGCAGCATGACCCGTGGCGAGGGAGCAAGGGCCCTGGCCAGGGCTACCCGCTGCTGCTGACCGCCTGAGAGGGTGTGTGGGTAAACATTGGCGGCATCGGCCATGCCCAGGCGCCCCAACAGTTCGAGTGCGCGCGTACGTTGCTGCTTTTTTGGCATGGAGCTGATGCCGAAGCAGACGTTCTCCAGCACCGTCAGATGGGGGAATAGTGCAGATTCCTGGAATGCCAGGCCCACATTCCGCTTTTCCGGGGGTACCTGCACGCCACCGGGTGCCGAGACCAGGGAGCTGCCGAGAAAGACTTTGCCGCGGGTTGGCATCTGGAGGCCTGCAGCGATACGCAGCAGCGTTGTTTTGCCGCAGCCAGAGGGGCCGAGGAGGCAGACTACTTCGCCCGCTTCCAGATGCAGGTTGATGTCTTTGACAACGCTATCGCCATGGAACTGGCAATGCACGCGGTCAAGCATCAATGACGGGCCCGACAGGCCGTTCTCGAGTTGGTCGCTGTAGGTTGGGCTTTCCTGATAAATACTCATGGTGCCGATCCAGCCTTCCGGTTCAAACTCCAGTGGAGATGCAATTGTAAGCTTGTTGCGTCTGATTGTGTATTGAATACGTAAAAGCGACTGATTCCTATTTATTGACTTCTATGTCTGGGTTCGTTTAAATCGCATCTAAATACTAATCGTTTTCACCTGCAATAGTGATTGGCAACCAAGGAGAGATCCCGTGGTATCTCATAAAGCGAAGTTGGCAGCCGCTGCCCTGGCAACAACACTGGCAGCAACGAGTGTCTCCGCGAGTGAAGTCAACCTTTACTCTGCGCGGCACTACGATTCGGACCAGGCAATTTATAACGCCTTCACCGAGGAGACCGGCATCAAGGTCAACCTGATTGAGGGCAAGTCCGATGCGTTGATCCAGCGAATCCAGCGAGAAGGTGTCGCCAGCCCGGCGGATATCCTGATCACCGTTGACGCGGGTAACCTCTGGCGAGCCGACCAGGAAGGCATCTTCCAGCCGGTGGATTCCGAGGTTCTGAACAGCCGTCTGCCGGATTCCCTGCGTCATCCGGAAGGGCATTGGTTCGGCTTCAGTCAGCGTCTGCGCGTGATCTACTACGATCGCTCAGACTTTGATCCTTCCCGGATCAGTCAGTACGAGGACCTGGCCAAGCCGGAATTCAAGGGCGAGATCTGCATCCGGTCCTCCAGCAACATCTACAACCAGTCATTGCTGGCCAGCCTTGTTGAGTACCACGGCGAAGAAGGCGCTGAGGAATGGGCGCAGGGCGTAGTCAATAACATGGCCCGTGATCCCCAGGGTGGTGACACCGATCAGATCCGCGCTGTGGCTGCCGGTGAATGCAACCTGGCGGTTGGCAACCATTACTACTACGCGCGCCTGCTGAACTCTGATGATGTTGCAGACCGTGAAGTGGCCCGTGAGGTTGGCATCATCTTCCCGAACCAGGACGGCCGTGGTGTGCACGCCAACATCGGTGGTGCGGGCGTCGTAGCGACTGCGCCGAACAAGGACAACGCAATCCGGTTCCTGGAGTTCCTGTCCTCCGATACCGCCCAGCAGATCTTCGCTGAGAGCAACCATGAGTTCCCGGCGGTAGAAGGCGTACTGAAAAACCCGGTACTGGATTCCTGGGGCAACCTGAACATTGATGACATCAATGTCAGCGTTCTGGGCACCAACAATCCGGAAGCGGTGAAGATCTTCGACCGTGTGGGCTGGCGTTAATCGAAGTATCACGAAATTGATCGCAGGTTACGCTTGAGAGAGCGTGCCCAAGGGCCGGATGTTGGTAAGACATCCGGCCCTTTTTATTTTATCGAGGCACCGGCTGTGCTTCCTGTTACCTGATGAGCGGGTAGAATAGCCGGATGACCCGATCGCCGCTGGTTTTCCGTCTCTCCTTTCTTGCCATTGTCGCGTTTTTGATGGCCACGATCTGGCTTCTGCTGCGTCAACTGGGCATGCCTGCCAGCTTTGCACCAACGGTGCTGTCCGACTGGTTTGCCAGTCAGGGGACTCTTGGACCGGTATTGCTGATGCTCCTGATGGTTCTTGCTGTCGTGGTCGGGCCAATACCCACGTTGCCGATCAGTGCGGCGTCCGGCCTGGTTTACGGAATGTTCAACGGAACGGCAATCGCGGTAGCCGGTGCCCTGGCGGGTTCGCTGATTGCCTTTTATCTGGCGCGAGTGCTTGGTCGCGATGCTGTTCAGCAGAAGCTCGAAAACAACCCGGTATTCTCGGCCAGAGGGTCACAGCGGTTCCTGTTTATTGCAGTCCTCCTCACCCGGTTAATCCCTGTGTTCTCCTTCGCCCTGATCAGCTATGCCGCCGGAGTGACGGCGATACACCTTTGGCGTTACGCCCTGGCAACGGTTATTGGAATGTTACCCATGACCTTTGTGTTTGCTGGGTTGGGGCATACCCTCGAGCTTAACCCCACCCTGACCGTTATAGCGGCAGCTACGGTATTGCTGGTCATGAGCACGTTGCCCCTTTACCTGCGGCGTCGCCCACATTCCCGTCTGGCTCGCTGGCTGCAGCTGGATGGAAGGGTCTGATGCCCGCTGCAGAATCTCAATTTCCCAAAAGCGACTCGATATCCTGATAGACGGTCGCAGCATCCGTTACCCTGGCCAGCCAGCTCAGAGGAATGCCGTTCTCACCGCCAACACCGTGCATGGCGGCCATGGCCGGGCCAATCAGCCAGGCTCGACCGCAAGAGTCACCACCACAATGAATGTTGGCGCGGATGGCTTCGGTGTAGCTCCGGGCCGTGTTCAGAATGTGAAAGCTGACCGGCATGGCTTCCTGCAGGTAACAGGTGCGGCCAAACGTGTCACCGGCAGCAACGCCGTTCAGTTCCGAGCTCTCAAGTGCCCGTTTGAGGGACGCCTGATCGGGTGCTTCGTCGATGGCCGAATTCATTGCCTTGGCAAGAGGCTCGCCCCTGAATAGCCCGTCCAGAAGCACCGCTGCACACTTTGCCCAGGCAACGGCCTCGTCGTTGTGATTGGTAACCCGCACGGCTGCTTCAACAACGTCCAGGAGGTTTGTGCTTCCGCTATGGGCGGCAACGAGTGGCGGCAGCTTGGACACCGCAGGCAACTGCATGTCGTCGGCGCCACTCGCCGGTACCAGATTGCGATCGATGGTTTCCGCCAGATGAACGCCGGCGTCCTGAATGGCCTTTTCCTTGTACGTCAGGCTGATGGCCTCCCGCACCGGCTGTGCAAGCGCGCTGCCGCTCAGACGGCGGGTGTAGGGCATGACCTTCTGCACCAGAATTCGCTTCTGTTTGTCGGAAAGATCATCCGGCATGCCGGACTGCGCCTCCTCGACAGCCTTGCGCTCAATAGCATTGAAATTCTCCAGCGTGATCCGTGTCGGGTTATCGATGAATCCCCGCCACTGGCCACCGGGCCCAAAGAACGAACGAAACCGGCGCTGGTAATCGCGGATGTCCAGATTGCCGTTGGTGGCCAGCAAGCTGTCGGTCAGCACGCCGGTGGCCGCGCCGTAGTGACTCACATCGCCAACCTGTTTCCCCTCGTGAGCGAAATAACCGAAACCCTTTGTGTAGTACTCGGCTCGTGGAGACAGGAATTCGGGCGACTGTCCACCCACCTCTAGAATGCGCTCGCTGTTGTAGAGCCAGTGTAAACCCAGGCTGGCTGCGTCTGCGACCCAGCCGCCTGCCAGAGCAGCGGTGATGGCGGCTTTTCTTCCGGGAGGGAGATTGCTGACCATGGCGGGATCCTTGATGTCCGGTTTGTGAGTCCGACCTGAAGGATTATTCGATAACGTCGCTGATCTGGACTGTTGGCTGAACGTTGGTGAAGTTCGGGATGTCGCCAAGAATTTCCTTGGCATGGGGGCCGAAGGCGGTCTGGAAATCGGCAACAGAGTCAAAATACATATGGCCCATGGCAATGTAGGTGGGGCCCTCTCCCGGGGCGCCGCCGGCCAACCCGGATTCGATGGCTGTGCGCTTGCAGGCATCGCCCAGCCTGTCGCGGACCAACGCCATGTGCGTGTCTCGGTAGTAGGCAAGGTCAAAGGTGCTTTCTTCGGTTTTCGGATACATCACACTGACTTTGATCATTTCGGGCCTCGGTTTGTGGAATCGCGGGGACCCTCTTTTAGCGCCTCGGCCACCCGTTCGTCAATCTTGCGGATAAGCTCCTCGTCTGCCTCGCCAGAGGAATGTGCTTTTAACATGTCGGTGCTTGCCCGCAGATTGCCGATAAAGGTCCGGCAGTCCTTGCACATCATCAGGTGCATTTTGACTGACATGTTCTGGAGAACAGGCAGCTCGCCATCAATATAGTCGCTGGCAATTACCGCGAGATCCCTGCACATCAGCATTCGCCGGTCTCCTGGAAATTCTCCACCATCAGAAAGATCTTTTGCCTCGCTCGATGCAAAAGTACACGCAGATTAGAGGCACTGACGTCCAGAATGTTACAGACGTCATCGGATTTGTGCTGGTGGGCCTCATAAAGCATCAGGGCAGAACGCTGGGTCTCCGGCAGCGCAGAGAGGTGCTTGTCCAGGCAATCGCTGAGGGCGCCGTTTTCCATCAGGGTGTCGGCAGAGTCGTGAAACTGCAGTTTGGGCGGCAACTCCCATCGGCCTTTGGCGTTGAATCGGTCCGACAGTGCCGGCTCCAGGGCCTCCGAAAAATCTGAAGAAACCTCTCGCTTGGCCGATCGAAGCTGATTCTTGCAACGGTTGGCAACAACCCGGTGCAACCAGGTTTTTAAACCTGAACGACCTTCAAAGCCATGGATCGCATCAATAACTTTAACCCAGCAATCCTGAACGGCTTCTTCTGCACTGGAATGATCCAGATAGAACCGGGCGACTGCTAACATGCCGGGGGTGTAGGCACGTACTGCTTCCTGAAAAGAATCATTATCACCCGTTTTCAAGCCCTGAATCAGTTCTATCTCCTTTTCCCGACTTGAGTCAGTCATGACCGTTCCCTTTTATGAGCAATTGTTCAAGAATAGCAGTAAGTTTGGAAATCGGTCGATAAGTTCCCGGCGTATTCGGTAGGCGGTGTAATCAAATTGTTAGATATTCATGAGCAATCGTTGACACAATGCGTTGCCGAACGACGTACAACAACGGTAAGCCGGTAACGAACACTGAGCCCAAGGTTTGATGTAACACTTCCGGGATTGGGGTGTCTCTTCGTTATCACGTTCAAGGTAGAAAGGATTATTTCATGACACTCAAGAAATGGATTCTGGTCGCGTTGATTGCGGCTGTGGTTGTCGGGTTTATTGCCAGTGGCGGTAGCGAGCTTCTGACTCTCGAGAACCTGAAGGAAAACCAACAGTCCCTCGGTAACTGGATCGATCAGAATCTGTTGGTTGCGGTGCTGGGCTTCGTTGTTGTTTATGTCGTGGTAACAGCGCTTTCTCTGCCAGGCGCTACCATCATGACGCTGGCCGGTGGTGCGTTTTTCGGCAATCTCTACGGTCTGGCAGCCGTCTCCGTTGCTTCAACTATCGGTGCGTCGCTTGCTTTCCTGGTGGCGCGGTTCCTGATGCGAGACACGCTTCGAAAACGGTATGGCGAAACCGTGGCGAAGATGGATCGCGGCATTGAAAAAGACGGCGCCTTCTACCTTGCAACCCTGCGGCTTGTGCCGGTGTTTCCCTTCTTCCTGATCAACCTGGCCATGGGCCTGACGGCCATGAAGCTGCGCACCTATGCGCTGGTAAGCTGGATCGCCATGTTGCCTGGCACATTTGTTTACGTGAACGCCGGCACCCAGTTGGGCCAGATCCAGTCCACCGGGGACATTGTCTCGGCGGATCTGCTGCTCTCCTTCGCGCTACTGGGTCTGTTCCCGCTGATTGCCAAATTTGTGGTGGGCTTTATCCGCCGCCGCAAAGTGTACGCCGGCTGGCAGAAGCCCGAACATTTCGATTACAACCTGCTGGTCATAGGCGGTGGCTCTGCCGGTCTGGTCTCGGCCTACATTGCCGCAGCCGTGAAAGCCAAGGTGGCTCTTATAGAGAAGCACAAGATGGGTGGCGACTGCCTGAATACCGGCTGCGTGCCCTCCAAAGCGCTTATCCGCAGCGCCAAGGCGGCGGACACCCTGCGCCATGCCAACCGGTACGGGCTGGAATCGGTGCCCGTTAAAGGCTCGTTCAAGAACATCATGAACCGGGTCAAGAATGTCATCGCGAAAGTGGAGCCCCACGATTCGCCGGAGCGATACCGCAAGCTGGGTGTGGACTGCATTGCCGGCGAAGCCAGCTTCGTGTCGCCCTGGGAGCTAGAGGTCCGGCACAATGACGGCCGCACCGAACGCCTGACCGCCCGCAGCATTGTGGTGGCCACCGGCGGCAAGCCGGCGGTACCACCGATTCCCGGCCTGAAGGACATGGAGCCGCTAACCTCGGATAACCTGTGGGAACTGCAGGAGCAGCCCGAGCGCTTGCTGGTGTTGGGCGGTGGCCCGATCGGTTCGGAGCTGGCCCATGCCTTTGCCCGACTGGGCAGCAAGGTGACCCAGGTGGAGATGGGCGAGCGCTTGCTGGCCAAGGAAGATGAGGATGTCTCTGAACTGGTTCTGAAGCAGTTCCAGGCAGACGGCGTGGATGTCCGCCTGAAACATGCTGCTGCCGAGTTCCGTATGGAGGAAGGAGAGAAAGTTGCCTACTGCGAGCACGAGGGTGAGCGGGTGCGCATTCCTTTCGACCAGGTTCTGGTTGCTGTTGGCCGTGCAGCCAACACCGCCGGCCTGAACCTGGAGCGGATTGGTGTGGATACCCTGCCGAACGGAACCGTACCGGTAGAGGAAGACATGAGCCTGAGGTACCCGAACGTATTTGCCTGCGGCGATGTGGCTGGTCCATACCAGTTCACCCACGCGGCGGCCCATCAGGCCTGGTACGCGGCGGTCAACGGTCTGTTCGGGCAGTTCAAGCGCTTCAAGGTAGACTACCGCGTAATGCCCTGGGTGACCTTTACCTCGCCGGAAGTGGCGCGGGTGGGACTCAGTGAAGCTGAGGCAACCGCGCAGGGCGTGGCCTACGAAGTGACCCGCTACGGGCTGGATGATCTGGATCGTGCCATTGCCGAGAGTGAGGATCATGGTTTTATCAAGGTGCTGACCCCGCCGGGCAAGGACAAGATCTTGGGCGCCGTGGTGGTTGGCAGCCACGCCGGGGAAATCCTGGCCGAATTCACCCTGGCCATGAAACACGGCCTGGGCCTGAACAAGATCCTGGGCACCATTCACCCGTACCCGACCTGGAACGAGTCGGCGAAATACGCTGCCGGTGAATGGAAGCGCGCTCATGCCCCCGAAGGCATCATGAAGCTGCTGGAGAAACTGCACGGCTGGCGCCGTGGGAAAAACACGAATACACCGAGGAGCATCTATGCCCCTGATTGAAACCAGAACGGCCCGGAAACAACGCATTCCGGCCGTGGAAGTCCTGGAACCCCGGGCCCGTGATAGCTGGACCCACACTCGCAACGGCGACCCCCGGGGTTACATTGATGCCGACAAGTTGAAGGAGCTTTGGATCCACACCGGCACCGCCTGCAATCTGGCGTGTCCGTTTTGCCTGGAAGGTTCGCACCCCGGCGATGGCCGGATCCCGGGCATGAAGCTCAGCGACGTGAAGCCGTTTATCCACGAAGCCATCGACATGGGGGTGGAGCAGTTTTCCTTCACCGGTGGTGAGCCCTTCGTGATCCGGGACTTCGTCAATATTCTGAATTACGCCAGCCAGCACCGGCCCTGCTTCGTGCTGACCAACGCCACCGAGCCGCTGCACAAGCGACAGCATCAGGTGCTGCCTTTGCTGGATAACCCCTACCCGATTCATTTCCGGGTCAGCCTGGACTTCCCGGACCGGGCCCGTCACGACAAGGACCGCGGCGACGGCAGCTTCGATGAGGCCTTGCAGGGCATCCGCTGGCTGGTCGATCAGGGCTTCAAGGTGTCCATTGCCCGCCAGACCGATCCGGAGGAAATTCCGGCAGATGTCCAAGCCGCGTTCCGTGACATCTTCCGGGAGTGGGGCATTCCGGAGGACCTGGCATTCACCGCATTTCCGGATCTGGGTACGCCAGGCTCGGAAGACGGCAGCCCGGAGATTACCGAGACCTGCATGGAGAAGTACCCGACCAAGGAGGCTCGTTCCCACTTCATGTGCACGTATACGCGAATGCTGGTGAAGAAGGGCGATGAGGTTCGGGTGTATGCCTGCACGCTGGTGGACGATGACCCTCAGTATGACCTGGGGGGGACGCTGGCTGAGAGTATGGATGAGCGCATTATGTTGCGGCATCACCGGTGTTTTTCCTGTTACCGCTTTGGGGCTAGTTGTTCGGCGCCTGCCTAGGCTTGGGCATTGTCGATTGCAGGACTGATGGCTGGTCATTGGCGGCCTGGGAGGTGAGGTTATTTTCCCTTGGGAAAAACAACTCGCTTCGCTCAGACATCTTTTTCCTGGCGGGAAAATAACCTCACCACCCAGACCGCGGGTACGGCTTTGCTATTCGGTTGTTGAGTGGGAAAGAAAAGAAAGAAGAAAGGTCCGTCAGAGTTCGTTGGAGCCTATTTCCGTTGCCGGGGATGCCAACACCGAGGTTAAACAAGGGACAGGCCGGTAGGGATTTCAAAAAATGTGGAGCGCCATGGACGGCGCGACCAAGCCCCCCCATGGATGGGTTCACGGGCGTTTTTTTGAAATCCCTACCGGCCTGTCCCGAAAGGCACCCAAACCAGAAACCCGGGAAAAACCCCGGATTAAACGACAAAGAACAAGGTAAGAAAACATGAACTTCACAGAGGCCTCCCTGTTCTGGGGATTCCTGCTGGTCTACGGCGTGGTGATGTATTGGCTGTCGCCCAGGAGCAAGAACGCGAATTCTTTTTATAAAGGCGCCGATGACCAGGGTAACCCGGTGGGGCAGTGGTCGCTTACGGCCAGTATTTTTATCAGCTGGATCTTTGCCAAGTCGGTGACCAATGCGGCGAACCTGGGTGCGGCTTATGGCGTGGTGGGCGGTCTGGCCTATGCCAGTTACTGGCTGTCGATTCCTGTGGCGGGGTATGTGATTTACCTGATCCGAACCCAGACCGGGGCGCGGAGTCTGCAGGATTTTCTGACCTCCCGCTTTGGCCGGCTGGCCAGTCTGGCGTTTGCGGCGGCGATTCTGATCCGGCTTTATAACGAAGTCTGGAGTAATACGGCGGTGGTGGGCGGCTATTTCGGGTTGCCCGGTGAGTGGGAGTATTACGCGGCGGCGATGCTGTTTACGGTGTTTACTCTGGCCTACAGCCTGAAGGGTGGGCTGCGGTCTTCGATTTTCACCGATGTGATTCAGGCTTTCGTGTTTGTGTTCTTTGTGGGAGCGGTGCTGTTCCTGATCATTCCGGCCAACGATACCAGCGCCTTGCTGACCAATGGTGAGTTCCGGCTCAACGCCGGTTTTGACCTGCTGTTGGTGGCTTTGCTGCAGCTGTTCAGTTATCCGTTCCACGATCCGGTGCTGACCGACCGGGGCTTTGTGAACAAGGAAAAGACCATGCTGAAGAGCTTTGTGGTGGCCGGGCTACTGGGCTTCGTGGCGGTGTTTATCTTCAGTCTGGTGGGTGTTCACGCCCGTCTTAACGGCATTGAGGCCATGGGCAACGCGCCTGCTGCCGTGGGCCAGTCTCTGGGCCTGGCAGCGTTGTTCTTCATGAGCGTGGTAATGATGACGTCGGCGGGGTCCACCCTGGATTCCACTTTCACGTCGCTGGCCAAGTCGCTGGCGGTAGATCTGCCCAGGCTGGCGCAACGTGCCTCTGACAAGCTGCCGAGCATGCGGGTGGGTGCGGTCGTGATGGTGATCTTTGCCTTCCTGGGCAACCTGCCGATGTTCGCCGGCACCGATATCCTCAAGGCCACCACCATCTCCGGGACGATGGTCATGGGGCTGGCGCCGGTGTTCCTGTTCTACGGTTTCACCAAGTGGTCGCCGTGGAGTTTCCATCTGAGTTTCTGGACCGGCCTGGGGCTCGGGGTCTTGCTTGCGGTTGGGCTGATTCCAGCAAGCTGGGCCATTGGCGATGGCAAATACGCCATGTTGCTGGGCGTGAACGCCTATGGCTTCCTGATCTGCACGGCTGGCTTCTTTACGCCTTTAGTGCTTCGTCGTCTTGCCGGACGGTCACTGGCGGCGGGGGAGGCCTGAGCCGATGAGCGAAGGCCGCAGCTGTCCGTTGGCGTACCGCTATTCTGCCGAGGATCTGTGTCAGGAGCCTCGCACGGTCTCCGAGGATGTGCTCTATATTATCGGCGGGCTGTATGGCAATCCCTGGGCCCTTGATGAAATTGAGCAGATGGCGCTGGCGGAGGAGCGGCAGGGGCATCGGGTGAAGCTGGTGTTCAATGGTGACTTCAACTGGTTCAACGCCAGCGATAGCCTGTTCCGAACCATCAACAACCGGGTGTTGGATCACACGGTCAGTCTGGGGAACGTGGATTTCGAGCTGGCCAATCCCAGTGCCGGTGCAGGGTGCGGTTGCGCCTACCCGGATTTTGTCGATCAGGGCGTGGTGGAGCGGTCGAACCTTATCATGGAGCGGCTTCAAGGGATTGCCGGGGAACATCCGGATATCCAGCGTCGCTTGTCCTTGCTGCCGCGGTATCGATGCCTGATCTTTGGAGGCCTAAAGGTTTTGGTGGTGCACGGGGATCTGGAGTCCCTGGCCGGATGGGGGTTGGCTCACGAAGCTTTTGTCGATGGTAACGATGGCAAGCTCTCGCAATGGTTCCTGGCGTCGGGGGCCGATGTCATTGCCTCAACCCACACGTGCCTGCCGGTGCTCTGGTCGGGGTTGGTGGGTGAGCAGAGTCGGGTGGTAGTGAACAATGGCTCCGCAGGCATGGGGAATCTGCAATCAGACCCGCGTGGGCTGATCACCCGGATTGGTCTGTCCAGCCCCGTCATTGAGCCGGTTGCCGGAATTGAGCGGCATGGGCTGCATGTGTCTCTGCTGCCTGTATCCTATGCACTTGAGGCCTGGTTGCCGGAGTTTGACCGGTTGTGGCCGGTCGGCTCGCCTGCCGCTGTGTCCTATCGGAACCGAATTCTGAAAGGCACCTCACTGAGTGCCGATGATGTGATTTTTCCTTCACTAATTTAACCATTTTGTCACTGGCGAATGCTTCAATCCGGTCTATTCTGAAAGAGCGAGCTGGAGCCTTGCCGTAGGCGGGTTTGAGCTGTACTTGAAATATATTTTGTGGTCTATATAATTCAACACTAACTTTTTGCCACGAATTGATCTCGTTATGACATCAGAAGGATCGAATACCACCGCCATCACGCTTCGCACACCGGTGAAAGATGATGGCTTCAGGCTCCACCAGCTGGTGGCAGAGTGCCCGCCGCTGGACCCCAACTCGATTTACTGCAACCTGTTGCAGTGCAGCCACTTTGCCGAAACCGGCGTGGCCGCGGAGAAGGACGGCGATCTGGTCGGCTTTATCTCCGGATACATCCCTCCCCAACAGCCCGAAACCGTGTTTGTCTGGCAGGTGGCCGTGCATGAGAAAGGTCGTGGACAGGGCCTGGCCAAGCGGATGCTGAAAGAAATCGTTGGCCGTGATGCGTGCAAAAACGTCACCCATATGGAGACAACCATCACCGAGGACAACGAGGCCTCATGGGCGCTGTTCCGTTCATTCGCCCGTGATATGGGAGCCGAGCTCACCTACCACGAGCATTTCGAGAAAGAGACCCACTTTGGTGGCAAGCACGATTCCGAATTCTTGCTGCGCATAGGGCCTTTCACGAAGCCAGCCTGAGGGCCGCGGTCCTGGATCAGCCCTGCAACAAGATTGCGGCGCTGTGAACGACTGTAAAGCTGTGATTTGAATTAGCCGGCGGACCACTGAGGTAGGTCTGTCACAGGGCTTTAATCAACGCACGGTAGGCCTATCGCTACCCCATCAGCAGTTTTTGATAAGCCACCGCGCATCTACCTCGAACCTGACATGCTAAGAGGCAAGACGATGGAAATTTTCAAGTCGACTGAATCCGAAGTACGTGTATACAGCCGTGCGTTTCCGGTTATCTTCAACCGTGCCAAGAACGCGCACCTGTACACTGAAGATGGCAAGGAATACCTGGATTTTCTCGCCGGCGCCGGGTCCCTGAACTACGGCCACAACAACGACACCCTGAAGAAGGCTTTGCTTGAGTACATCGAGGCAGACGGCGTGAGCCAGGGCCTTGATATGTTTACCACGGCCAAGCACGACTTCATGGAATCCTACAAGAAGCACATCCTGGATCCCCGTGGTCTGGACTACAAAATGCAGTTCACCGGTCCCACCGGCACCAACTGTGTGGAAGCGGCCCTGAAGCTGGCCCGTAAGGTGAAAGGCCGCAGCGGCATTATTTCCTTTACCAACGGTTTCCACGGCGTGACCATGGGCGCGGTTGCCACTACGGGTAACAAGCATCACCGCGGCGGTGTTGGCACGCCCCTGGGCAATGTCGACTTCATGTTCTATGACGGCTACCTGGGCGACGATGTCGATACCCTGGCGATCATGGATAAACTGCTGAGCGATGGTTCCTCCGGTTTTGAACTGCCAGCGGCGGTAATCGTCGAAGCGGTTCAGGGCGAAGGCGGTCTGAACGCCTGTCGCGCGGAATGGCTGAAAGGTCTGTCGGAGCTGTGCAAGAAGCACGATATTCTGCTGATCCTGGATGATATCCAGGCGGGCAATGGCCGCACCGGCGAGTTCTTCAGCTTTGAATTTGCCGGTATCAAGCCGGACATCGTAACGGTTTCCAAGTCCCTCAGCGGCTATGGCCTGCCGATGGCCCTGGTACTGTTCAAGCCGGAGCTGGACGTGTGGGATCCGGGCGAGCACAACGGTACCTTCCGTGGCAACAACATGGCGTTTATCACTGCCCGCGCTGCTGTCGAGAACTACTGGAAAGACGATGCCTTTGCCAATGAGGTGAAGGCCAAGACCGAGGTGCTGGGCGATGCCCTTCAGTCGATTTGCGACAAGTACCCCGGTCAGTTCAAAATGAAGGGGCGCGGTTTGATGCGTGGTATTGAAGCAAAACACGCAGACATCACAGGCCCGATCACCAAACGTGCCTTCGAGCACGGCCTGATCATCGAGACCAGTGGTCCGAATGATGAAGTCATCAAGTGCCTGATGCCGCTTACAACCAGCGAGGAAGACCTCAAGAAAGGGGCTGCTCTGCTGGCAAAAAGTGTGGACGAAATCATGCAGGAAGGGCTCAGCGAGGCGTCGTAAGACGCCTGCACCTCCGGACATTCATGCTGCAGGATAGCAAAGGCAAGATTATGACCAGCCAACTACATACCGTTGAGAAAATCGGCGGCACCTCGATGAGTAACTACGAGGCCGTTCGTGACAACATCATTATCGGTAATCGCAAGAAGGACAATCTGTACCAGCGCATTTTCGTGGTCTCTGCCTATGGCGGCGTGACCAATGAACTGCTGGAACACAAGAAGACCGGTGAGCCAGGCGTCTATGCCCTGTTTGCGGATGCAGAGTCTGACTGGGCCTGGGGTGACGATCTCACCAAGCTGGTCAAGTTCCTGACCGACATCAACGGCGAGCTGTTCGAAGACCCGATGCTGAAGCAGCAGGCGGATCAGTTCATCACCGACCGGATTGAAGGTGTTCGGGGCTGCCTCATCGATCTGCAGCGCCTGTGCTCCTATGGCCAGTTCCAGCTGGAAGAGCATCTGCTGACGGTGCGTGAAATGCTGGCGGGTATTGGTGAGGCCCACAGTGCCTTCAATACCGCCCTGAAGCTCCAGCAGGAAGGCATCAATGCCCGCTTTGTGGATTTGACCGGCTGGCGCGATAACGAGTTGCTGCCGCTGGACGAAAAGCTCAAGCAGGCTTTCGATGCGGTGGACCTCACCCGTGAGCTGCCGATCGTGACCGGTTATGCCCAGTGCAAGGAAGGTCTGATGCGTACCTTCGACCGGGGTTACAGCGAGATGACCTTCAGCCGGGTAGCGGTAATCACCGAGGCCCGAGAGGCGATTATCCACAAGGAATACCACCTGAGCTCTGCCGACCCCAACATTGTTGGCGCAGACAAGGTGGTGCCACTGGGCCGGACCAACTATGACGTGGCCGACCAGCTGGCCAATCTGGGCATGGAAGCGATCCATCCCCGTGCCGGTAAAGGCATGCGCCAGAACGAGATTCCGCTGCGTGTGATGAACACCTTTGAGCCGGAGCACACCGGTACGCTGATCACCGGCGATTACGTCAGTGAGAAGCCTCAGGTGGAGATCATCGCGGGCGCCAAAGGCGTTTTTGCCGTGGAAGTGTTCGATCAGGACATGCAGGGCGAGCCGGGCTCCGATCGCCGTATTCTGGATGTATTGAGCCGTTTCAAGGTTCGTTTCATGTCCAAGGACACAAACGCCAACACCATTACCCATTATGTGGGCAGCACGCTGAAACACGTCAAGCGGGTGGTCAAGGCGCTGAAGGAAGAGTTCCCCAATGCCGAAATCAACACCCGGAAGGTGGCGGTTGTTTCGGCCATCGGCAGCGATATGAAGGTTCCGGGTATTCTGGCCCGTTCCGTGAAGGCGCTGGCCGATGAGGAAATCAGTATTCTTGCGCTGCACCAGTGCATGCGTCAGGTGGACATCCAGTTTGTGGTGGATGAGGACGACTATGAGAAAGCCATCGTTGCTCTGCATGGCGTTCTGATCGAGCCTCACAACCATGAGTATGCGATCGTCGCAGCCTGAGTTTCTGTAACCTCCCCGCACGATACCCACAGCCGACCGTCCGTGTCGCCTGTGGGTTTTTACTGACCCTGCCCCGGTAAATCCATCAGCTACAGCACGTCGTATTCTTTGGTGTAAATTCTGACCGGTACCTAAGCCATGCGAACGACCGAAAGGCTGGGACCGTCTCCGACAACGCCCAACGATGGTGAAAGGGATTCCCTGGTCGGGCTGTACTTCAGGGATGCGTCCCGGTATGAACTGCTGACAGATGAGGCCGAACGCCGCCTCTCCCGCAAACTGACACTGTGCTACCGAATTATCAGTACCGAACTGGCCCTGCCGGAGGAGACTCCGCAGACGTTCCGGGAAGTGATTGGTAGCCTCGGAGACGCCTGTGCGTTTTCATCTCGATGTCGCCGGGCCTTTCATCTGGCGACGGCTTGTCGTCGCAAGCTGATACAGAGCAATCTGCGGCTGGCGGTGCATATTGCCCGCCGTTACGGGCAGCACGGTATCCCTATGTCTGATTTGATCCAGGACGCCAACGTCGGTCTGATCAAGGCGGTAGAGCGTTTTGATCCCACCAAGGGCTTCCGGTTCTCGACCTATGCCTACTGGTGGATAAGCGAGGAAGTCAAACGCTGCCTGCAGCGTGGGACGCGGCTGGTGCACACACCGGAAAACGTGGTGGATGAAATTCGCCAGCTGCACAAGGTGTCGCTGCGAATGCATCAGAGCCTTGGGCGGACGCCTTCCCAATCGGAGCTTGCCCGCGAAATGGAGGCAAGCCCGTCGAGGATCGGCGAGTTAAGGGCGCTGGCGACCCGGGAGATATCAACCGATGTTCCCCTTGTTGAGGACGGGTCCGTCACCCTGGGAGACAGCCTGGACGCCGGCGACCAGATGGCGCCGGATCATCCAATGTCGGACAGGGACCGGCAGCGCACCCTGAAGTCGATGCTCAGCGAGCTGAATGATCGTGAGAAAGACATTCTGTCGCGTCGTTATGGTCTGGGACTGCCGGAACCGGAAACGCTGCAGGTGATTTCCGACGATCTTGGCATCAGCAGAGAACGGGTGCGCCAGATCGAAAAAACTGCCCTGAAAAAGCTGCAGAGTCGTTACGAATCCCCCGAAGATGCGTTTGGAGCCTGACATACGTCAGGCTCCGGCATTCCCCTTCAGAATTCAGTGAGCAGTGTGCAGCAGGAGAAACCAGGCTGCCGCTGTAAGCTGACAGACCAGTACCACCGAGGTGAGGACCAGTCTCAGACGAAGATACCAGGCTGGCCAATAGACCTTCATCCAGCGGGCGTCCACCAGATAGAGGGCGAGATAGGCACTCGTATACAAAACAATCTGGCCACTGACAGGAAGCAGTAGCCCTACCCCCGCAGCCACAAAAAAGACCTGGCTGAGTAACATGGTCATCAGTGGCGACAACGGGTAGCAGCAGTTGTCCAGCTGCATGGCAATGGGCCAATAAACGCCAGCCATAAACGCCAGAATGCCTGCGCTGTACAGATAGAAGTAGCCGAGAAGCGCCACACTGTATTGCGGCATGAAAAACAGCCCCGCCAGGAGGCCGATAAACGGGATCAATCCGGCGATGCCAACAAGGATGGCAAGTCTCGCTACAGCAATCACGTTTTCTGCCTCTGCACCCGGATTCGCATCGGTTCAACGTCGGTCGGTTCCATTCCCACCATTTCGTGGTAAGCGGAGGGGTGGACCACCTGGGTCTCCCGAATGTCGAACGAGGCCAGGGTGTCCTGGATCTGCCAGGCACCCCGGAAAAGGCTGGTGGTTCCGTTCTTTTCCGAGAGGAGCAGGGTCTGATTGTCCATACTCAGGCGGGCCATGTAGTGCTGGCCCTCAAGCGAGAGGATCTCAAGCAGGTCGATAACCGGACTCTGCAGGCTTCTGAGTTGGTCAAGAGTGATTCGCACAGTAAAGCTCCGCGGTTTCAAACACTCCAGAACTTACGACCCCTCAGCCTATTGAGATCATTGGCTTAGTAAATAGCATTCCCGGTGTTGTGGGCACTGAACCAGATGATCGTTCACCATGCCGGTCGCCTGCATGAAGGCGTACACAATGGTTGGGCCGACAAAGGTGAAACCGGATCGCTTCAGAGCTTTCGACATGGCCTCGGATTCTGCGGTTGTGGTCGGTACTTCGGAGAAGGCGCGCCAATGGTTCTGGATCGGTTTATCGCCAACAAAAGACCAGAGGAAATCACTGAAACCGATACCTTGTTCCCGCAGATCCAGATAGCCCCGCGCATTCTTGATGATCGACCTGACCTTTAGCCGGTTGCGGATGATGCCCGGGTCTGACAGCAGTTCCTCGACCTTCGCTTCATCGTAACGGACGATCTTTTCCGGATTGAAGTCATCGTAAGCGGCTCGGTAATTGTGCTGTTTTCGCAAGATGGTGATCCAGCTCAGGCCGGCCTGTTGGCCGTCCAGGCAGAGTTTTTCGAAAAGGGCGAGATCGTCGTACTCCGGGCGGCCCCAGACGGTGTCGTGATAGTGCACGTAAAGCGGGTCATCCCCGCACCAGGGGCAGCGTTCAGCGTTCTCCATACAATAGCCTGTGTCATTTGTGTCTGGTTCGGGTTACGGGCTTTTTCGACGAATCGTGCGTTGGAACAGTGGCTCCCAGTAGGCCTCCATCGGCTCGGTATCCACCAGGGCGAAGTCCCGTGGCGGCGGCTCAAGTAGGGTGATTTCCGGCCATAGGGGTCGGCTTCCACGGTACACCACGGTCAACAGATAGCCTTCAATATAGCAACAGGCCGCCTGCCAGTCCTGCTCGGGCTGGTCGCCGTAGATCTCGAAATTTTTCCGCACCTCAAGCGTTTGCAGGTTGCCGGCAATGCCCCTGCCCGTGGCTTTCAGCCATGCTTCCTTCAGGGTCCAGACCTTGAGGAAAGTGTTGGAGTCGTCTTCGCGGAACAGCCACTCCTGCTCGACGGGGGAGAACCAGCGTTTTACCACTTTCTGCCATTGAGCATGGCGCTGGCAGGGTTCAAGATCCAGTCCAATGGGCGAGCCTGATAGAGTGGCGCAGGCAGACAGGCCCTGGCTGTGGCTGAGGGACAGTCGCCAGCCCTCGGGCGTGCCCGACGCGTTGGGGCGCCCGGATACCGGGCAGCAGAGGTCCGGTGCCACCTGCGCTGACTTGCCGATGGCCTGACGAATCAGCCAGCGGCTGGAAAGGTATTCTCGTTCCCGGGGACCGCTGAACTTGCTCGCTGTCTGGCGTTCGTAGTCAGTCAGCCAATGCGGGTGCGCAATTTCAGGCCCGTCGGTCTGGTGACACAGCCAGACCGACGGCCGGGATTCAGGGTTGAAGTCGCTGGATGAGCCAGCCATCGCCTTTCCTCACATATTCAAAACGGTCGTGAAGCCGGCTGGGCCTGCCCTGCCAGAATTCGATACGCTCCGGCACGATGCGATAGCCGCCCCAGAAGCTGGGAAGAGGCACTTCGCCCTCGCTGAATTTCCGCTTGATTTCGGCAACCTTCTGTTCGAGCAGGCCCCTGGACGTAATGGCCTTGCTCTGTTCGGAAACCCAGGCGCCGATCTGGCTGCCCCTGGGGCGCGATGCGAAGTAGCGCAGGGATTCGGCCTTGCTGACTTTCTCAACGGCACCCTGGATCCTTACCTGTCGGTTCAGTCCGATCCAGGGGAACAAAAGCGCCGCCTGCGGATTTTCCTCCATCTCCTTCGCTTTGCGACTGCCGTAGTTGGTGTAGAACACAAAGCCATGGTCGTCGAAGTACTTCAGCAATACCGTGCGGAGGTCTGGCATGCCGTCCTGCCCCGTGGTCGCCAGCGACATGGCGTTGGGTTCCAGAATGCCTGCTTCCCGGGCATCCTCAAACCAGTTCTGGAACTGCTGCACTGGGTTGTTGTCCAGTGCATCGCGATCCAGCCCCTCGCTCTCGAAATCACGACGCATATCGCCGATGTCCATAACCTGTCCTCTTGCCTGCGCGTAAAACGACCCGGGAGAAATACGAGCCAGAAGCATATCGGGTTCAGGGTTCACTGTCAGCGCTGCTTATGTCTGAAACGGTTACATAAACCCAACAATAAAGTGAGACCTGTATCACAGCTGGCCCGTATCTACTTCGACGCTGATGCGGGTCTGGTTTGGGCAAACTGCCTGGCTGGCCCGCGCGCACACACAAAACAAAGGTTTGCACAAATGATGTCCGAATATGATCTGCCCCTGGTTGTCGCCTCCTTTCTGGTTGCTGTATTGGCAGCTTATGCGGCTCTGTTTTTTGGTGCCAGACTCGTTAATGCGGAGTCTGGCGAACGTCGGAAATGGCTACTGGCCGGCGCCTTGCTGATGGGTACCGGAGTCTGGACGATGCATTTTGTCGGAATGCGGGCTATGCCGATGGGTGTTCCCATGTCGTTTGATGTGATGATGACGTTGGTTTCCTGGCTCGCAGCCGTGTTCGCTTCCGGTGTTGCTCTGCACATCATCGGGCGCAAACAATTGGGAGTCCCTCTGTTCGTCAGTGCGACCCTGTCCATGGCCAGCGGTATCGTAGTGATGCATTACCTGGGTATGTATGCCATGCGCATGTCAGCGCCGCCGACGTTTAACACCGTATTTTTGCTGATTTCGATCGCGATTGCCGTTGTGGCTTCGGGAGCTGCGCTTGCCCTCTGCCGGAAACTGCAGGGCATGGACGGATCCGGCACCCTGGCGGTCCAGTTCGTGGCCGCCCTGGTGATGGCCGCTGCAATCTGTGGAATGCATTACACGGGCATGATGGCGATGACCTTTCCGGAGGGCGCCGTGCCTGCAGCTGACAACGGCCTGCGGGGGAACTGGATGGGAATACCCCTGGCCGTCTTCTGCATTGCGATGCTGGCCGTGGCCCTGGTTGTGACCGTCCTGGATGTAAAACATCAGCGGGCACTAGAGGAATTCAAGGCGGAAGAGGATAAACGGGTGGCAGAGCTTGCCTTTACCGATGCCGTTACCGGCCTGCCCAACCGGTCAGCGCTGGAACAACGCCTGCTGGATATCCTTGCCCGGGACAACGACCGCGGCAACCCGTTTGCCCTGATTTACCTCGACATTGCCAACTTCCGTGAACTGGCCACCGGAATGGGTGATGAGTCGTTGAACGCGGTCGTCAGGGAAATCAGCGAGGCATTGCGTGATCAGATGTCGGACCAGGTGTTTCTCGCCCGATACTCGGCCAGCGCCTTCTTTGCCCTGGTGCCAGATCATGAAGATAGCCAGCATGCCTTCATGTACAAGCGGTTGCGGCAGATTGATCAGCGTATCGGCACGCCTTCAATGCCGGTTACCTGGCGCGCCGGCCAGGCGGCCTATCCGAAAACCGGCAATTCGACCCGCAAGCTGGTGCGGGCTGCCATGGTACCCAGAGACCTCAATGAGATCGGCGAATTTGCGAACATGGCCGCCGACCCGGAGTTAGTGATGCCGGGTCATAACCGTCACAGCTGACAAACCGCCTCTGGGCCGACTATCCTTGTGAACAGGCAGGTGGGCAATATTGCCCCGGGAATCCGCCGTTTAGAAGGAGATGTCCGTGGCCCAGAGCCGTAAACGCAGTCATATGCCCAGGAATCTGTTGATCGGATTCCTGGTGCTTCTCATGATCTATGCCCTGGCCGGTTTCCTGCTACTTCCCTGGTGGCTGGAGCGTCTGGTACCCGAGCAGCTGGACCAGCGTATGGGCTGGCAGGCAGAAATCACTGATATCCGAACCAACCCGTTCACCCTTCGAGTCGAGGCGCTGGGTCTGTCGGCAAAAGATCCCCAGGGTGAGCAGGTGGTTGCCTTTGACCGGCTAATGTTGGACATGAACTTTTTCCAGCTGGTTCGGGGTATTGCCGGGTTTGAAGCCATCCAGCTGGATGAGCCCTATGTTCGGGTGGATCTGCTGGAGGACTACAGCGTCAATTTTGCGAGAGACTGGCAGGCGGCCAACCCGGGACCTGCAGAGCCAGCGCCTGAAGCGTCGCAATCGGATGACGCGGCGGCGCCACCACGGCTGTACTTCGGGAAAATTGAACTCAACGGCGGCGAAATGTTGTTCCGGGATTTTACCCAGGCCGACATGGCCGAGTTCCGGATTACCCCGATGGATCTTACCCTGAGTGATCTGGCCACCTGGCGTCGCGAGGGGCAGGACAGCGATTACTCCCTGCTGGCGGCGCTGGGCAGTCAGACCATCGAGTGGCAGGGTGATCTGAGCGTCGCCCCGTTCTACTCGAACGGCACGCTCAAGGTGTCATCGGTGGGCTATGAAACCCTGGCTCATTTCCTGGCTCCTTTCTTTCCCTATGATCTGCGTGGTGGCAGCGTCACCCTGAGCTCCGACTATGAAATCCAGGCCGGCGACGGCTTTTTCCTGGAGACGACCAACGGTCAGCTGCAACTCGAGAATTTCGCCGTCGCGCTGGATGAACAGAGTGAGCAGGCGAGATTGACCAACGCTGAGGTTTCTGTGGATGCTGTCGGGTTCGACTTGAATGGCCGCGAAATCCGTATCGGTCAGGTCTCTCTGGACAAGCTCGATGTGGCCGTGGCCAGGAGCGCAAACGGAGAGATTGACTGGTTGGCGCCGCTGGCCACCAACAACGGTGAGACGGAGGGCGGCGGCGAAGCGTCCACCGGCGGCCAGCCATTCCGCTGGTCAGTGGCGGGCGTCGCGCTCTCCGGTGGGCGTATTCTCTGGCAGGATAGTCAACCGGCGACAGCGACTGAAATTGCCGTAGAGCAGCTTTCCGCATCCATCGGCCAACTGAGCCATCAACTTGAAGAACCGGTGTCTTACGAGATAACCGGAAGCCTGGCCAGTGGCGGCCAACTGTCACTAAACGGCCAGGTGACACCTGCACCGTTTACCCTGGAAGCCGCCATCTCCGGAAACGGCATCGCTCTCGCCGCCTTTGAGCCCTACGTTCAGGAAGGCGCCAATCTTGCCATTACCAGCGGCACGCTGGGCGTTGACGGCAACCTTGATCTGGATGGGCAGCAGGAGCCTCTCACGGGCACCTTCAGCGGCACCGCGGAAGTGGCCGGTCTGGATCTGAAGCTGCCCGACAGTTCCGGTTCGCTGGTTTCCTGGCAAACCCTGCGCCTGGCACCTATTGAATACAACGTGTATCCGGCACGCCTGGAAATAGGAACGGTGACCCTGGCCCAGCCTGTCATCAACGTTGTCCGCAATACCGACAATATCCACAACGTCGAGCGGATCGCCAAAGCGCCAGCGGCCGGTGGTCAGCAGGAGGCGACCGCAGATGCTCAGCAGGGGGAGGATTCCGAGCCGGGGTTCATTTTCCGTATTGGCCAGCTGATGCTGGAAAATGGCGAACTGGCGTATACCGACCGCACGTTGGAACCGGCGTTTACCACCTCGTTTGATGAGCTGAACGGCAGCGTAACAGGCCTCAGCAACATTTCCCCCCAACAGGGCAAGGTCTCTATCCGTGGCCGGGTCGGCGGCGTGGCGGACCTGGACTTTGAAGGCACCATTGGCACCCTTGGTACCGAGGATGTCAGCGATCTGAAACTGAATATGCAGGAATTGTCCCTGCCTGCGCTTTCGCCTTACTTTGGTCGATACCTGGGTTATGGCGTGGACAGTGGCAAGCTGAACCTGAATCTTGATTATGAAATTGCCGGATCCAGGATCGATGCGTCCAATCTGGTGGTTATGGATCGTCTCGAGCTGGGTTCGGCCATCGCCAGTGATCAGGCCGTTAATGCGCCGGTAAAACTCGGCCTCGCGCTGCTTCGGGACAGTAAGGGAGTGATTGAAGTCGACTTGCCCATCAGCGGGGACCTGTCTGACCCGGACTTCAGCGTCGGCAAAGTTGTGATGCGGGCGTTCGTGAACCTTCTGGCCAAGGCAGCGGCCTCACCGTTCAGTATGCTCGGCTCGATTGCCGAACTCGCCGGCCTGAGCGGAGAGGAGCTCGGGAAGGTGAGGTTTATCCCCGGCAGTATCCAACTGGCCGAAGGCGAGGCTGAAAAGCTGGCGGCGCTGGCAGACGCGATGCTGGAGCGCCCGGACCTGCTGCTGAATATTCGGGGTAATGTTCAGCCTCAGGCCGATGGCCTTGCCCTGCTTCGGGAAGACCTGACAGTGGGTGGTCAGAGGGATGTGTCCGAGGAGGAATGGCAAGCTGCCCGGGAGGCGTATCTTGCCGGTGAGCGTTCACTCGCTCCGGAGGCGTTGAGCAATCTGGCGTCCTCGAGAGGCGTGACCCTGCGTAATGTTCTTCAGCAGACCCACGGTGTGCCGGCTGATCAGTTGTTTCTGCTGGATCCGGCACGTAATGCGGACGTGGGCAGCGAAGGAAACGTTATCGTCGCCTTCAACCTGGACGTTCGTTGAACTCAGGGGGCCTCGAAACCGGTCAGAAAACCGGCTGGCAACTGGAGGCCCCAGTTTTCAACGAGGTGGCGGTAGCGGCCGTTGTCGACCAGTGGCGCCAGAAGCCGCAGCATCTCGTCGGCGCTTGCAGTGCCGCCTTTGCGGGCGATGATGCTGAGCTGGTAGCGCTGGTCCGGCTTCTTTGATACCAGCAATTCGTCCCAGTCTTCAGGATGCCTGGTCAGATGCCGCTGGAGGTAGGAATGGCTGACAATGGCGACTTCGGCAACGGACGGCCGGTCTGCCTTGATCAGTTTGATGTTGCGGCTGTGGCTGTCGGAGAACTCGATGTTGAATTTCTGCTCCAGCACGGAGTTGTCGGTTTCGTAACCGGTAAAACCATAGTGATAGCCTGAAATGGCGACAATCGACCGCTGTTCCAGATCGTCAAAGAACGAGTCGTCGCGGCCTGGTTTTTTGAGAGCGACGTACAGCTCCTCATCTGCCAGGATCGGTCGCGATATGTCGACGTTTCTTTTGGTCCAGCCCCAGCCGGGGCTTTCAAAGAAGATAACGTCGTACAGGCCGGCCTCGAAATCCAGGTAGCGACGCTTGGGCGAGGTATGAAAGACCCGGAAAGATACCGTTGGGTTGGCTTGCTCAAGTTCTTGCAGCAGGTCCCCGAGCAGCCCGGTGGGTTCCCCATTGTCGTCAACACTGGCAATCGGAGGGAAGTGGTAAACGCCCACGGTGATTTCGGTTTCATTGGCAAAAACCGGCGCCGCTGCCAGCATGATTGCGGCAGAAAACATGGCCAGTAGTGTCCAAATCGGTGCCTTTGTGAGCACGGTGCTCCCCGGTTGTGTAACAATTGAATACGCATTCAGAATAGCACGGGGATTTTGTGCTCCTGAAGCAAAAAATTATTAACTTATGCAAAATGGATCTGTAAGTGATGGGTAACGGTGTCAGCCATTTTTTTGCCTACGTCTCCCGCCTGCGCTGGATCAAGCGCTGGGGGCTGATGCGCAATGCCATTGAGGAAAACGTGGCCACCCACTCTTGGGAGGTGGCGACCCTCGCCCATGCGCTTGCCATCATCCGTAACCGGCATTTTGGCGGCCGGGTGAACGCCGATCGTATTGCCGCAGCAGCGCTTTATCATGACGCAACAGAGGTGATCACCGGCGATATGCCGACACCGGTGAAATACCATTCAAAGGTGATGCGAGAGGCCTTCGGAGATATTGAACACAAGGCGGAGGCCGAATTGCTGGCACTGCTGCCGGAGGATCTGCGGGAGGATTTTTCACCCTACGTTCGGGAATCGCAGCTACCGGCAGAAGACAAGGAACTCATCAAAGCCGCCGACAGGTTGTCGGCGTGGCTGAAGTGCCAGGCGGAGATCCGCGCCGGCAACAAGGAATTCGAGCCCGCCGCCCGACAGATCCGCAAGCGGTTGGACGAGGACGGGTTGCCAGAGGTTGCTTATTTTCTGAAGGTGTTTGCCCCCAGTTACGAGCAACCCCTGGATAATCTGCTGGGTTGAGAGGCCCTCAGGCTTTAGCTGTTACCGGCCGAGCCGACCAGCCCGCCACGCAGACCATCGCGCTGCAAATGCTGACGAACGGTGTCTTCCGGGCTACCGGCCAGTTCGCGGAACATGCCCATGGAGCCTAGAAGGGCCGAGGATTCGTAGGGTACAAACACCCGCTCACCTTCTTTCGCCATATTCGGCAGAACCTTGATATAGCTCTGGCCCAGCAGGTAACCAATGACGGTCTGCTTGTTTTCCTCGGAATCGCCCATGGCACTGAGTACCAGACGGATGGACTCCTGTTCCCCCTGCGCCCGGAGAATGGCCGATTCCTTGTCGCCCTGGGCGTTGAGGATGGCGGACTCCCGCTGACCCTGGGCCATGGCGATGGCTGCTGACTTTTCACCCTCGGCTTCGGTGACCGTGGCCCGGCGTTTCCGCTCGGCAGCCATCTGCAATCGCATGGCTTCTTCCACTTCTTCCGGCATGCTGATGTCCTGAACCTCCACCCGGGTGAGTTTTACACCCCACTTGGAAGCGGCCTCTTCCATCTCGGCCTGGATCGCGTTATTCACCTCGCTGCGGGATTCAAACAGCTTGTCCAGTTCCATCTTGCCGACCACCGAGCGCAGGGTGGTCTTGGCCAGCACTTCCACCGCCTGGCTCATGTTGGCCACTTCGTACACTGCCCGGCGCGGGTCGATGATCTGGTAGTAGAGGGCGCCGTTGATCTTCACCGTCACGTTGTCGGTGGTCACCACGGGCTGTCCCGGAAAGTCCATGACCGTTTCCCGGCGGTCGATGCGGGTTTCGTCGCTCATCACCGGATGATAATCCTCACCCATGCGTACGTAGCGGATCATGGTGATCGGCCGTGGGCGCTCGATGAAGGGAATAATGATGTTCACACCGCTTTCGAGGATCCGGTTGAACGACCCCAGGCGCTCAATCACCATTACCTCCGACTGGCGGACAATGACCAGACCCTTGGCAATGATGAAAATGCCAATGGCGACTACGATCAGACTGATAACCAGTCCGGGTGAAAGATACTGTTCCATGTTTACTGTTCCTTGTGTGTGATCGTCTCAACAACGGCGGTAGTGCCGTCAAACTGTTTGAAAATGACGTCGGTTCCTTCCGGAAGGTCGGTTTCCCCGGTGTCGGTGACTCGCAGGCGATAGAAATCGCCGTTGACCTTGATGCCCGTGGCACCGTCAAAGTCCCGTTTCAAGGTCTGGTAGCGCCGGCCCTGCTCGACGCCTGTGCCTGTCGTTCCATACGCCACGCCCTTGGGGGAGAAACGCGGCCGTATCCAGCGTATGGCGACGGGAACCAGGATTCCCGAGAAAATCCCCATCCCCGCCAGTTGCCACTCAAAGGGCACATCGAGGAACGCCAGCAAGGCGGTCAGGGCCGCGGCGATGCCGAGAGCGAGCAGCAAGAGCACGCCGGAGGTGAGCTCGGCCAGGCACAGCACCAGTGCCAGGATCAGCCAGAAATGCGTAAGACTCCATTCCATACAGAAAATCCACAGGTTCGGGAGAGGCGTCGGGTTGCTTTTGCGCACCGAACAACGGCATCGGATTGTACCGGAAACCGGGGGCCGAGTCAGAGGGTGGCCGGAATGCCTTGCGGCCTGGTTCACTAAAGCCATATCCCGCGGGCGGGCAATTGTTAGAGTATCTGCTTTAATTGAAAAGCCTACAACAAGAGGTCTTTGACCATGAAAAAGCTGAAAAACAAAGTGGCCGTTGTTACCGGTGCCGGCTCGGGTATCGGCCGCGCACTCGCCAAATCTCTGGCGGACCGGGGCTGCCGGCTGGCGCTGTCCGACGTCAATGAGTCAGGCCTGGCCGAAACCGCTGCTGCGCTCAGCGGCGCTGATGTAAAAACCTACCGGCTGGACGTGTCTGATCGCGATGCCATCTTTGCCCATGCCGAAGAGGTTGCGAAGGACTTTGGCCAGGTGAATCTGGTGATCAACAACGCGGGCGTTGCGCTCTCCGCCACCGTGCGGGAGATGACCGACGAGGACTTCAAATGGGTCATGGATATTGATTTCTGGGGCGTTGCCCATGGCACCCGCGCCTTCCTGCCACATCTGATTGCCTCGGGCGATGGCCATGTGGTGAACGTGTCCAGTGTGTTTGGCCTGATCGGCGTGCCCAAACAGAGTGCCTACAATGCCGCAAAGTTTGCGGTTCGCGGCTTCACCGAAGCCCTGCGTCAGGAGATGAAGCTGGAAAACCAGCCGGTTGCGGTGAGTTGTGTGCACCCTGGCGGTATCCGAACCAACATCGCCAACGCCGCCCGCATGGGTAAATCCGAGAACGCAGTGGCCCAACGCAAGGGCTTCGACAAACTGGCCATGACCACGCCCGAGAAGGCAGCGGAAACCATTGTGAAAGGCATCCTCAAGAATGAGTCCCGTATTCTGGTAGGCCCCGACGCCTGGGGAATTGACGCGATCAACCGACTGCTGGGGTCTGCGTACCAGCCGCTGGTCGAGCGCTTCTCCCGCAAGAACCTTTACATCTGACAACACCCCGCGTACACCGGGCCTGACGACCGGGCCCGCTGTACATTTTACAAACAGTGTTTCGGGGCTATACTCGGAAGCTGATCCAAGGAAGAGTCAGCATGAATACGCCTCACCATTCCGACCTGGGGGCCACTCTGGAACAGAGCCGCTCGGGTCTGCGCGACAGTCACCGCCGCTCACTGATGCGGCTGCTTTTTCTGATCACCGGCTCGGCACTGGTGGTTTTCGCATGCCTGCAGATTCTCAATGGTTTCCTCTGGGTAGGCATTGGTGAACTCTGCGCTAGTGCCTTGCTCTATTTCGGAGTCTGGCGCCTGAAATCGACGCCCTATCTGCAGCAGTGGGTCTATGCCTACCTGGTGCCGCTGTTCGCATTCTTTCTGGTCATCATGCTGTTGCCCGAAGCATCGGTATCTGCGTTCGTCTGGGTGTTGATGATGCCGGTTCTCGCCTACCTGCTGCTTGGCAAAAAAGAGGGCATGATCCTCAGCGCTCCCTTTATGATCGTCGGTGGTGTTATTTATTACATCCACCTTGGTCAGGTCGGCAACCCCCACGCGATGATCGACCTTCTCAACATGGTGCTGTGCGGCGCACTCATGCTGGCATTCATTCACCTGTACGAAGGTCGCCGGGAAGAGGCAGAGCAGCGCCTGGTGGATATGGCCCAGACCGATGCGCTCACTGGTCTGGCCAATCGCAGTAATTTCCAGGGCACGTTGAACCGAACCATTGCCGAGGGCGAGCGCAGCGGTATCGGATTTGCGCTGGTGGTGATGGATATTGACCACTTCAAGGTTGTGAACGACACCCTGGGGCACGAAGCCGGGGATTTCGTGTTGAAGAATATCAGTCGATGCCTGACCGAGCGCCTGAGAAGCACAGACTTTGTCGGCCGCCTCGGTGGCGAGGAGTTCGGGCTGATTCTGCGAGATGTGAAGCCGGCGGATGCCTTTGTCCTGATGGACGAGCTGCGTCAGCGAATCTCAGACCGCGAGCTGCCCTACGGCGATGCCCGGATCCGGGTGACCGCCTCCTTCGGGATTGCCCATTGGCCAGACCATGGTCGCGAGGCCGAGAGCCTGTTCCGGGTGGCCGACCGCTGGCTATACAGCGGCAAGCGAGCAGGGCGTAACTGCGTGGTCGGCGCCGGCCACAATCCCCGCCAGCTTGAGATTCTCACTGTCGAAGCGAGTTGATTACGTTATTCTTGTGGCAGACATCCTCCGGCAAGAATGAAGTAACCCATGTGCGAATTACTGGCCATGAGCGCCAACACCCCCACTGACCTGTGTTTCAGCTTTACCGGCCTGACCCGTCGGGGTGGACAGACCGGCCCGCACAAGGACGGTTGGGGTGTTGCGTTCTACGAAGGCAAAGGCGTTCGGGCCTTCCACGACGCCGACGCCAGCGCCAGTTCCCGCATCGCAGAAGTGGTCCAGACCCACCCGATCAAGAGCGAAGTGGCCATCTGCCACATCCGCCAGGCCAACGTCGGCGATATCTGCCTGGCCAACACCCATCCTTTCATGCGCGAACTCTGGGGCCGCTACTGGGTCTTCGCCCACAACGGCCAGCTCTCCGGTTTCCGCTCGAATCCCGGCTTCTACGAGCCGGTCGGAACCACCGACAGCGAGGCGCTGTTCTGCGATATTCTTAACCACCTTCGAACGCACTGCGATCGCAATACCGGAACCGATGAAATCATCGACCGCCTGGTCCGGTTGTCCGTCGCCTACGCCAGCCAGGGCGTGTTCAACCTCCTACTGAGTAACGGTGATTGGCTGTTCACTTACTGCACCACCAAAATGGCCAGCATCACCCGGAGAGCCCCGTTTGGTCCTGCACGTCTGAAAGACGCCGATGTAACGGTGGATTTCGAATCGGAAACGACGCCCAATGACATCGTCAGCGTGATCGTTACTGAACCTCTGACCACAGATGAAAAGTGGGATGTTTACGAGCCAGGTGAATGGCGGCTTTGGCGGAAGGGCGAGGTTATTCGCTCTGGCGTCGCCGAGCCGAATGCCTGACCCGGGAGTGGGTAATCGGGTGGGGAGGTCTTTCTTCCGGGAAAAGGCAACTCGCTGCGCTCAGACATCATTTTCCCTGCACAAAGACCCCCCCACCCGCTTCCCTTCAGGGTTGGGAGTTGCTTCCGTGGTTTACTGAAGCGTCCTGCGATTACCTTTCTTGTACTGTGGTGCGATGTGCGCCTGAATCTCCTCTTTGAAACGGGCAATCAGATCGCTATTGTCGTGATCCCAAGGGTGAAAACCCGGTTTGAAGTACTCCAGCCATGTGGGAATCAGGCTCGAGAAGGTACCGTTTACGCCCCAAAGGCGCCAGAGCCCCGTGGCCGTGTCTTTCAACGAGAAGTTCTTGCGGTCGTTCAGCATCATCCGGCTGGTGAAATAGCTGCTCATCACACCCAGGGCGGCGGTGCTGAAGGCAAGATAAAAGGTTCTTTCGGCATAGGTGCCGCCGGCCGCCTGGAACACATCGTAGGCCACCGCCTTGTGCTCGGTTTCTTCAATCGCGTGCCAGACCCATAGCGGGCGCATGGATTCATCCATGTCCTGGCGCACATCGTCACGCTCCAGCAGCATGTCGGCCATCATGGCGGTGAGGTGTTCCAGGGCACAGGTGATCGCCAGCTGGTGACGCTTGGGCAGCTTCTTGGCGATTCCCAGAACCACTTCCAGATGTTTTTCCAGTTCTTCCACCGGCATGCCCTGGTCACGAACGTGCTGGTTCATGGCGACATGCTCCAGGGAGTGCATGGCCTCCTGGCCAATGAATCCGCGTATCTCTTCCTTCAGCTTGGGATCGGAAATCTGGTCCCGGAACGCCCTTACTGAATCCACGAAGAACTGCTCGCCCTGCGGAAACAGCACCGAGAGCGCATTCATGATGTGGCTGATGGTGTAGCTGTTGTCGACCCAGTAACGGGGCACCTGGTCGCCGAACTCAAACCCCATGCGCTGGGCGGTGATGGTGACGTTGTCCGGTGTGTTGGAGACTCGGGTAACGGGAGCCGTCTTCTTTTCTGCGGTTTTGCTGCTCAGCATGTGTGTACTCCTCACTCTGGCTGATGTCATGGCTCCAGTGTGTGGCAGTCAAGCCCGGGCAGGAATGCGCAAAGGGGACGGCCGTCGATCAGGATGGGACACGGGCCGGGATTTGATTGGCCAGGCTGACGGCGAGCAAGGTGTACCGGGCCCCACTGTAGCGGCGGGAGGCATCTGATAGAGTCAATTGAAGTGCTTCAGCCCACCCAATAAGAAGGAATGCCAATGAGTGCAACCGGTCCGGACAAAGAACGGCAGATGCTGGGATTGTTCCTGGTGCCGGGCGCTTACCTGCGGGTTCTGGCCGAGACCGTCCGCCAGCTAGGCTATAACGACCGGCTACTTTACGAAGGACTGGACTTCACCCCGGACGATCTCAAGTCCAACGACAGCCGGGTATTTGTCACCGATGCCATCATCATGGCCAAACGGGCCGTGAACCTGGCCGGCCAGGACGGTCTCAGTTTTATGCTGGCTCGTGAATTACGCCTGACCATTCACGGCACCCTGGGCTTCGCGGCCCTCACCAGCCCCACCTTCGCCGATGCCCTGGATTCGGTGCGCCGTTACCTGCATCTGCGGGTGCCTTTTCTCGGCATGAGCCAGTCCGAAGCGGGCGATCAGGTGCTGGTAAAACTCTGCACCGAATTCGAAGTGCCCGGCCTCTATCCGTTTCTGGCGGAGACCGTCAGCGCCACCCTGATCCTGCTGACCGAACAGCTCCTGGATCGGGAGGACGCGGCAAAACACGGCTTTGCCCTGGAAGACGGCAAACTGCCGGGTGTTTCCGTTCGCCTGAGCGCACCGGAGCCGCCCTGGTACCGGCAGTTTGCCGATCAGCTTCCCGTTCGATTCGAATACGGCCAGCCAGACGAGATGATGGTCTTCCCGCGGGAGCTTCTGAATGTGCAGATGCGTCTTGCCGACGCCGAAGCCTCCCGAATGGCCCGCGACCAGTGCGAGTTCGAGCTGCAGAAGGCCCTAAAGGAGCAGGGCGACATTGTCCTGGCGATCCGCAACATGCTCCGAATGATGCCGGGCCCCTTGCCGTCTCTGGAAGCCATGGCCGAGCGTTTCTGCGTCTCTTCCCGAACCCTGAAACGCCGGCTGGCGGATCGGGATACCAGCTACCGGGAAATTCTCGAGTCGGTGCTGAAAGACCGGGCGATCCAGTTGCTCCGGTATACCAACCAGTCCGTTAGCGAGATTGCCTACGAATTGGGCTATGCGGACCTTTCCAACTTCAGCCGGGCGTTCCGGAAGTGGACTGGCAAGTCGGCCAGCGAGTTTCGCGAGGGTGGTCCGGATCCGGCGCCTGAGGTTGGGCCCTGATTTTTTGGGCCTCCTGGTTTGGAGCGTGGTCGCGGGGAGGGGCTTTATTTTTTCGGGTAAAAACAACTCGCTGCGCTCAGACATTTTTTCCCCGAAAAAATAAAGCTCCACCCCACGCCCTGTGGACAAAGGCGAGGGCCGTCCGGGAAATTCATTGAAGTGTTTTAATTTGTTTTTATTTCCTATGCCACAATAGTTTGACGGACGGGGGGACGGATTATTTTCCCGCCAGGAAAAAGATGTCTGAGCGAAGCGAGTTGTTTTTCCCAAGGGAAAATAATCCGTCCCCCCGGCCAGCCCCCAAACCAGCCCGGCTGGGGGCCAAAGTAGAATTCACCGACGAGACCGAAAACAGGACCCAGAAACCATGACAGAACGCCCAGACACCCACAGCAAACTGATCGGCTACCTGCTCTGGATCTTCGGATTCCTGGGCTCACACCGGTTTTACTACGGCAAACCCGTTACCGGCACCATCTGGTTCTTTACCCTGGGGTTGCTGTTTATCGGCTGGATTATCGATCTGTTCCTGATCCCGGCCATGGACCGCGAAGCGGACCTGAGGTTCCGGGAAGGCGAGGTCAGCTACAACATCGGCTGGATCCTGCTGACCTTCCTCGGTGTGTTCGGCATTCACCGGATGTACATGGGCAAGTGGATCACGGGCATCATCTACCTGTTTACCGGCGGCCTGTTCCTGATCGGTGTGCTGTATGACTTCTGGACCCTGAACAACCAGATCTCCATCCGCAACGAAGAGCGCCGCTTCGGCTGACCGATCGGATCACAGGCCGGCCGCGGTCTCCAGTTCGACCAGGGCCTCTTCCAGGTAGTCGAGCATCCGCTGCAGGCTGGGTAGCGTGCGGCGGCAGCCGATGAGGCCGAACTCCACCTGGTCGCCGTAGCTGGTCAGGGTCATGTTCAGGGCGAGGCGGTCCATGGCGATGGAGACCGGGTACATGCCATCCATCATGGCGCCGTTCCAGTAGCAGGTCTCCCGGGGCCCGGGGACGTTCGAAATGACCACGTTGAAGGTCTGCCATTTCGGTGCCATGCCGGTAAGCAGATGGAACGCCGCCGGCGCCAGGGTCAGGGCGGTGTAGTTGATAATTTCTTCCGCAGACATATGGGCGTAGCGGTCTTTGGCGGCCTTAACATCCTCGTGGATCTGCATCAGCCGGGTAACCGGGCTGGTGACGTCGGTGTGTAGCGAGGCGAGGATAACGCCCACCTGGTTTCCGCCGGAGCTGTCATCCTTGCGCAGGGACACCGGCACCATGGCGATCAGCGGCTTTTCCGGCAGGGCGTCCTGGTTCATCAGGTAGCTGCGCAGCGCGGTGGCGCACATGGCCATCACCACATCATTCACCGTGGTTCCGTAGATTTTACACACTGCCTTTATACGGCTGAGGTCATAGGACTGTGCGGCGAAGCGTCGGGAGCCGGTGATCTTCTGGTTAAGAATGCTGCGGGGCGCGTGGAATATGGAGGAGTACGCGGGGTCTTTTCGGGCGTTATTGATGGTTCGCAGCAGTTCCCGGGCGACGGTGGGCACGGTGCCCAGTTGTTTGCCGGATTCACCCAGCAGGTGGCCAATGCTTCGCCACAGCGAGGGGCCGCCATCATCCTTCTCACGCTCCGGGCGTGGTGGCATGGCCCAGATCGGCGGCATATCCCGCTCTCCGGTATCCTGACACAGCATCCGGGTAACCATCCGCATGGCCGATACACCGTCTACCAGAGCATGGTGTACCTTGATGTACACCGCAAACTGCCGCTCTCCCAGCCCTTCGATCAAATGAAATTCCCACAGCGGTCGTTCCCGATCCATCAGGTGGGAGTGTTCCGCCGAGACAAACGACAACAGCTCTCTTACCCGTCCCGGGGTCGGTAGCGCTTCGAACCGGAAGTGATGCTCCAGATCCAGGTGCTCATCCTCTACCCATACCGGCTGACCGAAACGGTAGTCCAGTCGCTGGTTGAAAGGTGGCGTCACCTTCGTGTGTTGCCTTAACCGGTCCGCCAGCTGGGCGACGTAATCATCCGGAGCGCCTTCGGGAAAAGAGAACAGTTGAAGGCCGCCCACGTGCATGGGCTGCTGCCGTTTTTCCAGCCAGAGAAAAAGCTGATCCGTGGGGCTGAGAGGTTTCACAGGGCATCCTTGTTGTCAGTATTGTGACAATAGTAGCGCAGATGGATTGGAACGGAATTGACCCCGGTATGCATTGACTTCATTGGTCGGGCCAAACGCGGTCCGAGGTCCGGACGGACGTTTTCATCGTAGGTCATACTTTAAAGTTAGCAATTGCATCCATCGCACTGATTCATGGAGAAAAGGACGTGGGTAATGCTATCAGGACCCTGCACGGGGTCTTATTGTCTGTCTGCAGTCTGTTTCCTCTGTTCGCCGCGGCTCAGGATTTACCCGGCGTTCAGTTGGAGACAGTGTCTTCCGAGGACATTGTTCAGGAAGTCACCCTGAACGGGACGGTAAACGCCCTTCGTGTCTCAGGCATGTCCGCGGCGGTAGCCGGCCTCCTGGACGAGGTTCGGGTGGAAACCGGTGATCGGGTTTCCCGGGGTGATGTGCTGGTTGCGCTGGATGATGAAATGGTGACCTGGGAGCTGGCGGCCGCCAGGGCCGAGGCTGAGGAGGCCCGAAGCCGGTTGGAGGAAGCCCGGCGGAGACTGCGCGAGGCCAGGTCTGTGGGTGCGGGCCGTAATATTGCAGCAACGGAAGTCAGTGCCCGGGAGAGTGCGGTTGCCGCCAATGAAGCCACCCTGGCCCGCCTGGAAGCTGCCCGGCAGCAGGTTGAAGTCATGGCTGGCCGTCACCGTGTGACCGCGCCCTTCGATGGCGTGGTCAGCGAGCGCTTTCGGGATCTCGGGGAATGGGTAACCCCGGGTGACCAGCTGCTGACGCTGGTGGATACCGAAAACCTGCGACTGGATTTCCAGGTGCCCCAGGCCTTTTTCAAGCGCATCGACGACAACAGCCGGCTGTTGGTGCAGAACGACGAGGAACTGAGCCAGGCCACCATCGATGTCCTGGTGCCGATCAACGACCCCCAGTCCAGAACCTTTCTTCTCCGAGCGATAAAACCGGACACCCTGAAGCTGCTTCCTGGCATGGCGGTGCAGGCGGTACTGCGGGTCACCACCGGGGAGCGAGGCTTGACGGTTTCCCGCGACGCCATCAACCGTTATCCCGAAGGACGGACCACGGTATGGATCGCCGAGCCGGCGGATGAAGAGACCTGGACCGTTAAGGAAAAGCGGGTGCGTCTCGGCACAGGTTTTGAGGGGCGGGTTGAGATAATCAGCGGTCTTGAGACCGGCCAGCGTGTCGTGGTTCGTGGTAATGAGTCCCTGAGTGAGGGTATCAGCGTGCGCATTGCCGAACGGGAGAGCCGCTGATGTTCGCCGGCATTATCCGTCATGGCACTCTGGTTACCGTTATCGCCCTGATCGTTGCCATTCTTGGAACCGCAGCGGCGCTCCGGATTCCGGTTCAGATGATTCCGGACCTGGAAGTGCGTACCGTCACCGTTGAAACCAGCTGGCCGGGTGCGACGCCCCAGGACATCGAGAAGGACATACTGATTGAGCAGGAACGGTTCCTGCGCAATGTTCCGAACCTGAGCCGGATGACTTCCACCGCATCCAGCGGAGCGGCGGAGATCGAGCTGGAGTTCCCGTTCGGGGTGAATATCACCGAGACCCTTATCCAGATCAACAATGCCCTGAGCCAGGTCCCTGATTACCCGAGAAACGTCGATGAGCCGCGCATAGTGGCGGCATCTTTCTCATCCAATGCGTTCATGTATTTCCGTGTCGCTACCCTGGAGGGCAATCCCCGCGAGCTGGACATCGAGCTTATGCGCGATTTCATCGAGGATCGCGTCCGGCCAAGGATGGAGAGTGTGCCGGGGGTTTCCGAGGTTACCGTTGGCGGTGGCGCCGACCGGCAGATGCAGATCATTGTGGACGAATCCGCCCTGGCCCAGCGCGGCCTGAGCCTGGTGGATCTGCGCAACGCAATCGTGGCCCGTAACCAGGACATTTCCGGCGGCGAGATCGACTCTGGCAAGCGCCGGTATCTGTTGCGCACGGTCGGGCGCTTTGACGACGTTGAATCCCTGGAACAGCTGGTGGTACGCCGGCAGGGTGACAGCGTGGTGCGCCTTGGTGAGGTGGCCCGGGTTCAGCAGGGCCATTCCCGGATCCGGGAGCTGTCCTTTATCAACGGACAGCGGGTGATTGGCCTGCAGGTGCGCCGTGAAAGCGGCTCCAACGTCATTGATATCAAGCGCGCGATGATGGACGAAGTGGCCGCCATCAACCAGGAGGTGCTGGAGCCGGCGGGCATGACGCTGGGCCTGACCGCAGACGATGCCCGTTACGTGGAAGCCTCGGTGGCCAATGTCTGGACCAACCTGGGGATTGGCGCCGCCTTCGCAACCCTGGTGATGTTCCTGTTTCTGAGGTCCAGCCGGGCCACGTTTGCCGGGGTGGTGGGCATACCGCTGTGTGCCATAGCCGCGTTTATCGGACTGCTGATCACCGGCCGCACCATCAACGTGATCTCTCTGGCCGGTATCGCCTTTGCCATCGGCATGACGGTGGACAACAGCATCGTGGTGCTGGAGAACATCGAGCGACACCGGCGTTTGGGGCTGGACCGTTTCGAATCGGCCCTCAAGGGCGTGCGTGAAGTCTGGCCGGCGGTGCTGGCGTCCACCACCACAACCATCCTGGTGTTCCTGCCGATCCTGTTTATCGAGGAAGAGGCGGGCCAGCTGTATTCCGACGTAGCCATTGCCATCTCTGCTGCCATTCTCGCCTCCATGTTGGTGGCAATCACCATCATACCCACCCTCTGCGCCCGGCTGGATTTCGGCCGCCGGGGCGTGACCACCGATGAATACGGCAACGAAACCTCGGGTCGCTGGAGCGGGGCCGCCATGGGGGCGGTGCGATGGCTGGTGAATGGCACGGTGCGCCGGCTTCTGGTGATGGCAGCCACCGTCGGCTTCAGCCTGTGGGTGATTTTTGTGCTGACCCCGCCCGCCGAATACCTGCCGGAAGGCGAGGAGCCCAAGACCTTTGCCGCCATGTCGGCGCCGCCGGGTTACAACCTGCAGGAGATGGAAGCCATTGCCCGCCAGGTGGAAGACTACTTCCTGCCCCACGTGAACGCGGACGGCCAGGCCTACGCCGCGGGCGAAACCGGCGTGCCGCCCATGGCCTATCTCAACATGCAGGTAACGCCTACCAGGATCCGGATCATCGCCGAGACCCTGAATCCAAGGCACATCGAAGCCCTGATGGACGAGATCACCCGGTTCTATGAACAGTTCCCGGGCATGCGCGCCTTCGCGGCCAAGGGCTCCATCATCTCCAGCAACGACGGTGGCACCCGTAGTATCAACCT